>JAJZXC010000019.1 GCA_021846365.1 Bacillota bacterium | reverse complement strand
CACTCGGCTTCATGGTGCCTCCTTATACGTTGCTCCTGTGGGGACATTGTACGCCATGGCAAGTCGGTCTCATTAACCTGTCGGCCCCGTTGATGCTCGTGGTGTTCTCACGCCCCGCGAGCCGCTTGCTCGACCGCCAGAGCGCCGCGCGCGTGATGCTCGGAGGACTCGGGCTCATGGCAGGGGCCTTTGCCGTCCTGGCCATCACCGCCCGGAATCGATCGCCCCTCCTCCTCCTCGTCCTCTGTCTCGGATCGTACGAGCTCGGGGCAGCCGCCTTCTTTCCCGCCAACCTGACTGGCATCCTGGGCATGGCGGGGAGGGATGCGCAGGGGGTCATGGGCGCTCTCCAGCGGATGGCGATTAATCTAGGGACGGCCATTGACGCCGTCGTTGTGGAGGCGTTCTTGGTCCACGGCGCGTATGCCGGGCATGGGGTATCACAAGCGGGGATTCGACTCAGTTGGGCCTATGGCATGACGACACTTCTGGCGGCGATGGGAGGACTCTGGCTGGACGGCACATTCCGGCGAAGTGCACTCGGGCGGAATAGTGATGACCAGTTTGCCTAAACGTAATGCCTCGTAGGTGGTATACGAGACAACTTGTCCCCATGCCGACGATAGGATGGCACGATTAAGCCCGGCTTGGGCTTTCCCTCCATTGGGAAGAAATCGGTCCTTGGCATCTTTCTTGGCCTTCGGACGTGTGATCATATTGCAATACGCAATTTCTCGAAGACATACAGAGTGACGGTATCGTTGGCAACCAGTTGGTGACTCGTTTGATGGACGTACTCGTTTCGGGCATTCTTTTCGTATTGCTGATGCCGTACCGCTTTCCGGTAGGCTTTGTTCTGATGCTTCGACCATTTCTTGCGCCGACCGGCCCGCTGTTGCCATTTCCTATGCTGCCGGGATTGCTTAATCCGTGGTCCCGACCGTGGCGAGATTGACAACACCTGAACGCGCCTATATAATACGGACGTTTGATGAGGTGGTATGGCGTGCGTGTTAGGGTTAGCGATGTTAGAAAATGGGCAGGCCGGGAAGAGCGGGCAACTTTGGTCGAACCCTGGCCGGATAGCTTGCGCGAACGATTGGATACAATCTACATCGGTCAGCCAGCGGCGGTTAATGTGCTGGTTCGGAACGTTTCCACCGGGTTGGTAGTGGAAGTGTCTGGTCAAGCGCATTTGGGTTTGGCTTGTGCTCGCTGCCTGGAATCGGCGGATGTTACCGTACATTTTGCCGAAAGTCAGGAATTCCGAGAAGAGGTGACCTCCAAAGACGAAGACTTGGCCTACGAATGCTTCAGCGGAGATCACATCATACTGGATGCCTTGATTGGCGATGCGGTAGCCCTGCAGATTCCCTTGGCACCCCTGTGTAGCCCCGTGTGCCGCGGACTGTGCCCACAATGTGGCGCCAATTTGAATCACACTTCCTGCGCGTGCCAGCAGTCGGCTGATTCGCGTTGGGAGGCGTTGAAGGCATGGAAGCCGGAGTCGAGCAAGGAATGAAGAGGGAGGAGAGATAGAGCATGGCAGTACCGAAACGGAAAATGCCTCGCTCGCGGACCCATAAGCGGCGTTCGACGTGGAAGTTGACCGCCCCACAATGGGTGCCGTGCCCGCAATGTCACGAAGACCGGTTGCCGCATCATGTCTGCCCGCATTGTGGGTATTATGACGGACGTACGGTGATCTCTCACAAAGCCTAAGCTGGACGGATTACCGAGTTGGGGCGTAACGCCTCCGGCCTTTAGGCGTGGGGGCCCGTTAGGGCCAAAAGTTTTGTTGGAGTTGCCTAAGATCACAGGCTAATCTCCTGGTGAGTGTTCGAGCCAACGTACTGCGGCGATATGAATTTTACACGGCTGAAAGCGCTGGCGGTGCACATCGTCGAATACAGTAGATGATCGAGGCCTCCAAGTCGCCCAGACGAATCCGCCTCGGCCAGGTGCGGAGCCGCTCCTGAGCGCTTTTGGGGTGTAACTGGTCACGTGCGGACGGCTTGACAACAGGCTACTCAAAACCAACCTGCGAGTGGATGGCGCTTGCCATCCTCCCTTGGCCGCTTTCTCAGCGGCTCAAGTCGGAGCGAGTCGTCTGAGAAAGAAAGCCCGCCGAAACCTAAGACGTCGGGTTGTGTACCGCAAGAGAAAGCCGATGCGAGGGCGACGGTCCCCCCCCCCGGATTTTTCGGTGGACGTGTTCAGTAGGGTTCGACCGTCAACCAGCCCGGCCGCAGCGGCCGGGGCTTGTTTTTTGTCGGCCGTTGGGGAGGGGTCCACCACGAACCGACGGGCTCTGAGGATGCGTTCCCCACGGGCTTTCGGTTTGCCCACAAGATGCTGGCAAGCTCTGTCTCTGGCATGCGACGAGGCTAGTGGCCCGCAGGTGCGGCGAGCGAAGGATGCTGCCTCTTTTCGGGGCCAACCCTATAGGAAAATCTTCCACCGCTGGGCCCTGATCACCTGTGGCCCCGAGGTGGCGGCGGAAACGGTGCGGCCCATGATGCACCATCGGTGAAGAGAATTGTGGCTTCCGGCAAGGGAAGAGCACCGGAAGCTGGCCCGCCGTTTGGGGCATGATCCTGACGTCATCGAATCCTTGACCGGGCCCGATTGATGGAACTGACGTAGCGGATTTGGTGGCCTACCGGGGGGAAATCTTAACTGGCTCAAGCGCTCCCCATCGACTTGTGCGAACGAGCTAGGGAAGGACTCGGTAGTCCGCTCACGACATGTCAAGAGCGGTGGTGCCTGCAATCGACACGAGGAGCCTTGGGGGGAGCGTATGTCCTCCGCTTTGCAAACGCGCCCGAATTCTTGAATAACCGAGGGACATCTCGCAATGTGGGTCGAGAAGTTCTCGACCGCATTATCTCTCTACATGAATCACATGAATCTCATCCCGCGGATTCGGATGGCCAAGCATCCCAACCTTGGGTTGAGGGGTTTTGGTTCGGGAAATTTCCTGTTGGCAGAATTAGGAGTCGGTGATATGATCGAGTCATATTTAGTGGGCTTCCAGCTCCGCTTCCGGGGTGATAATGTGTCGCGCCAGGAACGTCACCGACAGTTGTTGGGGATTTTGGCACAGGACCCCCTGCTGACAGACCAGTCGTTGGCTAGACGGCTGGGGGTCAGTGTGCCTACGATCCGCCTCGACCGCATGGCGTTGGGGATTCCAGCCTTGCAAAGCCGTTCCCGAGCGTTGGCCAAACAAATGCTTCGCGTCGAGGCTTGGACGGAACCCGCCGATATGTTAGGAGATGTGGTATCCTTCGTGAGCGGGCGTTCCGCGCGGGCCAGTTTGGTGATTGACCGGAATACTCCGTCTATGATGAGGCAGGGCGTGGTGCCTGCCTATTTTTTGTTGGCCCAGGCCGAACGCTTGCTCTACCGAGTGCTGGGCGCGGACAATGTCCTGCCGGGTTTGGTGTATGCCCGATATCTGCGGCCGGTCGGAGCTGGCGAGCGCCTGCATATGATGGTTGACATGGTACGGAAAACTCGAGGACGCGTCGTGGTGGTGGTGCAAATCGATGCCGGCGAGTCCTCGGTTTTCCGTGCCAAATACGCGGTCTACCGGCCAGCATCAAAGACCGACCGTGTCTAAGGGAAGTGGTGGCGTGCGCATCGGATTGGACGCTATGGGCGGGGATCTGGCGCCGATAGCGCCTGTGCAGGGAACGATCATGGCCGTGCGCGGCAATCCTGCGTTAAAGGTTACCCTGGTCGGTGGCGAAGCGGTAATTCGCGAGCATCTGGGAGAATATGCAAATCATCCACAGATCACGATTCATAGTGCTTCCGAGGTAATTGCCATGGACGATGAGCCTGTGCCCGCCGTGCGTAAGAAGCGGCATTCGTCTATGGTGGAAGCGGTGCGCGCCCTTCAGGCAGGTGTGGTCGACGCCGTGATCTCGGCTGGCAACACGGGAGCCCTCATGGCCTCGGGAATGTTCCATGTTGGGCGCATGCAGGGCGTTGAACGCCCTGCTCTGACGGCCGTCTTTCCCAGCGTAAAAAGCTGGGGAGTCTTGTTGTTGGATGTAGGAGCCAATTTGGATCCGAAGCCGAGCCACTTGGTTCAATATGCGCTGCTCGGGTCACTGTACTGCCAGGAAGTGTTGGGCATCGCCGAGCCGCGGGTTGGCCTGCTCAACGTTGGCGTAGAGGAAGGCAAGGGCCCCCGGGAGTTGCGTGACGCCTATGGCCGCTTGAGCGAGCTCGCGAGCATCCGCTTTGTGGGCAACGTCGAGGCGCGCGAACTCTTGCAGGGACGTGCCGACGTGGTGGTCTGTGGGGGGTTTGTGGGCAATGTGGTTCTCAAACTGGTGGAAGGGGTGGCCCGCGACATCTTTCACGAGGTGCGGGGAGCCTTTCTCCACTCCTGGGCGACGCGAGCGGCTGGTCTCATTATGCGGCCTCACTTACGGGAGTTTTCCCGCAAGATGGACTACCAAGCCACCGGCGGCGCGCCCTTGTTGGGTTTGGACGGGATTATCTACAAATGCCATGGATCGAGCGAAGCACGTGCCTTTGCAGCTGCACTGGACATAGCCTACGGCTATTTGGCCAAGGATGCCCAGGCACGCATTCGTAACCGTTTGTTGGCGGCCTCGGTCGTCGGGGATGACTCTTGATGCGGACGCGATAGAGGACAGGCAGTCGGCTTAACCAGCGCCTATGCGGGAGTAGGCTTATTTGGTGGAAGCGCTCGCGGCCGTCGGTCCGACCCGAGCCAAAGCTTGTCACGGAGAGAGTCGGCCTGACCGAACGGGGTGTCTCGTCAGCCTCCTTGGCCAGGAGTCCAGCAACCGGATCCGGATCCATGCTGAGGCGCAGTTTTTCCTCAAGCAGGCGGACAGAATTGTCCCCCGGCCCAAAGACCGGGGCTTTTCGCTGGCACTTGGCGACCTAAGGCGACGGTGCGGCCATAATTGGCCGCACGATGCCGCAGTCCAAGGACGGCCGAGAGGGGTGGACAAGATCATGGAATCGAGATGGGACGCTTTGTTCCCCGGGCAGGGGGCGCAATTTGTGGGAATGGGCAAGTGGCTTTACGAGGGCTGGAGTGTTTGCCGCGAGTGTTTTGCGGAAGCGGATGACGCTCTCGATTATCGTCTTTCGTCGTTGATTTTCGACGGCCCGGCCGACCGGTTGGAAGCGACCGAGTGGCAACAGCCGGCCATTTTGACCGTGAGTGTGGCTAGCTGGAGGGCGGTGAAACATGAGCGGCCCGACTTTCGCCCGTTGGCCGGCTTAGGACTGTCGCTGGGGGAATACTCGGCCTATGTGGCCAGTGGTGCGCTGCAATTCGCCGATGCGGTGCGTCTGACCCGAGTCCGCGGGCAGGCCATGCAGCAAGCGGTGCCGCCGGGCCTGGGCGGCATGATGGCGATTGTCGGTCTTGGTCGGGAGGAGGTCGAAGCTCTATGCCAACAGGCCGGAGGTCCCGGGGCGGTCGAGCCGGCAAACTATAACGCGCCGGGCCAAATTGTGGCGTCTGGCCTGCGGACTGGCCTCGATCGCTTGGCCCCCCTGGTCCAGGCCGCCGGTGGCAAGGCGGTACAACTGGCGGTCAGCGCGCCCTTTCACTGCAGCCTGCTGGCTCCGGCCAGCCATCGGCTGAGCGAAGCGTTGGCGGCTATTCGTCTAGACGCCGGCGCGTTTCCGGTGATAGCCAACGTGGATGCCGAACCGTGCAGCCAGCCGGAAGATATCATCCCTCGCCTTATTGCTCAAGTTTCCCATCCCGTCCACTTTGAACAGGGGATCAGGGCGGCGCTGGCGGCGGGGGGCGAAGGATTTATCGAGTTTGCGCCGGGCCACGGCCTGGCTGGCCTGGTGAAAAAGGTCGACCGCAGGGTTCCGGTGATGAGCGTGGAGAATCCGGCGGGTCTGGCCAAGGCACTTGAACTCCTGGTTGGGGCGAAGCTATAATAGCTTGGAATTCTGGCTCGGTAGAGTTTGCTGGACCAGGGTGAGGAGTATGCCGCGATATTGTGGCCAGGAACTGCCAGGTTACCTCAAGATGGGCAAGATGGGATGGATGCTATCCGTGGATTGGACAGGACGTGTTGTATTAGTCACCGGTGGCTCTCGTGGTATCGGTCGCGCCATTTCCGAATATCTGGCGAGTCCAGGCCTGGCGGTTGCGGTTAACTATCATTCACAAGACGCTGAGGCTCGTGTTACCCAAGAACTCGTGCGCGCCAAAGGCGCCGAGTGTGAAGTCTTTTCCGCCGACGTAAGCCGGGCCTGCGAGGCCAGCGCATTGATTGACGCCGTGGTCGAACGCTGGGGTCGGCTGGACGTCTTGGTGAACAATGCAGGAATAACACGAGACGCGTTATTGATGCGAACCAGCGACGAACAGTGGGCCGACGTGCTGGCGACCAATTTGAACGGAGTATTCTTCTGCACCCGGGCAGCCGTCCGACCAATGATAAAAGCCCGCTTCGGGCGGGTGGTGAATATCTCCTCCATTGCCGGATTGGCGGGGAACGCTGGGCAAGCAAATTATTCGGCGGCCAAGGCGGGTGTGATCGGATTTTCGAAGGCCGTGGCCAGGGAACTTGCTTCCCGCAACATTACCGTCAATGTGGTTGCCCCTGGCCTAGTGGAAACCGATATCACCAGTAAAATGAACCAGTCAGCGTATGATACCATAGTTCAGTCAATTCCGTTGAGACGCGTTGGTCGTCCGGCGGAAGTTGCCCATGCGGTTAAATTTTTGGCGGAGTCGGATTATATCACTGGGCAGACTCTGGTCGTTGATGGCGGCCTGGTGATGGAATAACCCTGGAGGTGGATCGGAATGGCCGAGAAGGAAAGAGTGTTTGACAAAGTTAAGGACATTATCGTTGAGCAATTGGGTGTGGAAGAGGACGAGGTGACCTTGGAATCTTCGTTTGTGGAAGATCTGGGGGCCGACTCACTGGACATCGTTGAGTTGATTATGGCGCTCGAAGAGGAATTTGGCTTGGAAATTCCGGACGACGAGGCGGAGAAAATTGGCATCGTCAACGATGCGGTGGAATACATCCGCGAAAACTCCTGATTCGGCATGGGGGAGCTTTCGCGGAGGTCGAGAAAGGCGGGACAGCGGTGGAGCCAGAACGCGTAGTGGTGACGGGAATGGGGGTGGTTACTCCCGTGGGGACCGGACTCGACGCGTTTTGGCAGGGAGTCACCAGCGGAAAAAGCGCGGTCGGCCGCGTCACCTTGTTTGACGCCAGCGCGTTTTCTACCAGAATTGCCGCCGAAATCCCGGACTTCGACCCGTCGGAGTACATGGATCGCAAGGACGTGCGACGGACAGACCGCTTTGTGCAACTGGCCATCGCCGCCGGCCAACAGGCGTGGAATGACGCCGACATTGCCGAGGCAGACGCGGAACGTTGCGGAGTGCTGGTCGGAACCGGCATTGGCGGCATGGGTACGCTCATTCAGCAGCACGACGTTTTACTGGCACGCGGACCCGAACGGGTCAGCCCGTTTTTCATCCCCATGATGATCGGCAACATTGCGGGTGCGCAACTAGCTATGCGCTATGGCTTGCTGGGTCCTAATGCAACCGTGGTTACGGCGTGTGCTTCGTCAGGCAATGCCGTCGGCGACGCGATGCGTACGATTCAATGGCACGAGGCCGATGTCATGCTGACCGGGGGGACGGAAGCGGTGATCCTGCCGATTTCTTTTGCTGGCTTTTGTGCGATGAAGGCAATGTCGACCCGCAACGACGATCCGGAGCGAGCCTCGCGGCCGTTCGACTGCGGACGAGACGGTTTTGTCATGGGCGAAGGTGCCGGCTTCTTGGTGCTCGAGAGCCTCAGCTACGCGAGGCGGCGCGGCGCCAGAATTTACGCGGAGCTAACGGGCTACGGTAGGTCGGCCGACGCCTATCACATGGTCGAACCGCACCCTGAGGGGGTGGGAGCGGCATTGGCCATGCGGCGTGCGCTGCATGACGCGGCGTTGCAGCCGGACGATATCGACTACATCAATGCCCACGGTACGGCAACGCCCAAAGGGGACCTCGCCGAAACCCTGGCCATAAAGGAAGTGTTCGGAGCGCACGCATATGACTTGGCGGTTTCGTCTACCAAGTCATCCACCGGTCACTTGTTGGGAGCCGCCGGTGCGGTGGAGCTGATCGCGTCGATTTTGTCCATTGGCCACCAAGTCATTCCCCCCACGGTAAACCTGGAGCGGCCGTCGCCCGACTGTGATCTGGATTATGTTCCTAACTGGCCGCGCAGCGCGCCGATAAGGCGTGTGATGTCCAATGCATTCGGTTTTGGAGGGCAAAACGCCACCCTGATCGTCGAGGAGTTTCCCGGCGATGTATAGCGAGACTTGCCTTGCCGCATGGGTCACCAATCCTCAGCTGCTGCACCAGGCTTTGACCCACTCGTCATATGCCAATGAAGGACAGCGCCACGATCCGCACAACGAACGGCTTGAGTTCTTGGGCGATTCGGTCCTGCAACTGGTCGTCACCGAGTGGTTATATGGGTCCAATCCGTCGTGGTCGGAAGGACGTCTCAGCCAGGCACGAGCTGCTATTGTCTGCGAGCCGACCTTGGCCGAGGCCGCGGAACGGCTTAAGCTTGGCGACCAGTTGTATCTGGGGCGCGGCGAAGAGCGCAGCGGGGGCAGACACAAGGCTTCCCTGCTGGCCGACGCGGTGGAAGCACTCATTGGTGCCATCTACCTGGATGGCGGTCCCGAACAGGCCCGTGCGTTTATTCATCAGTATTTGGAGTTTGCCGTCAATACGGTTGAGCAACGGGAAACGGGAAGAGACCACAAAACGGCATTGGGAGAATACATACGCAAGCATGGCGGCGAAGTGCAATATGCTCTGGTCCAGGCGTATGGTCCAGATCACAACAAAACGTTTGAAATTGAACTTAGCGTCAACCGGGTGGCCATCGTACGGGCCACCGGCCGGAGCAAAAAGGAGGCGGAACAGCAGTGTGCCCGATTGGCTTTGAAACTACTGGCCGAACACCCCGAGCGCTTTCCCGTCGCCAAAGCCAAACCGCTGAGTGATTCCGCGCCTCATCAGCCAATTTGACGGGACCTTGAATTTAGCCGTTAACGGGCAATGAGATCCGGGAAACCCTGGTTGCCCTTGCGATAGGAAGTTGAGTAATCATCAAACCGCTATTGGAAACCTGCTCAAACTTACCTACAAGGCAAAAGCCGGTTTCCATTGGAATTGTTCGCTCTTCCGCAGGCCGCAGTTTTGCTCCTAGCCGTCTCCGGCTCATCCCCATCCTGCTTTAGGGTATGCGTGGATATAGCGTCTACTGACGCTAATCCGGTACTGAGCTTCCTTCCGGCGACAGGGGGATCCGGCCCCCAACCGCTACCTTTTTGCCTGTCCCCATGCTTATGGGCTTATTCTGGGGAACTTGTGACCACGCATACCTCAATAACCGGTCATTCACTCCTATTGCGGGTAAAGCGAGCACCCACTCTAGTAATCTTAAATTCTGCTAGCGGTGATGACCTTGGTTCAGGTGCGCGCATGCTTGGCTTTGGGCTGGTGATGAGATGGGTTGCCGTTTCCGCGCCCCAATCCGGGACTTGTGGCCGGTGGCAGCGAGCCGGAAGTGGAATGTCCGGGCGTGCAATATGTCGTCGGAGCCCAATAGCGCGAGTCCCAGGGATAAGGGACGCCGGGGTGCCAGTCGGATTCGCGCCGCAAAAAGGTCGAGGTCACGTACGGGCCGCATCCTGGTTGCCAACGTTGGCCGGGATGTAAAGCGGATATGCGGACGGGATAATGGGTGTCACCGACGGTCGTCGGTTGAGTACCGTCAATGAACCATGCGCCTTGAACGTCAACCGGCGGCGCATACTGGCTGGCGAGTCCTCCTGAGGTGCTACTTAGGTGAGAAACAAACTTGACATGGCTCGGCACCGGGAAATTGGTCGGCGGGATATGGAGCGCGGCGTTCGTCTTTTCCATGATTTGGCGCCATATGGGCCCCGCCGCAGTGGCTCCGTAAGCCGGTCCGTCAGACGTATACTGAGGTATCTCGCCATTTTTGTTTCCTTCCCACACCCCTACCATCAGCTGGGGTTCATAACCCATGAACCAGGCATCTTCCTCGTGGTTATTGGTTCCCGTTTTTCCCGCCGCCGGGCGTCCGAGCCCCAATTGGTAACCCGTTGCATACGCCCCCGGGCCAATCCCGGGGACAGCTTGGGGCCGTAGGACCCATTGCATCATCTTGGTCAAAATAAAAGCCACTTGAGGACTGAATTCCGGGGTGCCTTGAGGCGGTTGCTGATAGACTACGGCGCCGTACTGGTTGACCACCTTTTTCACCCAAACCGGTTTCATACGGACGCCCCCGTTTGCAAAAGTGGCATAAGCCTGCGTCATCGCATAGACATTGACGCCTTGATTGAGTCCACCGATAGCTGCGCCTAACTGCTGGTCGCTCGCGGTTAGGGGCAGGCCGAATCGATTCTTGGCAAAACGGAACCCGTAACTGAGCCCAATATCGTGCAGCAGCTTGACGGCCACGTCGTTGTCCGAGACGGCGAGCGCATTGCGGAGATCCATGTACCCGCGGTAGAGATGGTTGTCATTGTGCGGCCACCAGGTCTGCCCATGCACATTGTGGAAGATGGGCACGTCTTGGATTACCGACATCATGGTGTAGCCCTTGGCGATAGCCGGAGTGTAGTCGATAAGGGGCTTGATGGACGAGCCGGTGGAGCGTTTAACCAAGGAGGAAGTGGCATAGTTGAGAGGGAATGCCCCCTCGTGGGTTCGTCCTCCGATGACCGCCAGGATATCGCCGTTTTGGGGATCCTCCACTACGACTGCAGCCTGATGATTGGGAACTGCCGGAGGCGAATTGTTGGGAAACAATCGGCTCATCCACTGATCCACGGAATTTTGGGCAATCGTGTAAATTTTGGGGTCTAAGGCGGTGTGGATTTTAAGTCCGCCATTGAAGATCTGATTCATGGAAAACCCTTGCTGACGCAAGACGTTGACTACTTGGTCGATATACCAGGGATAGGGATACATTTGGCCGTTGGTGGTCGCCGCCGCGGGGGAATTGTGGACTAGGTGCACAGGTGCGCGATAGGCTTGACGCGCCTTGGCGGGACTCAAATGGCCGTATTTAACCATCGCCTGCAAGACAACGCGCTGTCGCATTTTCGCCAGTTTGAGATTAACCAAGGGATCATATAAAGACGGTGCCTGAGGCAGACCTGCCAACAGGCTGGACTGGGCCAGGGTCAGCCGACCGGGGGATTCGTTAAAATAGGCATGGGCGGCGGCATAGATACCCGTGGCGCCGTCACCCAGGTACACGTCATTGAGATACATGTCAAGAATCTGCTGCTTGGAATAAATGTGGGCCAGTTCCAGCCCGATGATGAATTCCTGAAGTTTTCGGACCAGGGTTTTTTGGTCACTGAGATACAGATTCTTGGCCAACTGTTCGGTGATGGTGCTGGCGCCCTGAACGGCACTGTGATGGATCGCGTCTACGATGGCGGCGCGGATGATCGATCGCACGTCGAAGCCTGGGTTGGTATAGAAGTTGTGGTCTTCTACATCGATCAGGGCTTGTTGCATCGAAGGAGCAATCTGAGACAAGCGGACATTGATCCTATTGACCGATCCGTGCAAGGTAGCCACCTTGTTGCCGTAGCGGTCGTAAATCACCGAATCTTGCCCACTTGCGTTCAGATTAATCATTCGATTGAGGCTGGGCAAGGTGCGCCAGGCGCGGTACACTTCGACTCCGACAAAGACGCAGACGGCAACGGCGATGGTGCCCGAGACGACCGCTATGAAACGGCCCCAGTGAAGGCGGCGGACAGTCCGGCCCGGCGGACGTTTTTTGCCCGCTTTATTCTTCGCCGCCGGCGACGAGGACTTAGCGGGGACCGGCGTCGCCGACTTGGCATGCACGGAGTGCAGCGCCTTCCCGCAAAACCGGCAGTAGGCGGAACTTGCCGCGTTTCTTTGGCCGCAACTCGGACAGCGCATTGAGATGCCCCTTTCACCACCTGCCCGCGAAAAGCCCCGGCCTGCCAAGTGGGGCGGTAAGCGGACTCGGACATGAGGCGGACACGGATTTGTGCTGGTAGCGCCATCTGCCGGTGAGTGGAATGCTGCGATATAGATCGGAGATGCCTCGGGCAACCCGGCATCCCGCGTTCAACCATTCAAACCGATTTGTGACCCGGGCGGCATATTTCTCTTGCCGAACGACGGCACGCCCGCGCGCTGGGAGGAGAGGCGCTCGGCCCACCCAACTCGGCACCAAGGGCCTCTTGCGCTGATCCGAGACAAACACGATGATTCCTGATCTCCTTTCGCATCTCCCGGCACGGCTACGACGACCTGCCGACGCTGACTGACTCCTGTCGCCGAGATTCTCCGGGGGCGCTCCTCGCTTGCCGTTGGTTCGGCCATGCCAGGCTGACCAAAGCCTCCGCGGCCAAAGCACCAACCCACAGTGGGGCGTTCGCCTCAAGGCCCCGACGGAGCTACGCTTGGTCAACCGGCGAAGCTCGCGAACTGACCTGACCGGCGGGTGGTCGGCGCATCTGACGGTGAACGGCGACGTCCTCGTAATTGTACCACATGCCTGGTCGGAGCTTGTGCGCTGGCTCCCGTCGGGCTGCCCGGTCAGGGCAGATCGCGAACAAGATGGCGAATGACGTAGCGCGGAACAGACTCTGTGTCGGGGACGTATATCTGCGGAATCAGCAGGCAGGGGGCTTTATCGCAAGTAGTCTGCGCCAGCAAAACCCTGATGACCGGTCTTCCGTTATGGTCAAAGGCGATGCACCAGCCCGCCGACGAACGCGCGGCGACGTCTCTGACCGGCCCGGTTTCGATCATGTTCAGCAGCAACCAGTCGCCGAACAAAATCAGGGCATCATTTTGACCGGGTTGACCCGGATACTGCCAGGCGTACTGGACGTCACGCGGTACAATGCCGGGAAAACGTTGCTGAGTGACAATGGGGGCGCCCTCTCGGGTGAATCCCTTCACGATGGGCACTGCCCCGTACAGCGCGGTCCTTTCGTTGGCTCTGGTTGACGGCCGGAACTGGCCGTTCAGCACCGCGCGTTTGAACGCCACCAGACCCGAATAGTGGGCCTTGTCAATCCAATAATACACGGATTTCTCTTCGGCATAACCCAAGCGATGTGCCATCTCGGTAGCGGTGAGAAAAGGGTCTTGCAGAACCAGCGAGACAATTCTATCCAACACGTCCATTGCATTACCTCCTGGAAATGAAAATTTCGCCCACTCCGCCAATTTGCCTCTACAGAGGTACTGTAAAGATTTCGCGGATTCCCGATAAATCTTGCCGCTGGTAGGAACCTAAGTCGGCTAGGCTGGCGGGCATTCCCTTTGTCCGCTGCCGCGCCAGCAGGATTGACCCGCTTGTGGTCCGCTACCAGCCACGATACTATAAGGTTCAATCGGCGGCTTAAGCTGGCGGTCGTGGTGGCCTGGGGATCGACATACAGCGAGGATGAATTCCGTGTTTCTAAAGCGCATGACAATCTACGGCTTCAAGTCGTTCGCGCGCGAGACGGTGATCGAATTTTCGCGTGGTATTACGGGCTTGGTGGGCCCCAACGGAGGCGGCAAGAGTAACGTCGTCGACGCCTTGCGATGGGCATTGGGCGAACAACGCCCCCGCGAGCTGCGTGCCGAGCGCTGGACGGACGTGCTGTTTCAGGGCGCGCCGGGATTGCCTGCGGGACGGTTGGCGGAGGTGAGATTGGATTTCGACCAGGTCTCCAAGCACCTTCCTGATTGGCCCGACAGCGTTTCTGTGGCCCGCAGATACTACCGCAACGGAGAGTCAGAATACCTAATCAACGGGCGCGCAGTGCGCCTGAAAGATGTCACCGACCTCTTTTTAGATAGCGGGCTGGGCCGGTCCAGTTATGCCATTATCGGCCAGGGCGGCATAGAAGCGGCCCTGCTCATGCGGCCCAAGGAGCGGCTGGAACAGCTGGAGGAATCAGCCGGGGTTTCGCGCTATAGACTACGGCGCAGCGAAACGTTGCAGCATCTGGCCGAAGCCGAAGCCAAACTGGATCGCTTGCGCGACCTGGCTGGCGAGGTGTCCCAGCAAGCCGTGGCGGTCGCTCGGGCGGCCGAGATAGAGGAACGGATCGCCACTTTAAGGGCCGAAGAGAAAAGCCTGGACGGGCAAATTCGACGCACGCGTTGGGAAAGCGACCAGTCTATGCTCGACCGCCTGCGAGCTCGGCGCCAAACGTTGGTGGCCGAGGTGAGCCGGGCGACCGAAACCAATCAGGAATGCGAGCGCCGGGCGGCGGCCATCGACCGCGAGGAGCAAGCACTGCAGCCGGCATGGGCGGCGGGGAGCCAAGAGATGACTCGGCTGGACGAGAAAATGCGCCTCGCCGAATCCGAGATGGCGCGCGCGGAGGCCGAGGAGGAAGGCTTTCAACGCGAGCGTGAGGACGGGGAAGAGCGTGCTCAGCGGCTGCGCCAACAGTTGGAAGAGTTGTCTAAGCAGGCGCCGGAGGAAGTGGAATCAGGGCTAGAGGCTGCGCGGGGGGCGGAGCAAATCCGGCAGGCATTGACGGGTGAGGTCGCCACGGTTCGCGAAGAGGTCAAACTGCGCCGCGCAGAATTGGCCGGTATGCAATCACGCCGAGCCGAGGCCGGCTCAGCGCTGGAGGCCTTGGCCAGAGAGCGGGCACGGTGGGAAGGAGTGCTGGGGATGGCCCAGGCGGGAGAGAATATCGCCGACGGCTGGCAAGCCGTGATGGCCCGGTATGAGACCATGCGTGGGGAATTGGCTGAACTCGGCGAGTCGGTGGACAAGGCCCAGCGGGCGCAAGCGACGTGGATGTCAGAGCTCGGTACGCGCGAGGAGCAGGCCAAAGACCTCCGGCGCCGTTGGCAGGAACTGGGCGTGCGCCTGAAGGCGTTGGCTCCCGAGGTCGGTCTACCAAGTGCGGGCCCGGGTGTCCGCGCGGTGTTGTCGGCGCCGGCAGGCATCGCACGTCCGCCGATAGGCATGCTGGGGTCTGTACTAATTATCGAAGAGCGATTGCAGCCGGCCGTGGCGGCGGCTCTCGGCGGCGCTCAACACGATTTGGTAGTGGACTCTGAGGCTACCGCGCGGCAATGGGTGGAGTGGTTGAAGCGACAAGGGCGCGGGCGGGCGACGTTCCTCCCGCTGGATATCTTGCGTCCGTTCGAACTCGGTGAGCGCGATCGCCAATACGGACTCGGTGCTGGCGTGGTGGGCTGGGCGGTGGACTTGGTGCGTTTTGACAGCGCGGTTGAGCGCGCTGTACGCCACGTGTTGGGCCGAGTCCTGGTGGTCGAGCGGCTTCAGGACGCGATCCGCCTGGGGCGTGAACATCGATTCCGATTTCGCACGGTGACCTTGGATGGTCAGATTTTACATCCCGGAGGGGCTATCAGCGGGGGTTCGCGGGTCGGCGAGGATCGTCGCCGCACCGAATATGCCCGCCTGGAACGTGAGCATCAGCAGCTGGAGGAAGCGTGGAGCCAAAGTGAACGCGAGGTTGAGGAAGGTCGCCGCCTGCTGGCCAGCTTGGCCGCCAAAGCAGATGCTCAGCGTGCGGCGCGGGATGCTCTGCAGGTGGAGGTCCGTCAGTTGCGGCAAACCATCGATGCGTTGAGCGGCTTCGGTTCGCCTCAAGCGCTGGTGACCCGGGAGCGGGAATTGTCCGCTCAACTGCAGGAGCTCACCGCCCGACTGACCGAGGCGCACACCAAGCTTGCCCAAGCTGAGGCGGCGCTTGGCGCTAAAGAGCGCGAACTAGCCAGACTGGTTGGGGAAAAGGATGAGCGGGAACGGGCGGAAACTGTAAGGCGCGTGCTGCAGGAGCGGGACCGCGCGGACCGTGCTCGATGGTCAGAGGAATTGAAGGCCTTGACTGAACGTTTAGAGCGGATTGCGGCTTGGTCCTCCGCGGGACAGCGACGGGTGCGTGCAACCGTGCAACAGGTGTTGGATTGGAAGGCCAAATGGGCAGGCTTGAAGCGCACGACGGACCAAGCCGCCCAACGACTGCAAGAGTTGCGAGCGGCGGGGCGGCAACTGGCCACTGAGCGGCGGGAGCTGGAGCAATCCATCGCAACCGGCAAGAATCGGCTGATTGATCTAGAGCGAGCATTGAACGCCATAGACGCCCGTTGGCAGGCTGCCCCCTTAACGGACGAGGAACGCAATGAACGCCCGCTATCGAACCAAGAACTCATGGCTGCCGAGGCGAGGCAAGTTGGGATTCGCACCGAGATATCCGACTTGGAGCCGGTGGAGGCCGGGAGCCTAGCTCGCTACCGTGCGGCCTCTGCCCGCCGTGATGAACTGTTGGCTGAGATTGGCGACGTCGAAGCGGCTAAAGCACGGATGCAGGCTTCCATCGACGAGCTCGACACCACGGTGGCCGAGCGGGTACGAGCTACGGCCAAAACGGTCGAAGTGGAATTTCAGCATTGCTGCGAAACCCTTTTCGGAGGCGGGTCAGCATCCTTGGGTTGGGCTGGCGATGGGGAATCCGGCATCGACTTGTGGGTCGCGCCGCCCGGCAAACGACCGGCCCGGCTGAGCCTGCTTTCCGGAGGCGAAAAAGCCCTGGGAGGAGTAGCCTGGCTGTTCAGCCTGTTGGCTATTCGACCCGCGCCGTTTGTCGTGTTGGATGAGGTAGAGGCCTCTTTGGACGAACGCAACGCGGAGCACTTCAGCCGGTTCTTGCGGGCGCGGGGGCAAGATAGCCAGTTGATCGTGATTACCCATCATAAGGCGACCATGGAAGCGGTTGATGCGCTGTGGGGCATAAGCGAAAATGGAAAAGGCCAGAGCCGGGTGATTTCGGTTCGCCTGGAAGATCCCGGCAATGCCAAAGAGGCAGACATGGGTTGAGGCTGTGATAGAATGCGGGGGAAAGACTGCCGGATCATGACGGCAATAGGGTGAGGGACCCCCAAGCACAAAGGAGAGTGCGGATGCCGGGATTATGGGAACGCCTCCGCGGTGGACTGACACGGACCCGGCAAGGCCTCGGCGACCGGATCCGAGGCGTATTCGCAGGCCGCCAATGGAGTGACGACCTCTGGGAGTCACTGGAGGAAATTCTCTATGAAGCCGATCTGGGCGTAGATACGGTGAATTTTCTCTTGGAACGGACGCGCGCTGAAGTATGGAACCAGCGTCCGCGCAAAGCCGAAGCCGTAGTTGAGCTTTTGAAGCGCCATATGGTCGAATTGGTCCGGATGAACGGCGACCCACGAAGCTTAGCTGACCACCGACCAACGGTGTGGATGGTGGTAGGCGTCAACGGAACCGGCAAAACGACTACAGTCGGGAAAATGGCATATCAAATGCGGGAACGAGGATTTAAAGTTGTTCTGGGGGCGGCCGACACGTTTCGCGCGGCGGCGCAGGAACAGTTGTCCGTCTGGGCCTCCCGGGCGGGGGTCGAGATAATCGGCCAAGGCTACGGCGCCGACGCCGCCGCGGTGGCTTTCGACACCATCCGAGCAGCGTCGGCGCGGCAAGCCGACTTGGTAATTATCGATACCGCGGGCCGACTGCATAACAAGTCACAGCTTATGCAGGAACTGGCCAAGGTGCATCGGGTGACCGGGCGCGCCCTGGCCGGTGCTCCCCACCAGGTGTGGCTGGTGCTAGACGCTACCACCGGCCAGAACGGCCTGCTCCAGGCCCAGGTGTTCTTAGAAACGGTGCAGGTGACCGGGATCGTCTTAACCAAGCTCGACGGTACCGCCAAGGGCGGCGTTGCCCTGGCCATTGCTCGCCAACTCGCCATTCCTGTGTGCTGGATGGGAGTTGGGGAAGGTCTTGACGACCTCATCCCCTTCGACCCGGAAGCCTATGTTGAGGCCATCCTCGGCGGCGACCTCAATGCCTAAGTTTGCCTGGCTGAGGACCAAAACGGTTACGAACCTGAACTCGCGGCCGCCCCATCGGCGAGAATTTCGAGTTGTTGAATTTGGCCGTGGGAGTTTAGCGACACTCTGGCCTGGTCACCAGCCACGACGGACATATTCAGACTGGTGGCGTCCTTGAACTGAAGGTCAAACGGAGAGGCGAAAGACAAGGAATACCCCTGGAGTGAAATACTCGACGGACTGACCGCGGAGATGGTGCCACTGAGATGGCTGGACGCAGGCAAGTTGGCGTCGCTTTTCAGCCATACCAGGCTAACCTGGCCGTTGTTGTTTAAGTGGGCGACCGCTGTGCTGCCGACCGGGATTTGACTGGCCGTCAGGACATAGCTGTGGTAGCGGACGCGCACGTTCGCGGCATAGGGGTAGGTCGTGCCGGCAACGGTCAGGCTGCTAGCCGAGGTGGCGCTCACCGTGCCGGCAACGTGTTCAGGGTGTTTGACACGGATGACCTCGACCTGGCCGGAGGCGGTCAGGTACAGAGATACTTGGGTGCCGGCGGTCAACTGGGACCAGGAAGTGACCACCGTTCCGCGGACGGCCACGGAGGGCGCCACGGTTAAGGTATAGCCATCGACGGTAATGGTGTTCGTGCCCAGTGCCGTAATGGCGCCCTGCAATTCGCGCCCGGCGGGCAAACTGGCGTCCGTCTTGAGGAAGATCCTGGTAACCGTATTCCCGTTCAGCTGCATGGTTATCGTGGATCCCACCGGGATCTCGGACGAGTTCAGTGTAAACGGACCGTAACTCACCGAGGTCTGCGGGGTGATAGCATAGGTGGTGCCGGCCACGGTGATGCTGGTGGAGCTGACGGCCGAGACAGAACCGCTAACCGCGTCCGGCCGGCGAATGGCGATGACGTGCCCCTCTTTATCGATGTTCAGCATGACGTGGGCCAGACCCTTCTTGACATTGGCCAAGACTTTCGCCAACGCCTTAGGCACGATATAGACGTGGCCGTCGAGTTTAATCCGAACGTGATCCTTACCCATGGCCTGGAGTTTTCCACTGACCCAACCGTGGCCGGAAAAGTTCGCTCCGGTGAGCAGTAGTCCGCCGCTTAGCGCGACCGGCATAATCCACCGCAATGATTTTGTACGCATGTAGTCAAACGCTCCTTTCTGATGCCCCTGGGGGCGGTGCCTAGATAAGATGAGTGAAGATTGTGCCCTGTATAATGGCATTCGCAACCCTGGGCGCATTTTCTAGGGGTGGGCAGCAACTCTTCAGGAAATGGTTTGACAAGGGGAGCTCCGCGACCTGATCCTTTCCGCGCAGGGGGTAACCGAGCGGCCGGGTAGAGCGACCAATTCGCCCCCGAGACCAATCAGCCGTCTCAGACGGCGCGTTGAGCATTTTTGAAGTCCACCGCGCCTAACTTGCGATTGACGCCGCGCCAGCGAATTCCTATACTTAAAGAGTGGTGGGGATTGCATACCTATCATATGATTACGTTTGATTGCGCCTAATCTTGTTGTAAGCAAGAGCGGAGGAACCAAATTTCGGGGTGAATCGCGAAAGCGAAGGGCGAGCTACTCCGCCCTAACCCGTCAGCTAACTTCGCAGGCGTCGGGGGCAAGGGTCTATCTATTCAAAACCTTTTGGCGCCCCACGTTTGGAGCGTCTTTTTCTTTTGCGCAGAGGAGGTTGGAGTGGATGCGAAGACGTGTTCTGGAGCTGTCCGTAGCCGCGGACCCCTTGAACGCCATTGATGGCGGTGCGGTGGGCGGTCAGCAGGTCTTGATCCGTGAAATGGTTCGGGGGCTAGGGCAACGGAGCATAGGGGCGGACGTGGTGACTTACGACCGTGGGGGAACCATGCCCCGGCGTTCGTCTTTGGGGCCGTTGAGTCGCGTGGTGCGCATTGGAAATGGGCAGTGGCCGCAGTCGGATGCCGATTGGGTCGTCCAGGCCGGCCGGCTGGCGGACGAGGTATGGGAGTGGATAGAAAAAGAGGGTGCTAAATACCGGCTGATTCACAGTCATTTTTGGATATCGGGCATGGTAGCCCAAGAACTCTCCCGTCGCCTAGAAATTCCCTGGGTGCATTCCCCGTATAAGATGGCCAAGTGGGTCCACCGGGCGGGCCAACCGTTGCCTGCGCGACGGATTGAAATCGAGCGCAGCCTGATCAACGAAGTGGACGCGGTGGTGGTGGCCTATTTAGAGGAAGGAGAACTGATTCACGCCGACGCCCCGCGCACGCCACTGTACGTCATTCCTCCCCCCGTGGATTCGGGAATCTTCTTTGTGCGCGATGCCGGCCCGGTATTGAAGGGACTCGGACTTAAGCGCCGACCGTTGGTGTATGTCGGACGCCTTACCGACGGCATAGGCCTAAAGGGTGTGCTAAAGGCCATGAGCCAAAGACAGTTGCCGAAAGATTTGGTTTTGGTGGTGGTTGGCGGCAGGCTTGGCGAAATCAGCGGAGGTCAGGCCAAGGACCCAGAATTCGCCGCCCTGGTGCAAGCCCTGGGATCTCACGTTCAACTGGTGGGGCCTATGCCTCATGCTGCGGTAGCGCAGTACCTGTCAGCCGCGGAGACGGTACTGGCGCCTAACCAGGGACCGACGCTAGGACTGGTGGTGATCGAGGCCATGGCTTCTGGTCGACCAGTGGTGGGCAGTCGGGTGTCAGGGGTGAGCGACTGGATTATTCCCGATCTGGACGGCCTGCTCTACGAGGCTGACGACTTCTCGGGCATGCTGCAAGGATGTCTCAGCCTGTGGAATCATTCGGAGCGAGCTCGGGCCATGGGGAGGGCCGGCTATGAAAAGGTGCATCGCCATCATTCGATGGAGTTCATGACCGAGCAACTGGTCCGGGTGTACGAGGAGGTGGTGAACGATGAACGGGTTAAGACGGGTGTTGGCGACTGATATCGATGGGACTTTGGTCGGATACGGCGGTGAAGAACACTTGGTGGGATTTTTTGAGCGCCATGCGGATTTGGCGGTGATTTATCTGACCGGGAGGACTCGGCATAACGCGGAAACGGTGTTGCGTCGCTATGGATTTCCGACTCCGCTGGCCGTGGCCACCGAGGTGGGGGCGGAAATCTATTGGGGCCGCCATATGGTGATGGATGATATCTGGGCCTTTCAACAACGTCAAGATTGGTCACCTCGGCGCATCCTCCATTTGCTGGAGGCGGTCGACGGGGTATGCTACCGCGGCCGCAGTTCCCACTGGCGTTTGGCGTTTGATGTGCATGAGCCGGGAATGGTCAAGGAAGTTCGCCGTCTGCTGACGGGGGAACGGGTTGCTGTCCACTTGTTGTGGGAAGAGGCGGACCATCGCCTTGACGTCTTGCCCGCCAAGGCGCACAAGGGCCTTGCCCTTAACCATATTTTAAACCGGGCTGGCATTCGCTCGCGGGCGTGCTTCGTGGCTGGTAATGGAGAAAATGACCGCGATCTGATGCAGGGGCATTTCCCCGGGGTGATTGTGGCCAATGCCTGTCACCGTCTGAAAGCGAGCACGTCTGAGGTCATTTGGCACAGTTCTCGCCCTGGGGCATACGGCGTGATTGAAGGACTCACCCGCTGGTGCGACCAGGGAGCGGCGAAACCGCTTCTGGCGGGAGCCGAGGGTGCGGCGGATTTGGCATAGTGCGGCCGGGGCCGGCCGGCGCGGGGCCCCGATAACAAGGGCCCCGCGCCAACGTTGGCCAGCCTACTGCTTTATCCACGACATCATGCTGCGCAGTTTGGCCCCGACCTCTTCAATCGGGTGATGCGCAGTCTTGTCTTTGAGCGCGTTGAAGACCGGCCGGTTAGCCTGATTCTCCAAGATCCATTGTTTGGCAAACTCTCCAGACTGGATATCGTGCAACACGTTGGCCATGGCGGACCGAGTGGCCTCATTGATGACACGCGGACCCGAAACATAAGTGCCGTATTCTGCCGTGTCGCTTATCGAATACAGCATGCGCGACAGCCCGCCCTCGTACATCAGGTCTACGATGAGCTTGAGTTCGTGAAAGCATTCGAAGTACGCGATTTCCGGCTGATATCCCGCCGCCACCAGGGTCTCAAATCCCGTCTTGACCAATTCGGTGATGCCGCCACATAAAATGCTTTGCTCGCCAAACAGGTCGGTTTCCGTTTCTTCCTTAAACGTCGTTTCCAGCACCCCGGCCCGGGTGGCGCCTATCCCCTTGGCGTGGGCCAAGGCCAAGGCTTTGGCGTGACCGGTGGCGTCCTGATGGACGGCGATCAGGGCGGGCACGCCGCCACCTTCGACGTATACGCGGCGGACCAGATGCCCGGGACCCTTGGGAGCCACCATGATTACGTCAGTGTCCGGGCGAGCGACAATTTGGCCGAAATGGATGTTGAAGCCGTGAGAAAACAGCAAAGCTTGCCCCGCCCGGAGATGGGGTTCAATTTGCTCCCGGTACACCCCCGCCTGCCGCTCGTCGGGCAGTAAAATCTGGATAATATCTGCCTGTTTGACCGTTTGCTCGACAGACATCACCGAAAATCCGTCCTCTTCAGCTTTGGCCCAGGAAGCACCGGGCCGAAGCCCGATAATTACCCGAATGCCGCTGTCACGGAGGTTTTGCGCCTGCGCGTGCCCCTGGCTGCCGTAACCCAGCACCGCTACCGTCTTGCCGCGGAGAAGCTCAAGGTCCGCGCCGTCGTCATAATACATTTCGACCACACAAGTCATCCCCTTCCTGCAGAGGCATAAGGCCCCTGCCGATATTGTAATCGATTTGTCCTCCGCATTGGCAGGGCGCGGAGACCGCAATCGCGCTGGGCGACGCTTGGTGCTCACCAGCCCCCGGGTCCAGGCGCCGGACGGGGCATACAGTCGGATTTGCGGGCGCTTTTGGCCCAGGTGACTCGACTCAAGGAGGACACATTTCGGGGTCTCAACCAGAGGGCTCATCGGTTAAGGCATTGACATCCCATCATTAATCAATGGATATGCGGCCGCGTGAGCTCGTCAATCTAAACGTGGCGACCGTCGAACGGCCCGACCAAAGTTCAGCTTCGCTCGCTCCTGCCAGGTAAGACGCTAAAGAAGGTGATAAATCGCGACCCAATGTACAGTATTCACGTACGTCCTAAGCGGTTCGAAGATACGACGGGGGGTCTGCTCAGTGATCAATAACTGGCTGCCGGCGAACTCGCCGTTCAACCCGGGGAACCCGTGCTAAGATGGAACAATCAACCTAAGGGAGGTGTCGGAAATGGCCGAATTAATTCGAGATGGAGAAAGCTTAATTCTCAAATTGAGTACTGCCGAAAAGCTGGAAGGCGTTCATGGCGACATTCGCGTGCCGATGTCGGCGGTGAGCAGCGTGACCGTCCTGGATGATGTCATTCATGCGGTGCGGGGGATCAAAATGCCCGGGGCACGCATACCTGGGGTGTTTGCCATGGGCACATTCCGATCGGGATCGGGAACCACGTTCGCGATTGTCCATCATCAGAACAAGCGGGGAATTAAAGTGAATCTCGCGGATGCGCGTTTTACCGCCTTGATTATTGGTGTGGATGACCCCGAAGGCGTCATTGCTCGACTAGGGCTTTGAGCCACCTTCATTTGAGGCAACCCGCCTGCCCGCGCGGATGCTTCGTAGCAAATCACGATTGGGGGCGTTAGTACGGTAGTGAGTGCACCCATCCAGAACTCTTGACCATCGCGACCGACGTGGGTAGCCCGGTCTCAACCCCAGCGTGTGGACCTTTTCGGGGGGGACGACGATAGAAGTCGGAACGACAGACAGCCTAAGAGAAACCTGTCGATTTTGAAACATTTTGAGCGTCAGCGTTGGCTGGGTCGGCCGGGCAAGCGGGCTGGTCGCTAGGCTCCCCCCTTGAGGGCCACGCTCCCGACCAGTACCGTCGCTAGTCGCCAA
>JAJZXC010000018.1 GCA_021846365.1 Bacillota bacterium | reverse complement strand
CGTAAGGCTTTGGGCATCATTCTAACCTTGGAAAGTTGACATACATAATTGTATAATTAAGGCCTGGGCTCAAAATCTGCGGGAATTCGGGCAGCTGCCGACCTTTTAGGGGGGTCACCAGGTTCACCTTGCGGCCGTGGGAACGAGAAGCCAAACCGGTGCCCGATGAACGGACGGCCGGTGGTTATCGTCGCTATGATCTAGCGCGATGGCGGCCGGAGAAGTTTCAGCGGGCTGATTCGGGTCGCCGTATAATCGCGTATGCGCGGCGCGTCAAGTCGTGCTCGAAAATACGATCGGCCACAAAGAGCGCTCGATCTCAGTTGTGCCCGTCGAGGCTGAACCTTCGAGATGGTGACCGGCCTCGGGTTCAGAAAGGAACCACCGCCAGAAGGATCTCAAGTGATTGCTCAACGACATCGGCTGAGCACAAGCTTAGGATGTCCTCGAGATTATCACGGTAGGGTGCGGTGGTGGTTCCGGCAGGAGAAAAGCGAGAAACCCTGTTCTTGACAGGGCCACGACCAGTCAATAAAATAAATCTGTTCAAGAGCCGGGCGTTTGTCGGCTCAATGGCCGGGAAGGAGTTTTTGAGGATGTCCACGTACATGGCCAAACCTTCGGAAATCCAGCGAGGTTGGTACGTAATCGACGCCGCTGGGCGACCTTTGGGAAGGGTGGCCACCGAAGCCGCGCGGCTGCTCCGCGGTAAGCACAAGCCGATTTATACCCCGCATATCGATACCGGGGATCACGTCATTGTGATTAACGTTGACCAGGCGGTGCTAACCGGGCACAAGTTAGACCAGAAGATTTATTATCACCATTCGGGTTATCCAGGAGGTTTGAAGCGCACCGTTTACCGGCGAATTATGGAGAAAAAGCCTGAATTTGCCATGGAGAAGGCTATCCGGGGCATGTTGCCGAAGAATCGGCTGGGGCGCGCGATGTTCAAAAAGTTAAAGGTGTATCGGGGCGGCGAACATCCGCATGCGTCGCAGAAGCCCGTAGTTTGGGAGGTTCGGTAATGGCCATAGCGCAATTTTGGGGCACTGGGCGCAGGAAGAATGCGATTGCCCGGGTCCGTTTGGTCCCGGGTACGGGACGGATCGTAATTAACGGAAGGAACGTGGAGGACTATTTCCCGGTGCTGACCTTGCAGTCGCTCATCCGTCAGCCTTTGAAAACCTCCAATATGGAGACGAATTTTGACGTGCTGGCGCGGGTGGAAGGCGGCGGCCTGTCTGGTCAAGCGGGGGCGGTTCGCCACGGCTTGGCGCGGGCCTTGCTGCAAGTGGATCCAAACTTTCGGATTCCCCTCAAGCGAGCTGGCTACCTAACGCGCGATGCGCGGGTGAAGGAGCGCAGAAAGTACGGTTTGAAGAAGGCTCGCAAGGCACCCCAATTCTCCAAGCGCTAAGCTCACCGCCCCGCACCCTACGGGGCGGTTTTTGATCACAGCGTACGGAGAGTCGAGGAGGGACCGGATCGTGAACCAAGAGAGGATGCCAACGGGAGACGAGGGCACTCTCTGCCGCTGGCAGCGCTTGCCCGCCGTGGAGCTGCCGGCGACGGTTGTACATGTGCTTGACCGCCTGGCGGCCGAGGGTTATCAAGCCTATGTAGTGGGAGGCGCGCCTCGCAATTTGCTGTGGCAGGCACCGGTAATGGACTGGGACTTGGCCACCGACGCGCCCCTGCACCGGTTGCTGGCATGGTATCCGGGTTCGCATCCGGGTCTGCCGTTTGGCACCGTGCGGGCGGGTTCCCACATCGACCTCACGCTATTGCGCGAAGACTTGGGGTATGTCGATGGCCGTCATCCACAGGCAATACGGCCGGCTCCGAGCATCGAGTCAGACCTGGCCCGGCGCGACTTTACGGTAAATTCGGTGGCCTTCAATCGGCAGGGAGTATGGTCAGCAGAAGGCGCTTTGCCCGATCTTGCCCGCCGAATTTGGCGGACGGTTGGCGATCCCGAGGAAAGATTCCACCAAGACGCCTTGCGGGTAGTTCGACTGGCCCGATTGGCGATGACTTACGGCGGCTTATTGGAGCCAGGGACGTTGGCAGCCGCCAGGCGTGAGCGCTCTCGGGTTCGGAGCGTGGTCAGCCGCGAACGTCTCTGGGGCGAGTTGTGGAAGATGATGGCCGCCGATGACTGGGCTCCGTATGACCAGGTGGGACTGGATACGGTCTACGGACGGATTGGCCGACGGCGGCTGGCCTGGCCGCGACCGCAAACCACCGAGGCGCGGGTATTGTACTGGCTGATGGAGGGCTTTGACTCCCTGTCGGGGGCTCTAGATTGGATGGGGGAGTGGCCGCTTTCGCGCAGGCAGCGGGTTCGGCTGGCTTTCGCGGCCAAGATCCTTTGGGCGAGACCCGACCTTGAACGCATCGCGGCGGCGGCTCGCTCGCCGGGGCCTGGCTCGGCAATCTTAGCCGATATTGCCCGAAGCGCTGGCTATGCGGGAGGTCTCCAACCGGTGCGTCCAGCGCTCACCGCCCAAGACGTCGTCAGCGGCTGGTCCCTGCGCGGTGCTCGCCTTGGGCGCGCGCTGGGCGAGATGCAGAGGTTGGTGGCCGAGGATCCCTCCCGCAATCAACCGGCCTTCCTGGTCCAATGGCTGAACGCATGGGTTGCCGCTACTCAACCCCGATCGCAACACCCGGCTGACGGTAGTGGCTCGGGATCTTGACTGGTTGTCCCCGTCATTGGCGGAAATGGCAGGCCATCGCCTGCTCGTTGTCCCCAGTTTTTCCTCCGACTATGGCCGATGGTTAATGTGACGATGCTTAACAGACCCGCGGCAGGGCGGTTCGTATTGCGCCCGCCAGCCCCAGCTAGATGGTTCCCCGGCGCACACTGATGGACGGTGAGCGGGATGGCCATCTCGGCTAGGCGAGGCCGAGCAAGTTTTCCGAGTCTTTGTCCATACTAGTGATGCGGCCACACAGTGGCGAGGACAGGACAGGGGGCATGGAGAGCTTGCTACAGGGTAGGTGTGGCACGATGATCGCTACGGGAATATTGACCGGCTTAGCCACTGCGTGCAACGCTGCCCCGGTGGGGGCCTTTTCGGAGTCACCCTCCGGTCGGATCCTTTCCGGATATACCATTGTGATTGATCCGGGCCACGGGGGGAAGGATCCCGGCGGGATTGGCAGTCGGGCCAAGGAGCATGTGTTAAATTTGCAAATAGCCGGTAGACTGGCCGATTGGTACCGCAAAGCCGGTGCCCGAGTCGTGATGACCTGGTCCAGTCCTCGCCAGATGCCGCCTAGCCGCCGATTCAACGTTCGGCAACGCGTACACTTTATTAACCGGAGCCGCGCCGACCTTCTGATCGACATTCATTGCAACGCCGGCGGCCCGTATCGGGGGCCGCAGACCTTTTACTGGTCAGGCGCTGCGAGTTACCTGCTCGCGCACGATATCCAAGCGGAGTTGCAATACCTGACCGGCACTCGGCGACAAGTCAACCGAATCAACCAATATGTGCTACGCTATGCGCATATGCCGGCGGTCAATGTTGAGGTGGGCTTTATTACCAATCCAACTGAAGAGCGGCAACTGATGAATCCACACTATCAAAGCCGGTTGGCCTGGGCCATCCTGGTCGGCACGGCAAGATGGGCGTTGCACGCCCGCTGGCCGGAGCGAATCAGTAATGCCCCCGACCACGTCGAAATGTTGAAACGTTAATCCAAACCTGGTCTGACTCGACAACCCTTATGGAGAAAGGAATCAAGGCTGATGACAGCAAAGTCGGTGACCATCATCGGTGTCCCCCTGGATTACGGGGCGGGCCGTCGGGGAGTGGACATGGGGCCCAGCGCTATCCGCTACGCCGGTCTACAGGAAAAGATCCGCCGCCTGGGACACCAAGTCAATGATATCGGAAACTTGCCCGTGCCCGTGCCGGAAAGCCGGCAGGCCAAGAATCCGCGCTTAAAATATCTCGATGAGATTGTTAAGGTGTCCCGAGTCTTGGCGCGAGCGGTGGAACGCACACTGGCCGAGGGTGCCTTCCCGTTGATTTTAGGGGGAGACCATTCCATTGCCATGGGCTCGGTGGCCGGCTTGGTGCGCAAGTTTGACCGTCTGGGGATTTTGTGGTTCGACGCCCATGGCGACTTTAATACTGAAGAAACCTCACCGTCCGGCAACGTGCACGGTATGCCGGCGGCGGTCATGGCGGGACACGGCAATCCGCGGTTAACGAGCCTCTTTGGCGGGCGCTTCGTTGACTTGGCTAAGGTCGTCTATGTCGGTGTGCGCACATTGGATGCCTTGGAAGCCGAGGCGTTGCGCCAAAGCGCGGCGACGGTGTACTCCATGCATGATATTGACCGTTACGGTCTTCGCGAAGTGATGGCGCGGGCCATCGAGATTGTCACCACCAACACCGACGGCGTTCATGTGAGTTTCGATATCGACTGCGTGGATCCCCTGTATGCCCCCGGTTCAGGCACACCATTTAGTGGTGGGCTGACAGAACGGGAGGCGTATCTCGGGCTGGAGTTGGTGGCCGAGAAAGATTTTGCTGCCAGTTTTGAAATGGTTGAGGTGAATCCTATCTTGGACGAACAAAATCGGACTGGCAAACTAGCCGCTAATTTAATTGCCGCAATGCTCGGCAGTCGGATTATCTGAGATCTTTACTGGTGTGAACGGTCGATTCGGACCTGCGGCAAGCCGCTGAGACTATCTCGTCGGTCGACTATGCGGCGTTGTGATGGCGAGAGAGGATGAAGTCACGATGACTAGAGGGGGCGGAGCCGTAATCGCGACTGGTTGGTTGGCGGTCCTCGTGGTAAGCTATTTGATGGTGCGTCGTATGGAGATGGGCCTAGATGCAAGCGAACGATGCTGCGGTTGAACATAAAGCCCGCGCGACCGAGTCATGAAATCGACCGGCCGGGTTACGCTGGTTCCTGCCTATCTGTAAATCTTGACGGCGAGGGGCGGCGGCACTCGACAGATGTGTGTGACGGATAAGCATGGCTTTGCGGTCCAGCATCGACTGCGCCAGAACGTCGCTCAGGGAATTGCGCACCTATACTGTCGTGTTATGCAGCGGAACGAGGGATGGCGCTATGAACAAGAACCTGTTTCCGCCTGACTGCGGAAACCCGCTTTCTCAGGCATGCTTTGGAGTAATTCTGGATGCCGCTCCTACCGTCCCATGCCCCCAAGGCTAAAGCCCGGGGCTTGTCGCCGGCATTTGGTGAAAGGGGGAAAGGCGGCGCGCATTTTTCTGCGGAAAAATCGTGGATTAATCGTGACGGGATGAAGCATCTATGACCCGTAGCGTCGCCCACAGCTGATGAATGCCGATGACTGGCGTGCTGTCGTGGTGCAGTTCCGCCGTGACTTGCATCGTATTCCCGAATTGGGGTTTTCTGAATTGAAGACTTCCGCCTATCTCCGTGACCGCTTGGCCGAGATGGGACTTAGCGCTCGGCCGATGGCCGGTACCGGTCTGATAGCCGATATTGCCGGTGGGCGGGGCCCAGGCCGAACGGTGGCGTTGCGGGCCGATATGGACGGCCTGCCGGTGCAAGAGGAGACCACGCTAAGCTTTCCCTCCCAGCACCAGGGGGTGATGCATGCCTGCGGCCACGACGCTCACATGGCGATGGTTTTGGCCGCCGCCCTGCGCCTGCAAGCAGCCCGGGACGATTACCGGGGCACGGTGCGGGTGCTGTTTCAGCCTTCGGAAGAACGACCGCCGGGGGGAGCATTAAAGATGATCGCCGAAGGTGCCCTCGACGGCGTTGATGAGATCTATGGGCTGCACGTCTGGGCTACCCAGCCGACGGGAACGGTGGCCTTGAGCGAAGGACCCCAAATGGCCAACGACGATGAATTCGCCATTCGTATTTTCGGGCGCGGGGGTCACGGTTCTGAACCTGAATCGACGCGAGACGCAGCCTTGATTGCGGCGCAGACGATAGTCAACCTGCAGACCATCGTGTCGCGCCGGATTCCTGCCCGCCGCCCGGTGGTGGTGACCTGCGGAACCATATCGGCAGGCACGGCATTTAATATCGTTGCCGAGCGAGCCCAAATCACGGGTACGGTGCGAACCTATGATGAAGCCATGCGCGCGCGAGTCGAGACAGAACTTCGGCATATTGCGGTTACTACCGCCCAGCTGGTTGGGGCGGATGCCGAGGTGGTTTACACTCATGGATATCCGGCGGTCGTCAACCATGCCACCGCGGTCAGCAAGTGGCGCGATGCGCTTGCCGCCGACCAGTGGATAGCGGTTAGCGAATCCGAACCCAAGTTGGCCGCGGAAGATTTTTCTTACTATTTGCAAAAGGTGCCCGGGGCATTTATGTTTGTAGGAGCCGCCCCGATCGAAGGTGAACCATATCCCCAGCATTCGTCGCATCTGGAGATCAACGAGGACGCTCTCTTGGTAGGCACCCAAGCGCTGGTGCGCATTGCGCGGGTTGGTTTGGTATAATTCTGCATTTACATTGCATAAACATGCGTATTAGGCTATACTGATACTCCAGGAGGCGGTGTTGTGGTTGAACGTTTAACGGAGACGGTGGTCCCGGTGGGGGGACGATCGATTCTGACCCTCAAGGAATGGACGCCGAGCGAAATCCGCGGCATCCTCACCACGGCGGCGTGGATGAAGGCGAATCCCAAGGTTGCCCACGTACGCTACGCCCTGGCCGGAAAGAGCGTGGCCATGATCTTTGAGTTGCCTTCCACCCGCACTCGAGTGTCTTTCCAGGTCGCCATTCAGTCGCTGGGTGCGGCCCCCGTGATCCTGGATTGGGGGGAAAGTCAGTTGGGGCGCGGCGAACCCATTGCTGACACCGCGCGGGTGATGTCGCGGTACGTGGATGGAATCGTGATCCGATGCCGGTCGCATCAAACGGTGCAGGAATTTGCACGCTGGGCCTCGGTCCCCATTTTCAACGCCCTGACCGATAAGGCGCACCCGTTCCAAGCCCTAGCCGATGCGCTGACCTTGTGGGAATGCCAAAAACGGCTCTCCGGGCTTAAATTTGCCTATTTGGGGGACGGCAGCAATAATATGGCCCTTTCCTATCTTACCATCGGGGCCAAACTGGGCATGCAGGTTACCATCGCGACGGCCAAAGGCTACTGGCCGGCCGCCGAAGTAGTCGATTGGGCCCGTGAGGAAGCGCTGGTGACGGGGGGGGCGATTACGGTCACCGATGACCCCGAACAAGCCGTATTCGGCGTGGATGCGGTGGCCACCGACGTCTTTGTGTCTATGGGCGAGCCGGGCGACCCGGCTGCCAAACAACGCGATCTGATGCCCTATCAGGTCAACGCCAAGACGATGAATCTGGCCAAGCCGGAGGCGGTGTTTTTGCATTGTCTGCCGGCTCATCGCGACGAGGAAGTGACCGATGAGGTCATCGAGGGGCCACACTCGGTAGTCTGGGATCAAGCGGAAAACCGCCTGTATGTGCAAAAGGCGGCACTATTGCAAACGCTGGGGGATTAGTCAGCGGAGAGGCAAGGGGCCCGACCGGCCTCTTGCCGGGGCGTGGATCGAGAAAGACGGCATCGACCACCGTGCCCATCGGTAATGCCAGAGGGCCGGGGGGTTAGAGTTCGCTCGCGAGAGAATTGGTTTGGCCCCGCTGCAGCCGGCGGATGGTCGGCGTAACAAAGGGGCCTATTCCGCCCAGAGCGACGAAGGGCAGGACGACGATAAACTCGGCCCGATCGGCCATCCCGTGCCGGGGCAGGGCGAGTGCCATCGCCATCGGGATCAAGACCGCCGAGGTGAAGCCGGCCGTGTTGGCAAACCCCGCGGCCAAGCTTCCGTCGACCGCGGTGAAAAGGCGGCGGATGGACGCGAAGGTCAACACACTGGACCCGTTGGCCAGCCCCATGGCGACAAAGATGAGGGCGAGGGGAACAAGGCCCAGACTATGCGGCATGGCGGCCAGGGTAGCCCAGGCGGCCAAATTCAGCCCCGCCATCATCCGATAGGGCAGGGAGACTCCGAAGCGATCGGCAATAGTGCCCATTAGCGGGCCGCCGAGCAATGAGCCCACCAAGGCAAAGGCCATGAACATCCCTGCGTGGACCTCCGAGAGGTGATATGTCGTCCTCAGGTAGGGGACGGCAAAGATACTTAGAAAACCGAGGAAGGGGCCCATGAAGCCAAAATGGGAGAGCATCGGCCCCACTAGCCGTCGCCCCGACCGGCGCACGCGCAACCAGGAAATCGACTCGCCACTAGTCGGCCAGTCGGGGTTCACGGGTTGCCAGCGACCAAAGACCTGACTGGCCGCCAGCGCCAATAAGAGCAAGCTGAGGCCCATGACGGCAAATGGCAGCCGCCATCCGGAGGCGTTCACCCAAAACGCCAGCGGCACGGTGGCGGTCAAGGCCCCGAAACTCCCGCTCATGGCGGTCAGGCCCAATACCCGGCCAAACACCCCGTGGCCGAACCATCGCCCGAGCACGGCCACAATGTTGAGCCAGATTAAAGCGTCACCGAACCCAACAATGACCCGGGATGCGACGATCCAGGAAAACCCGGGACTTAACGCAAAAAGAACGGTGCCGGCGCCGTCTGCGAGGGTGCCGATGACCAGCAGGAGTTCGGGGCGATGCCGGGTACCGCTGACGGCAACCGGTACTTGCAGCAGGGCGTACATCAAGAACTGACCCACCGTCATCAGGGTGAGCGTCTGCGGGTCAAGATCAAATTGGTGCAAGAGATAAGGGGTGACCAAGCCCGGTGCCGTGCGTTGCATGAAAATCAGGCCGTAGATTAGGGCCACCGTGAGCAAGATGAAAAACGCGTGCCTTCGTGCCGAGTCCATACGTCTAGCATGCCCTAACGGGGCCGATTTGGCTAGTCCACGATTCTGACCACGGGCGTGTAGGAAGCCTGTTCCCGGCATAGATGCCTAACGCATAAAAATGGCTCCACCCGCCATCGAGGCCAAGATCACCAAGACCGGGGACACTTTCAGCCAACGGATGGCAATCAGTCCGCCGGCGAAAAAGACTGCCGACAACAGCCAGCGTTGCCGGCTGAAGGCGGCGGGAGTGAACTCGACCACCAAGAGCACCAAGAGCACCACCACAATCGGTTTCACCCCATGAATGAGCCCCTGCACGTAGGTATTTCGGCGATGTGCACTGATGACCTGGAAAAGGCCGATCATGAGAACCATGGAGGGCAGAATGATCCCCAGCACGGCGGCTCCGGCGCCGACCGCGCCGGCTACTTCCCATCCGATGCTGGCTGCCAACTTGGTGGCGATCGGACCCGGGAGGGCGTTGCCCACGGCCAGGGTTTCCGCGAATTGGCTTGCGTCCATCCAGTGAAAGTCGCGGACTGCAACCGTTTGGATAAGGGAAATGGAGCCGGGGCCTCCTCCATAGCCCAGTATGCCAACCTTGAAAAATCCCCAAAACAAGCGGAGCCAGGTAGCCATGGTTTCACCTCTCCTGGTGGCGGCCCCGCCAAAACCCTGGTCGGTGCCTGGTCTAGACTAGGTGTGGCGACGGGTTTCGGGTATGAAATAGTCGAAGATCTCCCGGCTAACCTTAGGCAAAATCACCATGGCCTCGTTGTCGGTGTGGAAGCGAAGATCCTCCGCGCCCTCGCTCATGATGACGATAACGTAGTCGCCCCACGGGCTGGTGATTAACCCGGCGTCATTGCGCACACCGCTCAGCGAGCCACTCTTGCTGGCCACCCGCACCGGCGGGTTGTCGTCATCACAATTGAGTAGCGCATACGGCAGGTCGCGGGTGAGCAGGGTGTTGTATTGTTGGGTGGCTAAAATGTCCCGCATCACCTGCGAGGCGTGGGCGCTCACCAGCGTGCCATGGTAGATGCCCTTCAGCAGGGCGGCCAGGTCGCCCGGAATAGAGAGTCCGAGCGGGCCTGGCAGCGCGAAATCAATGCGTTTTTTGATTTCGGTATCACCGAGGCCCAAAGAGGCCATACATTGATTGACAGCGGAAAGGCCGATCAAGCGCAGCACCATATTGGTGGCCACGTTGTCACTGACCGCGATCATCAGCGTCAACACGTCGCGCAAGGGCAGCACAATGCCGACCGACAGCGACTGCAAAACCCCCGAGCCGCCGACCATATCGGCGGCGGTCAGGGTAACCGGTTGCACGAGGGATAACTGCCCCAGTTCCACCTGGCGAAGGGATTCGACTAAGATAGGGAGTTTGATGGTCGAAGCCGTTTCCATCGGCACCATGGGTCCAAACTGGATTACTTCCCCAGTTCCCAAATGCTCGGCATATACGATGTAGCGTCCGGAAAATTCGTTTTGGATTTGGCGAAGCCGTGTCTGAATATCATTCATCAGATAACCACTCCATTCGTTGAAGGCACCAGTCGGGACTCAGCCTTGCTGCGGCCAACTCTACGTGGCGCTTAGACGTGTATTTTGATATTGCTGCTGTGTGGTAGCCCACCGCGCTTTGTGGGATCCAGATACCCGCGAATGTGACCGAGTGCATTACCGACTTCACCGAAGCCGGTGGCGATGAGTTTTTCCTTGCCCTCATAGGCGGCAATGTCACCTGCCGCATAAATCCCGGGGCGGCTGGTCCGCATGGGGCCTTCAACCACGATCGACCCTGCCTGGAGAGTGAGCCCCCACTCTTTCAGTCGGCCGAGATCGGGCAAGAATCCCAGCGCAGCGACTGCCGCCTCGGTCGCCAACGTCTCTTCGGCATGGGTTTGACGGTCGACCAGGACCACTTCCTCAAGGGTGCCCTGGCCGCGGAATTCTAGGCACTCGGTGAAGGTGCGAATGGTTACCCGTGGATGGGCTTGAAGCTGGTTGACGGTCGATTGCTGACCGCGAAATTCACCCCGGCGGTGAACCAGAACGACCTGGGCGGCGGTGTCGGCGATGGCTAGGGTCCAGTCCAGCGCCGAATCGCCACCCCCGATGACCAGGACGCGCTTGTCCTGAAAGTGAGCCAGTGGCGGCACGAAATAATACAGGCCGTGTTCAACGAACGCCTCTGCGCTAGGCTGTGGCAGCTTGCGCGGGGTAAAGGAGCCCAGCCCGCTGGTAATTAATATGGTTCTTGTCTCATGCGTCTCGTTTTCGGTATATAACTGATAGGCTCCATCGGCTAAGGTCTCCAACCGGTTGACGGTCTGATTAAGACATATGGTGGGGTGATAGCGGAGCGCCTGATCGATCAGCTGACTGGCCAAGTCCTTGGCCAGTATTGCGGGGAAGCCGGCCACGTCGTACACGTATTTTTCCGGATACAACGTGTACAACTGGCCACCCAATTGCGGCAAACTTTCGATCACTTTGGTCTTCATGCCGTGCAAACTGGCCAAGGCTGCACCAAACAGGCCGACCGGTCCTCCGCCAATGATGGTTACGTCAAATCGCTCCATGCCTGCCTCCAGCCTTTGAGATGAACTCTCCCTCCGCCCAACCCAGGTTGAGGCAGGGGTTGCCCGGAGTTGCTCCCACAAGTTCGCAGTTCCCCGACGATTGCACCGCGCCATTAGGCATGGTGCGTCTTACAAGGCCTCGATTCGGACTGCTTCGGCCCAGTTGTGTTTGCACTAACCCACGAGTGACCCCGCATGTCGCTAAGCCGGTCAATTGTTTGGATGAATCCAGCCCTTTGGGTTCACCCGCTTGGCCGTCGGCCTAAGCCAGGGGAATGCCCGGGCATTATGTTCAAGTCCAGAGTTGGGAGCACGCCTTAGGCAAGCACCAAGTCCCCTAGCCTGTCGATCCTCCTCAGCGAGATCCCGCGGGATTTCGTGCGGTGGAGGTCAACAGTGTCACCTTACCATAGATATTTCGCGGCTAGCAACTCAGCTGGGTCGGCGAATTGGCCTTCAATCGACCGGGGTGAGGTGAAGTCGTTGACGTATCAGGCTGGATGCATTGGTTTGCCGACTGACGCGTGCTGGCGGGTCGCGCCGGAGCGGCGGATGCCAACGGGTCGACAAAGGAGAGCCTACTCTAGAGTAGGCCGGTAGGTCGAGCTCTTGCGAGCCTAGCCCCCCCCAATGAACGGTGCCTGCGGTTTTTCCGCCCGTGGTGGCACCACGGAGCATGAAAAATCCTGTTATACTGATGGCGCCTATAGCCGGTCCAAAAGTGAGTAAGTTTAGCCCTTTTGCCAATATCGTCTATATCTTGTGTCTAACCGACTTACGGGTGCCGTAGCTGGTGGCGATGATTCTTCATTCAGAGCAGGAGAGGGGAACGGGCCATGGCAAAGCGGGCCGTCGTCGTGGTGACGGGTGGAGCCCAAGGCATCGGACGGGCGATTGTCGACCAGTTTGACGAAGAGCGAGGATGGCAAGTGGCGGTTTTGGATATCGATCAGCAAGCGCTGGACGAACTACCAGAAACGGTGTGGCGCTATGCCGGCGACGTGGGGGATCCCACGGCGGTGGAAGGGTTTGCGCGCTGGCTGGGCGAACGCACGGATCGCGTGGCGGTATTGATTAACAATGCGGCGGTTGGCTTTCGCCATAACATGGAAGAGACCACGATTACGGAGTGGAATCGCGTGCTGTCTGTCAACCTGTCGGGAGCTTACTGGATGGTGAGATGCTTGCTGCCGTTGTTGCGGGCAAACCAGGGGGCGGCGGTGATCCAAATTGCCTCAACCCGCGCGCTGATGTCCGAACCTCATACCGAGGCGTATTCAGCCGCCAAGGGCGGATTGCTGGCACTTACCCATGCGATGGCGGTCAGCCTGGCGCCAGATCGGATTCGGGCGAATGCGATTTCCCCAGGGTGGATTGTGTCGGAGCCGTGGAGGAAGTCCTCTGAGCGCCATTGTCCCGAACTTAGCCCTGCCGATCAGGTTCAGCATCCTAGCGGACGCGTCGGCTCCCCGCCAGATATTGCTCGAGCGGTGCGGTTCTTAGCCGATCCGGCGAATGCGTTTATCAATGGCGCTAACCTGGTAATTGACGGAGGGATGACCATCAAAATGATCTATCACGGAGACTAGCTATCCCGGCCAGCGGATCAACCCAGTGCAGGGCGAGCCAGGGAGGTGCGGCGGGCTGGCTCTAGAGCGGCCTACACCTTGGCGTAGCTTCGAGTCAGGATATCGCGAAATCCTGCCAACAGGTCGGCGCGTTCGGGATCCCTGGTACTGTACGTCTGAATCAGGATGGTGAGCATACGGACCAGCATAAATCTGGTCGGGGTCGGGCTGAGATATGCAGGGTGAAACCCGAACCCGTTGTTCATAAGGAACTGGACGCATTCTCCCCGACTCAACAACTGGCCCTTGTGAAAGGTGTCAATGAACAAACTGTCATTGTACTGTAGCAGGAAGTGTCCAGGCATGCCGATGCCGACCACCGGAATGCGCAAGCGGGATGCTAGCAATAGGTAAATCATCGATAGGCTGATGGGAACCCCTAGCCGACGGTCCAACACCTGATTGATGTAAATGTTGTCAGGATTCTGGTAGTCTTCTTGATTGCCGGCAAAGCCCAGTTGGTCGAAGAAGTACTCATTGAACAGTTCAATGAATTCGCGGCCCTTGGCGGCCGGCTTGGGGGATGAGCGGGTCTCGAATTGATCGGCCATGTCGTTTAACATGTTGCGGTAATGGCGACGATTGATGGTCGGATACTCCGTTTCGGCGAGCAAGAACGCCCCTTCCTCCAAATCAAGCCAAGCCGACGGCATGGAGGCAAAGCCCCGGAAGTGGTCAGCCAAATCGTCGAGCCGCAGCCGTTCGAGAATGCTGTAGGCGCGCGTGCGAACGTGCGGGTCCTGGGAGTTTCTAGCCTCTTCCAGGAAAGGTTCTGCCTGATGGCGAGCTTCCAACAAAGCTCTGCGCGCTACATGGGCAGTCTTGATGTCCTCGTCGCCTAACAGAACGATGAGTGCCTTAATCTCATTGGTGGTCAACGTTTTCACGGGCCGTCAACTCCCTTCGGTACAATACGCCGGCCATCGTGCGGCGGTGTAAGCCTTGTGCGGCTGCCCCCAGTTTACGGCAGTTGACTGGGGGCAGAGTTACCGAGGCCTTTACGCCGTATCGTATTATTCGCTCTTTCCTCCGGTTTTCCTGCCGGGTTTGGCGATCAAAGGCGTCGTGATCCCACCCAATAATTGCATATGGAGTGGGTGGCGGATACTTTCCAGTTTACAAGCATACCCAAACCTGAGCAAAGCTACCATATCGACCGGGCACAACATTCGGTCATCGAAGCAGGTTACCCCTAAGAGGCTGATGGGGATTTCTGACCGCGCTAGAGAAGCCGCGAGGTAAGGGGATTTGTGGTAGTATTCGGGTGACCGACCAGCACGCTAGAGCGATTGAACTTTGGTCTTGCGTTGCCAACTCTGATCCGTCCGAATTCATTGAGGTGACGGCGGAGGGATATTCGGCCATGGTTTTTGGGCTGGACGGCCACTCGATACGCTTAATGCCGCTTCGGGAAAACGGGCGCGGCAAATCTTAGAACTTGGCCGGTCAATGTGCACCGGTTGCCCCATGGCGGTAGCTTGGTTACGAGCCATGAGAATAAGGCCTGGGGCCTGAGTTCACGATCCACTTGATGAAGGAAGGAGGGAAGCGCTTCTCTCCGCCCAAAAGGCCGGAGTATTCGCGCGATGCTGTGACAAATGAAGTAAATGAGCGCATTTTGGTCTATTTAGGGCGGATAAGCTCTCAGTTTCCAGCAATTCAAGTCGTTATTGGCTACTTGATGGCCCAGCCTCAACGCGTGCGCTTTGTGCATCAGATTGAGCCCGGACGCAGTCTAGGATTGGCGATCGCCGTCCACCGTCGTATCGAGCTACCCGTGGCTCCCTGGCAAGGCTATATCCAGGGAGTGCCGGTTCCTGAACCTTATACCTGGATTGAAGCTGCGCGTGGATACAGCGCGGAAACGGTGGCCGTGCGGGTATCGACCGACGACCCGCGGCTTCTAGCCCTGCTCAGTCCCTTAATTGTCGCCGACAAGGCCCAAGAGGAACGGATCGAGATCCGAGATCGCATGCAACACCTCCGCAAGGAAGTCGATCAGGTCTTGGACATCTACAACGAACTCAGAAACTTGATGGCGATCGATAAGGCCCGACAAGGGGAACTGGCAAAGTTTTTGGGGATGGCCGAAGACGAGATGCATCACCTGGGCCAAGAATTGAACGCGCTGAAGGAACGCCTGGGAGACTCCCAAGATTGATGGCACTCATTTAGGTGCCCCCGGGGCGCCGCCGATCGAGGCGGGGCCCTTTTTTAGTACACCGCCTCCACTTGACCGCCACAACCGGGATGACGGGCTGACCGTCTCCCGGGGGTTCGTTTTCGCCCGCGACCAATCTGCCCACTTTTTGTATGAAGCCGTCAAATTGGTGAAGACTAGTCATTGTCGTCGCTTCACTGCGGGATCGGAATAGAACATATTAGCGTGGGTCACGAGGAGGAATCGGTCATGACCAAGGGAAAGGCAACCGTGGTGACTATCATGGCAACAGGAGGAATAGGCGTTCTTAGTGTGGTATCGGCGGGGTGCGGACTTTTTGGCAGTGGCCCGGCGGCTCAACGCCGGGCGACGGCGGTGAAAAAACCGGGGGCCCATCGCCCACCAGGGGGCGGCAAAAGGGTGACTATCGACTGGGCCGCCTCGCCGATTACCCAGACCGGCACGCGCCGGACCATGATTCGGGCGTTTGAAGCTTCACATCCCAACCTTCGCGTCAAGTTGATCACCATGTCGACCAATACCGACACCACTCGCACCACTTTGAGCACCGAGATTGAGGGCGGATCGGCGACGCCCGATGTTTATATGGGAGACGTTATTTGGCCGGCCCAATTTGCGCACTCCGGTCTGGCCGTCAACCTCAGCAAGTATTTGCCCCACGGATTCTGGTCGCGCTTCGCACCCGGGCTGGTAACCGGGGCCAGTTATCGGGGAAGGGTGTATGCGGCGCCGTTCTTTATGGACGCGGGGTTCCTGTATTACCGCAAGGACTTGCTGAAAAAGGCCGGATTGCCGGTGCCACGCACGTGGCAGCAATTGGCATCTGACGCCAAGACACTGCAGGCCAAACATCTCGTCCGCTATGGATACGTATGGGAAGGCGCCGCGTACGAGGGCTTGACGTGCGACTTGATGGAGTTCCTGGCGGATTCCGGGGCTAAGGTGCTCAACTCGGCGGGTACCAAGGTCGTGTTGAACAGCCCGCGGGCAATCTCCGCGGTTACCTTTATGCGTTCACTGATTACCAGAGGGATCTCGCCAGCGGCGGTCAGCACGTATCAGGAGCCGGACGCGATGAATACTTTTGACGCTGGCGACGCCGCCTTTATGCGAAACTGGGACTACGCTTGGTCAAATTCGCAAACCCCGGGCACCAAAGTGGTCGGGAAAGTGGGAGTCGAGCCTATGCCGGCATTTGCCAGCGCCAAGCAACCCGGTTATTCCTGCATCGGCGGCTGGGACCTTTACGTTAATCCACACACCCGTCACTTGCAGCAGGCGCTGACGTTCATCCGGTGGATGACGAGCGCGCCTGCCCAGCGCATCTTGGCCAAAAAGTATTCCGAGGTGCCGACCAATTACGCTGTCCAAAAGGAGTCCAGCGTGCGCAAGAAAAACCCAGTGCTGCGGATTGTGGCACGCGTGCGCCTCGTTTCCCGACCGTCCAGCACGCCGCTCTATCCTCAGTTGAGCCAGGCTCTGTACCAAAATGTCAATGCGGCGTTGACGGGTCAAATTGCCCCGACCACCGCCATTACCCGCGCCAGCCGGGAGATTAGTGCGGATCTAGCTGGCCGGGGTCTGTAGGCGCGGTGGTGGCATCAGTGCGGGCGGGGACGGGGAGCGCGGTGCGACGGGCGCGGACGGGTTGGCGATTCATGGCGCCGGCGTTGACCGTGGTGGTGGCGGTGACCATATTCCCCATCGTCTATTCGATTTACATGAGTTTCAACCGAATCCAGTTGACCTTGCACGGGTTTCACTTTCAATGGGTCGGACTCAGCAACTACCGCCTGCTTATGGCCAGCGGGTTGTATCGCTACGCCATGGAATTCACCATCGTCTATGCGGTGATCACCGTGCTCGCCGAGCTCATCCTGGGTACGCTGGCGGCGCTCATCCTGCAAAGATTGCGGAGGGGTCGTTCCGGCCTCTTGGCACTCCTCTTGCTGCCCTGGTCGTTGATTACGGTGATCTCGGCGGAAATGTGGGGCTATATTTACAACGGCGTCTACGGTGTTCTCGATGCCATCCTGCTGTCGCTGCACATCATTCGTACCCCGGTGGTCTGGCTCGGATTTCCCCAATTGGCAATCGCGTCGACCATGTTTGCCGACGTCTGGAAAACCATGCCCTTTGTCGCTATCTTGGTCCTTGCCGGTCTTGAAATGATTCCGGTGGAAGTGATTGAGGCCTCCTATATGGACGGAGCCGGCAGTTGGCAGATTTTCTGGCGCGTTCAGCTGCCCTTAATTCGGTCTACGATGTCATTGGCCGTGTTGTTTCGCATCCTGCAGGCGTTTGGCCTTTTTGACCTGCCCTTTGTTCTGACCGGAGGCGGACCGGGGACCGCCACTGAATCGATTGCCGTCTTGGGCTACCAGGTGATGTTTCAGGATTTGAGCTTTGGGCCGGGAGCCGCGGTGGCGGCGAGTACTACGGCCTTGGTCCTAATCATGGCCATGGTGTTCCTGTGGGTTTTTAGGGGCATGGCTGAGGAGGGAATGGCTTGAAACGTGACACGGCCCTCGTTCGGGTGGGCGCACTGCTGTTGGCGCTCTTTGTCGCTGCGCCGTTGTATTGGATGCTGGTGACTTCCTTTAAAACGCCGTCGGCGGTGGGTCAAACGCCGCCGGCGTGGTTTCCCCATCCGTTTACCTGGATGAACTACCGTACCAGCTTCACCTACTTAGATTTTCAACGCTACTTCATGAACTCTGTCATCATCGCGGTATCATCCACGTTAGCCGTGTTGGTATTGGGATCGGGTGCCGGTTATGCGCTAGCCAGATTTCCAGTGCGGGGCCGGATGGGAATTATGACGGCCCTACTGGTCGTATCCGTATTTCCGGAAATTGCCGTCATCTCTCCACTATATTTGTTAATGCGCCTGGTGGGATGGCTCAATAGCTACCAAGGATTGATTATCCCCTACACGGCATTCAATCTCCCGTTTGCCATCTGGATCCTGCGGAATTATTTTCTCTCGATTCCTCGTGAAATGGAGGAGGTGGCCGAGATCGACGGGGCGAACCCCTTGCGCACGTTTCTCAGCATCATTATTCCGCAAGCCACGCCGGGGCTGTTTACCGCTGCCGTGTTCACCTTCACCGCAACCTGGACCGAATTCTTGATGGCGCTGACCATCAATAGCATCACCCCATACCGAACCATTCCGGTTGGAATTGCCTTGTTCGGTGCCCAATACACCGTTCCTTACGGTAATTTGTTCGCGGCGTCGATGGTCTCCATTGTGCCGATTGCAGTTTTGGTGCTGATTTTCCGCAACGCCGTCGTCTCCGGACTAACCCAGGGTGCGGTCAAAGGCTGAAGCAGTTGGCAACCGGCCTTGCGACGGGCTGGCGCCGAGGTCATCCCGATCAAGAAAAATGGCCAACCAGCAGTCGCCGCACTGTGAGCGGAAACAGCCATTACGGCGTCGTCTTTGCAGAGTAGTTCTCTGGTGGCCGCGGCTTTCACAGTTCCGCTCGACATTGCTTACAATTGTTCGCATCATATTAATATGAACGGTGATCGACCATGTCCTGTCTCCTCCCGCACTAAGTCTTACCCATTATCAGGAATATCTTACCAGCTTGCGCGGCGGTGGTGCCTGAGCGAATAATCAAGAACGAAATAGGCTACGCCCTCGTGGGTATGAGCAAGGTGCGCACAGCAAATCGAGGACAGTTCCAGCTGCACCGGGCGCTCGGGTTATCCCGTGCAGCGGGTCGATGGCGCGCTTTTCCCTGGCGAGGCTTTGACGGCGAGGGGCTAAACCGGCGAAAACGGCATCGCTGTGAGCTCAGAGAACGTCGTCGGGATCTTGACGGTGAAAAAGAGTGAACAATCCGGGAACACAGGCCTATTGACAATTCTCCCGGAATTTGTTAAATCTGCAAACTAGAGTCGATTCTTGCCGCAATCGAAGGAGGGGCTCGGACCGACGACGGTCAGGGTGCATACCCGGTTGTCGCCCGTCGACGCGGTGAAAGAGCCGCACGGCCGCATTCCTGGTTTCCGTTGCGCAGGCAGGACGATTCAAAAATACTAAAAGCGAGGGAGCGATTGAATTGAGAATTCGTAATGCGATGGTGCTGGTATCGGGCTCCTTGTTATTGACCGCAACGGCGTCCGGATTTTCTCCGGGGGGGCTCGTCCGGTCGGCGGCAGTTCAGAAAAAAGTGGTTACCATCGTTTGGTATGCCTCCCCGATTACCGACACCGGGGTTCGCAAGACCATGATCCAGGCATTTGAAAAAGCCCACCCCAAAATTCGTATCAAATTGAACACAGCACCAACCAACACCGATACCATGCGTTCGACCTTGACCACGGCAATTTCAGGAGGGGCCACGAGTCCCGATGTCTTTATGGGCGACGTGATCTGGCCGGCCCAATTCGGCCATAATGACCTGGCGCTCCCCCTCAGCAAATATCTGCCGAAGTCGTTTTGGACCCGATTTGCCCCGGGGCTGGTCAAAGGCGCCAGCTATCGGGGTGCGGTGTACGGTGCGCCGTTCTTTATGGACGCCGGCTTTTTATATTATCGCAAGGACTTGCTGGCGAAGGCGCATCTGCCCGTCCCCAGAACCTGGCCGCAGTTGGTTAAGGAATCCAAGCTCTTGCAAAAGCGCAAACTGGTGAAGTTTGGCTACGTGTGGCAGGGTGCCGACTATGAGGGCCTAACCTGCGACTGGATGGAAGTGATGAGCGATGCCGGCGGCAGCGTGTTCAACAAAAACTACAGCAAGGTGACCATCAACTCACCGCAATCGCTGCGAGCGCTTAAATTCTTGCGGTCGTTGATCACCTCGCATGTCTCTCCGGCGGCCGAAACCACCTTCCAAGAACCTCAGGCAATGAACGTGTTCGACGCCGGCAACGCAGCGTTTTTGCGAAATTGGGACTACGCGTGGTCAAATTCCAACGACCCCAAGGACTCCAAGGTGGTCGGCAAAGTCGGCGTCGCTCCTCTGCCCACGTTTCCTGGACAGAAGCAACCGGGCTACTCGACTATCGGTGGCTGGGACGTCTATGTGAACCCGCATTCCAAGTATTTGGCCCAAGATCTAACCTTCATCAAATGGATTACTGGTGGCCAGGCGCAAACCATCCTGGCCACCAAGTTTTCCGAGATTCCCACCAATTATTCCGTACAGAAGAATCCGGCGGTGCAACGCCTCAATCCCGTGCTGAAGACCGTCCACAACGTGCACTTGATTTCACGGCCCTCGGGGAGTCCAGTATACCCGTCGGTCAGTCAGGCCATGTACTCTAACCTTAACTCCGCACTGGCGGGGACGGTGTCTCCGGCCCAGGCATTGAAGGCGGCCGAGCGACAGATTCACGCCGCAGTCTCCAAAAAGGGATTATAGCGGTGCGGTTAGGAGTCGGCGACATCCGCCGTCGGCTCCTAACGATGTGCCGAGACTGATGCCGCTTAGGCGCTGAAGGAACAGCGTCGGTCGCCTTGGGGCCGAACTGCCTGAGCTGTGCAGGCATGGGCTCGACCACGTCCCCAAGTCCCATTTCGTCTCATGATCATCCCATTCGAAAGGAGCGAAACCTGGTCGACTGGGCGCCATGAGGCCGCTGAGACGGCTCGGCCAGACAAAACCAGGGTATCATGCGGGCACTCAACTTGCGGACCAAAACCGTTTCCCTCGGCGGCCATCGGCCTCTGAAGGTGCAACTAGCGCGCCAAGGATGGGTATTTTCAGCGCCGGCGTTTTTCATTATCGCCGGTATCACGATTTTCCCCATCTTGTTTTCCGTCTTCATGAGCCTGAGCCATATATCCTTGACCTACAGCGGTTTTAAATTTCAGTGGGCCGGCATGTCCAATTATTCGCTGGTCTGGTCGAATTCGCTCTTTCAATACGCCCTCGGCTTCACCATAATCTACACCTTGGTTACGGTTACGGTGGAACTCATTTTGGGCATGGGAGTTGCCTTGGTGCTGCACAAGCTTACTTCTGGGAGAGGCTTCTTGCTGGCCGTGTTGCTCTTGCCGTGGGCCTTGATAACGGCTATCTCGGCCGAGATGTGGAGCTTCATTTACAACGGGGTGTACGGAGTCTTAAATGCCATCGTGATGGGACTGGGTCTGGCGGGTCACCCGGTAATCTGGCTGGGGACGCCAATGTTGGCGATCGCCTCCACTATGGTGGCGGATATCTGGAAAACGACGCCATTTGTCGCCATCATCCTGTTCGCTGGCTTGCAGATGATTTCTTCCGAAGTGTTTGAAGCCGCCTCTATCGACGGGGCGGGCGCCTGGCAGGCGTTTTGGCGCATTACGCTGCCTCTGCTCAAACCCACGTTGCTGGTGGCGCTGCTTTTTCGCACCCTGCAGGCGTTCGGGGTGTTCGACCTGCCGTTTGTGCTGACGGGCGGCGGACCTGGGCACGCGACGGAATCATTGGCGATTTTAAGCTATCAGGTGCTTTTTGAAGATTTGTCGTTCGGTCCGGGAGCGGCCATCGCCACCAGTACCACCTTAATTGTGATGGCGGTGGCGTTTGTCTTTCTCCGTGTATTTCGCGTGCAAGTGGGCGACAGCGAATCGTCGACCTAGGTCGGCTGCCGATGCGAAACCGGAATGAAGTGCCCTGAGCCGGCACAGACAGACGGAAGGTAAAGGGGGGAGGGGCGCCTGAAGAGATGGCAAATCTCAGCACGGGCGTTGCCGCTGTGTAATGAAGAAATCGCGTTCGAAAATTCGGCGGTGGTTGACGGCAAGCAATGTGTTTGCCGTCATGATTGCCATCATCGCCTTGTTGCCTTTGTTGTGGATGGTGGATACGTCGTTTAAGCCGCCGCTGGCCGTCGGTCAGTTTCCGCCCAGCCTCTTTCCACATCCCTTCACCATGGCCAATTATGATTCCGCCTTTGGTCCGAACAATTTTCAGCGCTTTATCTTGAACAGCGCGGTGGTGTCGCTGGCGTCCACCCTATGCGTCCTGCTCTTCGGCTCCATGGCGGGCTATTCGTTGGGACGGCTGCCCATGCGGGGACGGATAGGCATACTGGTCGTCTTGTTGATGATTTCCGTGTTTCCGGAAATTGCCGTAATCTCCCCTCTCTATTTGCTGATGCGCGATCTCGGCTGGCTTGACAGCTATCAGGCCCTTATTGTGCCCTATACGGCCTTTAACCTGCCTTTCGCGATTTGGATATTGCGCAACTATTTCCTCACCATTCCCAAAGAAATGGAGGAAGTGGGGCGCATCGACGGTGCCTCGGGATGGCGCATCTTGTTTCAGATTATCATGCCCCAAGCTGCACCGGGATTGTTCGTCGCCGGCACATTCACATTTACCGCTTGCTGGACGGAACTCCTGATGGCGATCAGTTTCGACAGCAGCATGTCGTTTCGCACGATCCCGGTCGGTATCGCCCTGTTCGGCTCGCAGTTCACGGTGCCTTACGGAACCCTATTTGCCGCCTCGACGGTTGCCATCCTACCCGTCGCCATTCTTGTGCTGGTGTTCCGGCGATCGGTGGTTTCGGGGCTTACTCAAGGGGCGGTGAAGGGATAGGGGAAATAGTGGCCGCGCGTATCTGCCACACTGCCCAGGAAGACCGACGGCCCGGGGGCGATCTCGGCATGGCGCGGATGGACCTGGCTTGAAATAGTTTCGTTGAGTATCTCCGGCCCACATCAACGGATGGATCGCGGGGTGGAGTGCTGGAAAGCAAGTTGAGTAAGGTCGGTCGCCGCCATGTGGCTGGTAACTGGACCATAGACGGTGCGGGTTGGGTCGGCCGAAATTGCGGGCAATCGCACAGTGCGTATCGCAAACTATTATGCAGGCTGGCTCTGCTATTATGGAGAGCGGGAGCCATGCGCGCTGGGGAGGACGGGTAATCGACCTTGATCGCCTTCAAGGCGGTGGCCACACGAAGCGAATCTGCTCATAGGACGGCGAGGGAATATGATCACACTCGGAATCGATCGCCTGCACGACGACCTGCCGACAGTGATGAAGGGGCGGCGGGTGGGACTCATTTCCAATTATACAGTAGTTGACGGGGAACTAGTGCCCACGATTGACCGCTTGCAAGCGGATGATCGGTTTCGTTTGGCGGCGCTCTTTGGTCCCGAGCATGGTGTGCTCAACAGCGCGCGGCCGGGCGAATCAGTTGCTTTTGTCACCGATGCGCACAGCGGGCTTCCCGCCTACAGCCTTTACGGGCAAACCCGGAGGCCGACGGCGGCCATGTTGGAAGAGATTGATGTGCTGGTGGTCGACCTCCAGGACATCGGCAGCCGCTATTATACCAATATGAATACGCTGGCCTTGAGCATGGAAGCGGCGGATGAAGCCGGGCTGCCGGTGGTGGTGCTCGACCGCCCCAACCCGCTCGGCGGAATGGTGGCCGAAGGGTATATTCTTGAACCGTCGTGGACTTCCTTCATAGGCGGGGGCGCCATGCCCAATCGTCACGGATTGACCATGGGGGAATTGGCACGCTGGTTTCACAACGTCAACGGAGTCGGCCGCCAGCTCACGGTGGCGCCAATGGCGGGCTGGAGGCGGGATATGCTGTGGCGGGACACCGGACTGCCGTTCGTCGGACCATCTCCCAACACGACCCACGAGGATATGGCGCTGCTGTACGCGGGGACCTGCCTATTTGAGGGCACCAACCTGAGTTTAGGACGGGGGACCACCCACCCGTTTGAAGTGCTGGGGGCACCCTTCCTGGATGGACACCGCCTGGCCGAAGCCGTGAATCGCCGGGATTTACCGGGCTTGCGGGCCCGGCCTACCTATTTTGTACCCGAAATCGACCCTTGGCGGGGCGAGCTTTGCGCCGGGATTCAACTGC
>JAJZXC010000225.1 GCA_021846365.1 Bacillota bacterium | reverse complement strand
CGTGGGAGGCAACGTCCAAGACGGCCTCTCCCCCAAAGGATCCGACTACGAGCCTCGCCTTACCGGAGGGGTCCGGATAATGGGCCGCGTGGTGCGATTGCGCGAGCTCCCCACCGTGGTACAGCGTTGTGTGCGTGCCCAGTTGGGTGCGGTGGACTCTGGGGCTCATAAAATCCGCGTGCCACGGGCCAACAGGTGGGGCCCGACCCCCCAGGACATTCTCTGGGCGGAAGTGGCGCGCCGCTGGCCCGAGGCACAGCGCGAATATCGTGTGATTCCCGGGCGCCGCCTACGCGGTGACATCGTCTTTCCCGAAGCCGGTCTCTGTGTTGAGGTCGACGGCTGGCAGTATCACGGTCGCCTGTTGGGGGACTTTTTACGGGACCGCACTCGACAAAATCTGTTGACTATCGCCGGCTGGCGACTGCTGCGCATCCCGGCCGGTGACATCCGGCGCGATCTCAAGGCCTGCTGCGCCCTGATCGCGCTCGCCCTCGATTCTCCACAAAGGAGCACAGCATGTTTCGTTCCCTAATCTCTTGGACGGCGCTACTCGTCACCCTGTCCATTACACCCGCCTTAGCGGCCACGAAAGCCCCCACGACTCCGTCGGCGACCGAAACGGTCACGAACCTATTGAACCAAGACGCGAGAGCCTACGGGCACAAACCCGCCGTGTCGCATGCGCGGCCTGTCGCACCCACACCCGTGACGGCCTCCGTAAAACCACCTTCCGGAGCACCATCGACGCCATTTGTGTTCCATGCGATGCCCGGGGTGTCCCCGAGCGCTCAACCACGCAAGGTCTTGCCGGCGGGGCCGAAGCCCGTCGTGGCGAAACACCCCGCACTGCCGGCGAAGGCGCCCAAGGTCTCGCCGCCAGCTCACTGGTCTGCTGCTCGGGCGCACGCACCGACCCCGACCACGATCTCGGTGTCTCCTCGACTCGATCCTTTCAAAGGGCAGTCGGTAGGTTATGAGCATCTCTTGAAGGCCTACCGCCGCGCACAAATCCGAGCCAAAATCGCGCAGCAACGCTACAATCGGATGCGGTTCGAGAAACAGATGGATGGGCTGGGCGGCATGCCCGGCGCCAGCGCACCACCGGAGACCGCCGCGATACGCCGCCTGCAGGCGACCGTCGCAAGCCTACAGGCTCACATCCAGTCACTTACGCAGCATATGGTGCACACCCGGACAGAGCGGACGGCCAGGCGTCGGCGGGGTGCCTTACACCTAGTCGCGGTCATGCGGGGAGACAATCATCGCAGCGCCGTTCTGCAATGGGGGCACACAACCCAGACAGTGCATGCGGGTGATGTCGTGGGGCACTTCTGGGTGCGGGCGGTCCATCCGCACAGCATCGTGCTGGCCGGCCCTCATCGGTTGCATATTCTGACGATGACTAGCGCAGTTGGTTCTGTGGCGGCCGAAAGCCCTGTGTCGACTGGCGGCCACCCTGGCGGCGCGGAACCGGTCTCCGACACGGGAAACAACCCACTGATGGCGCTCAATAACCGATTGGCGCAGATGGCGCACCAGCCGTCCTTGCCACCGCCGTAGCGCATAGCTTGACCGGTTGCGTAATCCGATCTACGCTATGGTTCGATCAAAGTAGTTGTGATCCCCGCGCCAGCTGAGCGCGTACCAAGAACAGCACTCATGTATGCCTATTTGGGGCGAGCCTCGCCCCAAATAGGGCAAAAGCCCGCTGTGAGTTGGGCGACACAGGGTCGAATCGGTGCAGCTTTATCCCTCATGACGTGTGCTGTCGCATACACGCCGTAGAGTCCATCGCCTCGAGAGAAAGCGTAGCTGTTGCTTAAACATGAGGCGGCCCACTTCCCGAAAAGGGTCAACGGTCCCCATATGGGGTTCCCGGCTTCACCAACACATTCCCGGCAAGTCATCACGAAATCACGACCGCGGGCGCGTGCCACACAAACGCGGACTCCCGTAGCGCATCTCGGCTTCTCGAGGCCTTCTGTAAGCCATAAGGGCTTACGGAAATCCCCGACCGGGCGCGCCAGCTGAGCGTGTTCAAAAACAGCACACAAATCACCCGCTAGGGCGTTCCGCGCCCTTTCGGCCGAGTTCGCCCATCAATAAATGATTGAGGAGCGAACTATGGACCGTGAGCTTTTTAAGGCCGTTCTCAGCAAAATTGAAGCCGCGAGCGATGATGACCTAGTCATTTTCCGTGATGCGCTTTACGAGGAAAGCAATAAACTCAAGGACAGCAGCTACCGCGCTGATTTTCGAAAATGCATTCGCCTCATTGAGGAGGAAATGGTTTCCCGGATGGATATCCTTCGGACGACTCGGAAGTAACAACGGCTTGGAGGTTTCCTCGGCGAGCCAGCGTGCGGTCTATTTCGCGTCCACGCTCGAGAAGGGCATTGTTGCCGTCGAAGAGGCCGAGCAATAGGCACCGCGCCCCCTCCCGACGGAGGGCGTCACGGTGACCAGCGAAACTTCTGAGACGTCGCACGATATTGTTCATGGGAACCATCATATCACTGCATTATTTCAATGCAAGACAGGGGTGAAATGCTCCAAAAGATCGGGCAGTAGTTAGCTCTGCGAACCCCAAGTCGGTCCGGAAGATGGCCGGACACGCGGACCCGTGAGGTCGGTGAAGCGATCCCCGCTTGCCGACAATCCGAACCCAACTGCTAAACCAAATAACCACATTTCCCTTTTGGGGCAATCTCCCCAAAAGGGAGTGCCCCTGCCTGGAGGCACAACCATGCAAACCAAGACTATTGGTCTGCCGAGCCGCTCAACAGAAGGGCTCTATCGATTCATGACGCCGAAGGAGGCGGTTGACGCCATCACAAAGTTGGCTCAGCGCCATTCGGTCTACGAACAATGGTTCTGCAATGTCATCGGGGCCGCACGAGCCTGTTACAACAAAATGCTCCCGTCGGACCGCGAGCTCCTTTTGACTGCGCTGCGCCAGGAGTTTGGCGAAGACGCCAACGCGCTGGTCGACGATGCCGTGAGGGATCGTATCGCCGAGTGTGGAGAAATGGCCGTTCAAGAGGCCATCGCCTGCATGTACGGCGATTAGCAAACGGTCGACCGCTGTTCAGACAAAAATCTTTTGCCGGACAAGGGCCCAGGCAACACAAGGTCCTGGTGCTCGCCGTGACGGCAAAAATGCCAAGCCGGGGCCTCGCGCCCCGGACTCTTTTCCCGACCAACCTCTCGTGAAGGCTGGTGGGGAAAAGGGTTTATCCCGGCAACGGGCGCGCCAGCTGAGCGTGGATAAGAACAGCACTCATGAGTGCGGCCACACGGCCGCGAATCCCAAGGAGATTCTTATGGAATGCAAAATCGACCGTTCGGCCTTGCTGGCCGGACTGGGAATCATTGCGGAGGCCATCTCCAGTCGTCGGGCACACCTGCCGATTTTGGAGCATACATGCATCACGGCCTCGGATACGGGCTTGACGCTGATGGCCACCGACACCGAAATCGAGCTACGGACCACGGTTACTGCCGACGTTCGCAAGCTCGGATCGATCACGATGCCCTGCCAGAAGATCCTGGGCATCTGTCGGTCACTGCCGAGCGGCGCAGCCCTGGACATCCGTTTGACGGATACGAATAAGGAGCAAATCACGCTGAAGTCCGGTCGTTCCCGCTTCGTCGTGCATGGCCTCGATCCGGAAGACTTTCCGGTCCGGAGCGCCGACGCCGCTGACGACGACCACCATCTCACGGTGCCCATTCCCGCCCTGCGGAGTGTGCTCGAAAAGGCCCGGCAGATCATGCCGCAGAGCCACGAGATAGCTTACTTGAACGGTGTGCTGCTCAAGGTGAATGGGGCCGATCTTATCGCCATCGCCACCAATGGGCATGTGATGATTCGGGCTACGACCCGAATCCAGAAATCACGTGTGACATCTGGGGAGTGGATACTGCCGGCCAAGGGCGTTCGCGCCTTGCTGAAAATCTTGGCAACGGACGGCACGGACGAGGGTGTGGCACGCTTGACGTTAAGTGCCAACGCCGCAACCGTGGTGGTCGGTCCGACGACACTCCGCGCGCAGTTGATCAATGGGCGGTTTCCCGATACCGAAAGGCTAATCCCTCGCTATGCGCCCACACAGCGCATCACGATGGATGTCGGCAAGATTGACCTGCAAGGTCTAATAGAGCGGGTCGGCCTGATGACGGTAGTGGACGAACCCCGGGCCTCTGCGGTGGCTCTGACCCCAGAGGGGGACGGTATCCGCGCTCGATCGGGCAGCCAGGAAGGCGAGGCCGTCGATTTTATCGATGCCAACATCACCATGCCGGCGGGGGTAACGTGCGAGTTTGGCGCCAAACCGGCCTACTGCACAGCGATTCTAGCCGCGCTGGACACGGAACGTGTGCAGATTACCGTGCGCGATGGCGAGTCCGCAGGCTTGTTCCAAGGCCTGCACGAAGGGGCCGCCCAAGAGGATGTCGTGGGCGTTTTGATGCCGGTGCGGCTGTAAAACAAAGCGCTTGACGACCGCGGGAAAGCGATCTACGATCCCATCGTCATCTCTCAAACGCGAGTTTGGGAGTCGCCAGCTGAGCGACTGATAAGAACAGCACCGATGCGAAGCGTGCAAGAGTTCCAACCTCTTGTCGCGCCTTTCAACCCCCAGGGGAGATCTGTCCCTGGCGGGCCGGTCTCTCTTTTTTCTCCGGAGAGACCTCAATGGCTATCATCCTGATTGCGTGCGTGTCC
>JAJZXC010000224.1 GCA_021846365.1 Bacillota bacterium | reverse complement strand
CCAACGGATGGAAAAAAGTGGGCCCCACATTCGAGGTTTAGCGAGGCCAAGGCAAGATTGCGTCATTCTATTGCCCGGGGCTGATATTGGCAGGGATCCGCAGCCCAGCTTTGGTGGTCCCGAGGCTTCCTCGGGGTGACCGGGTTCGACAGGGACGGTTTTAGCGACCGATGGGCCTACGATTCCTGCCTAGTCTCGGCGTGGCTACTATGCGGGAATCCTCGGTGGATTCCGCCGACCCATTCCCTATAGCACGACGAACTACCATCTAGACGGCTGGCAATTGTTAACAATTGCTTAAGTTATTTTGCGCGGGGATGCTAAGTGTTCCTCGATGATTCTACCAAGTTCGCTTTGCACTGCCGAATATCGCGGATCATTCCACAAGTTGCGGCTTTCTTCCGGGTCCACACTGAGATCGACCAACATGCCGTCTCTGTCTTCCGCCTTCATGCAGAGCGACAGTTTCCAATTTCGGTAACGCACCATTATCAACGGATCATCGGGCATTAGGCCGAAAGAGCCCAAAGTGAACTCACTGAATACCGGGGATGAAGACGGTTCTTGACCGGATCGCAGACAGGCCAACAAGCTCTCCGCATCACCGTCGTAGGCTACTCCGACGAGATCCAACAACGTAGGCAATAAGGAGCGCGTCTCAACCGGGGTTTGAATGCGGATGCCGGACCGAAAGTGCCCGGGGTAGGTCATGATCAACGGAACATTGACCACACAGTCGTAAAACGTTTGTTTTTGCACCAGGCGGTAATCCCCCAAATGGGTTCCATGGTCACTCGTGTAAACGATAACGGTGTCCTGGGTCAGACCTTGACGGTTCAGGTAGGTCAACAAACGCCCGCACTGGCTATCGATGAAACTGACATAGGCATAATAGTATTGACCAGCTCGGCCAAGCTGGTCGAACGTCAGTCGGCCAGCGTCACTAAACTGCCGAAGGCCATGGCGAATCCATCGCGGCTCACCCTCGGTCGGCGTCTGAGGCCACTTTGGTTGATCAAGTTCGGCATGCTCTAACGCGGGGGCGTAGGGATCCGGCACCACCACCGGCGTGTGCGGCCCATTGAAGGAGACCCGCAAAAGAAACGGCAGCCCGTGGTCGCGCTCCTCTAGCCATTGAATAGCCCGTTCGACGACCCGGAACTCCATGGTGTCCTCTGGCTGGCCGGGAAACCGTCCACCCAAAATCCAGGGATACGGTTGCGGCGGGTATTGGACGACATCGTAGGCCTCGATGGGAAAACGATGATCATAGGCAAAATAGTCCACGCGGTCGGTCAGTACCAGATTCTCTTCGTGCTCAAAGGCCGGATTTCGTCCCCCATAATGCTGCTTGCCGAAGCTCGCGGTTTGGTACCCGGCCTGGGCGAACGCGGCGGTCAAATAGGCTAAACGCTCGATTGGTTGATGGTTCCACCAAACACCGGTGTCTGACGGATACCGACCGGTCAACAGGGCTGTGCGCGCTGGCACGCAGACGGGAGCAGGGGTGATCGCGCTCGAAAAAACTACTCCTTGCTCGCCCAGGCTATCCAAATTTGGCGTACGCCCCCAACGGCTTCCGTAACAACCCAACGAATCCGTACGCTGTTCGTCGGTCATAATCCACAAGATGTTCGGTTTACGCACCCAAGACCACTCCCATCAACTCCGAGAAGGACTCTTTCGGTTCACTAACATGATATATTACCGGGCAAGGTGCCGTTTTCATATCCCTGAAGGGCGGTCGAACGGTACCCGTTGACGCTATGAATGAGGGCTCGGAGCTGGTTGCACTCCGGTTGTCGGACGGCAAAGACTGAGTGCAGGCAGCAGTGCGCCCACCGTCAGGTGGCGGGCGTGGATAGTTTTCAACAGACGTTGGAGCTCTTGGCCAACGCCCGGATCCCAGTGCAAGATGATGATTTCGCCGCCGGTTAAGGGCTTGTCGTTCCAGGTCTTTAGGGTGCTATTTTGATCTACGGCGCTCCACATCACCAGGGCGCGAATACCTGCCCGTGCCGCCGCCTTTTCGATCGCGAAATTGTAGGCGCCGTACGGGGGCCGGAGCAGAACCGGATTCTGCCCAAACCAGTGGCGGTAGGTCTGTATCGGCTGAGCGATCTGGTTCAGGGCGGCGGGGGGTGCGAGCCGGGTGAGATATGGGTGGCTGACGGTGTGATCTTCGATGGTAGTCCCGGCGGCACTGAGTGCACGCCAAAACGAAAGGTGCTCCTGAGCGGCGTTTTCGATGAGAAAAGTTGTGAGCGGCAACCCGCCTTGGACCAGCTTGAGCACTCGTTGGCTGGGAAACCAGCCGTCGTCAATCGTGATGTAGACGGTGCGCGAGGAGTGTTGGACAAACCAGATTACTGGCAAATTAGGCGATGTGTGGAGAACCCAGCTGAGACTGGCGGTAGGTTTGGCGCCTGAGCGGCTGCTGGCCAGAGTATGGTTCATGCGCAGGGTTTCACTGCCGAGAGGCCAGCGGCCGGTGGGGGCGAATTGGAGAGATTCTCGGGTTACCCAGCGCCAATGACCGGCGACCGTGGGAGTCCAAGTGAAGGCTCGTTGGGTCGCGGGATTCATTGACTCCGAAAAGGTGAGCGTCACCGGGTCTGTCTCACCCACAGAGGCATTCAGGGGCCCGTTGAGGTTGACCACAGGCGGCGCCGGGGGAAGCGTAGGGGCTGGCGGCGCGAAATAGACACCGGTGGCCAGCAGGGACGACCAGCCGAGAATGCCGGCTAGTGCGGTCATGATGGCCCAAAGCCCGTGAAATATGAGCCTAGGCTGGAATTGCATGGGGATCCTCCTCGTGGCATTCTTGGTTATCTATATGGCACAACGCATCACAACGGGTATAACGCCGCGTTGAGGCAATGGGTTGCAGGTTCGGCTAAACTGCTCAAAGGAAGATGATGGCGGTAACCCGCATCAAACGGGGGACTGGAACTCGCCGCCATCCACTGGAAAGACATGGTAGAGATTTTCTTAGGCATTAGCAGGACTCTATCCTTGGAGCCGCTAGCTGAGTTGCGGAGCGCTGCAAATGACCGACCAACTAAGCAGCGGGATAGCCTTCAGCCGGCACGCAAGCCGGGCGGGTGCCTTGGGAACGTGCTGCCATCGGGACCTGGGGTCGGCGATAACGGCGCGCGTCAGTTTTCGATGGGATCGGGCGCTGAGGTCACCGCGATATGATGGGGCAGGGACCCTGCTCGCCGTTCAGCTTCTCAACCAAGGTGGGTCTAAGCCGTATCCGTTAGCCGGAATCCTCAAACGTGCTGCCTGAGCGGTTAGCCGCCATAAGTCGAAAAGACTACTGTGAGGGAAAGCGCATTCTGATTTCCGCCAGCACACGCGCATCCGTTATTGACGGAAGAAGGTTCTTGACGCACTGACTGGATGGCGCCCAAGCTCACGCCCATCCGGCGGGCAATCGCCGCGGCCGTTTTGGTGGCCGCCGCCATCGCCTCGTCGAGGGCTTGTGCCGAGGCGCCGGAGGAACCGGTCGGGCCGATCGCATTCAGCGATACCTTGACAATGACCTTGCCCTGAGGGAGCTTGCTGAGGGCACTCACGGTGGCCGCGAGGGTCTTTTGGGAGTCTCGGTTGGTAACGGTTACCGTCAGAGTCTCATGAGCGTTTAGCGATGAGGGCACCTTGCCATGAAAAGTTGGCGGGTTCCAATACAGGCCGAGATTGTTCTGACTGATAGCGGACGAGGAAACTCCGTCGTGTTCCAGCACTTTGCTCACGGCATTGGCCTCAGCTTGAAGTCCGACCATGGCGGACGAAACGGGTCCGCTGCCGGTGGCGGATAAGTTGATGAAGAGCTGATCCTGCGATGTGCCGACAGTTGGTGCCAACGCGGTGCCCACCACGGTGATGGTACGCGTCGACGAATGTCCCCCCAGAACATGCGCCTCGGGTGCAAACCGCGCTGCTGGCAAGAACAAGGCGGCGGTGAGCGCGATGCCGGCGTCCACCCCACCTCTCCCCCAAAATACTTCGTTGAACATCTCCTCTCTGGGATGGATGATGATTGTTAAGAATCTTGGCGCGTCTACAAGTAAAACGCCAAAGCGGGGAAAAACGTTTCCCCGCAGGGTGAAGAAGAATCGCCGACTGGAGGTGTCGGGATCGGGGTGAGCGGTAACTCAAGGTGACCCGAGTTTCCTCCTGCCGCGCTGCGGCAGGAAATGAATAGCGGATCAACCCCCGCTTCTTAAGCGGCGACGGCGAATACTCTAGCGGTCGTATTTCGCAAAACTCACTAAAAGCTGAAAAAGGAGGCACAGACGATGCGTCGACAATGGGCGGTCGCTGCCATGGCGGCGGCGGGAATCGTCTTGGCGGCCGGATGGACGAGAAGTATTGCGAGCTCGGACACGATGCATGCCGCCCCCGCCTGGGTTATGATACAAGGTCGGGTAAGCCAACGGTCGGCACAGTGGGCCACGGTGGTAACGCCTCCCTGGCAGCCGTACTGCCCGCCGGGGACCATGTGTCCCATGGCCATTATGGCTGGACGGACATACCGCGTGCGGCTGATGGGAGCCGTCGCTGAAACCGCGTCCGGTATGCCCAATGCCGCCCCCATGCGCGTGGGAGAGCAAGTCGTGGTGGCGGGCACCCCGATGTCGCCGGATCATTCGTCAACTTCGTCGAGCACGCCGTTATTTCAGTTGCAGGCCAAAGTGTGGGAGGAGCTTCAACCGACGACCACGGAGCCCGTTCCCTGTTTGCGTTCACCCTGGTGCGGCGGTC
>JAJZXC010000017.1 GCA_021846365.1 Bacillota bacterium | reverse complement strand
GGCGCTCTCGACTACCAGCCCCCCCTGAGCGCTGCAAAGTCGGCGGCCCCAGGTTCAAATGTGAATGAAGCTGCTGAGCGGGCTGCGTGCGATGAGATAAAAGAGCGTAAGGATAAAGATCATCGAAAAGCCAATGGTGAAAGCTCGCTCCAGGCGGTGTTCGCGTCGGCGCTGGTCCCGTTCCTTGCGGCTGATGCGGTCGGCCGCGGATTCGGATGGGAGCGCGCCCGCTTGCCGTCGGCGGGCTGTGCGTGAAGGTCGGTTAGGCGAATGCGTAAAAGCCACCTGAGCACCTCCTGCCCCTATTTTACACCATGGCACAGTTGTCAACACGCGCCGCGGCGGGCCGGGCGGACTTATTCGCCCGCCATGGTTCGACCGGGCGGGCGAATAAGTCCGCCATCTTGCCGGGAACGCGTCGAAGATCGTCGTTTGCTGGGACCCATCGACCGGGGAGCAGACACCCGCGGGCATCTTGCCATATGGTGGGCGATCCACCCGCCAGCGGATGGGATAGAATGCGTAGAGGAGGGCGTCACTGGCAGGGGGGGATTGCGGTGTGCCGCTTGGTCATTATTACCGGTCTTTCGGGGGCTGGGCGCACGGAGGCCATGCGAGCCTTCGAGGACTTGGGGTACTTTTGCGTAGACAACCTGCTGCCGGAACTGGTGCCCAAGTTCGCCGAACTGGTACAAAAGAGTTCCGAGGTGCGGGGGGCCGCCCTGGTCATCGATATGCGGGGGGGCGCGTTTTTCGAGGACTGGCAGCAGAGCCTGGAGGCGCTGACCACGAGTAACGTGGAGCATCAGATTTTATTCTTGGAGGCCGACGAGGAGACGCTGATCCAACGATACCAGCTGTCGCGACGCCAGCACCCGATGCAGACGGAACAGCGGCGGCTGGTGGAGGCAATCCGTCGCGAACGCCAGGTTATGATGGGAATGCGCGGGCGGGCCGACATGGTTATCGACACCTCTCACTTGGGGCCGCGCCAGTTGCGCCAGCGCATTACGGAAGTCTTCCGACTCGATGAGTCCGCCTTCGGGCCGCGCATTCGCCTGGTTTCTTTCGGCTTTAAGCACGGCTTGCCCAAGGACTCCGACCTGGTGCTCGACGTGCGCTTTGTGCCCAATCCGCATTATGTGAGCAGTCTGCGCGACAAAACCGGCAACGATCCCGAAGTGGAGCGTTTTGTGCTGGCAACGGAGGTGGCCAACGAAACGTTGACCAGGTTCTTCGAATTGCTCGAATTTCTGCTTGCCCAATATCAAAAGGAAGGCAAACCACAAGTTACCGTGGGCATCGGCTGTACAGGGGGGCAACACCGTTCGGTGGTCTTTGTCAACCGACTGGGCAAGCATTTTAAACAGCTGGGCATTCCGGTTTCGGTGGAGCATCGCGATGTTCCCACACCGTAGACGGGGCCCGCGACGGGTTCGTCACACCAATTGGGGACGCCTGTTATATCCCGGGGTGCGCGTCAAACGCTACCTGGCCCTGGCCGGTTTGGGATTTTTCGTGATCGGGCTGGCGGTGGGGGGGGCGTTGGGTAGGCTGACCAACATGCTGGGGTACGGGCACCACTTGGGGTTTGGCATGGTGGTGTTGGTCGGGGCGGGACTGGTCGCCACCGGAGGTTGGCGGCTGTGGCGGTCGATTGACGAGGGGATCGGCTCTGCGCGCTGGACCGGGCGCTTTTATTCTCGCCACCTGGCCCGCGGCCCGCGGGTGGTGGCGCTCGGGGGGGGCACCGGATTGCCAGCCGTGTTGCGCGGGCTCAAGGAGTATACGGGAAATCTGACCGCGGTGGTGACCGTGGCCGACAACGGCGGTAGCTCGGGGCGGCTGCGGGGAAGTTTGGGCATTTTGCCGCCCGGCGATATCCGCAACTGTATGGTGGCTCTGGCCGACACCGAACCCTTGATGGAGCGCCTGTTCCAACATCGCTTTGAAGGCGGTGAACTTTCTGGGCACGCCTTCGGCAATCTGTTCCTGGCGGCCATGGAAGAGGCAGCCGGGGACTTTGTCAGCGGGCTTAGGGCCTCCAGCCGGGTTTTGGCCGTGCGCGGGCAAGTGTTGCCGGTTACCCTGGACCAGGTGCAACTCGAGGCGGAGACGGATGGCGGCCAAATTGTACAGGGAGAAAGTCAGATCGGGCAAAGCCACGCCCGCATTCACCGCATTTGGATGGTCCCCGCCGATGCTAAGCCCCTACCGGAGACGATTGACGCTATCCGCAGCGCCGACCTCATCGTGCTTGGCCCGGGGAGCCTGTACACCTCGGTGATCCCAAATTTGCTGGTCAAAGGGGTGGCCGAGGAAATACGCCTCAGTCCCGCGCTGTGCATCTATGTGGCCAACGTTATGACTCAGCCGGGCGAAACCTATCATTTTACCCTGCGCGACCATGTCGATGCGCTGTCCCAGGTGCTGGGCGACGGGGTGATCGATGTCGTGCTGGTCAACAACCGGGACGTACCTGCCGATCTCCTGGCCAGATACGGCCAGGAGGGGGCAGAGCCCGTTCGCGGCACCAAGGCGTCAGGACTTCCTGGCCATTACCGGCTGATGGAGGCTGACGTGTTGTCGGCGGAGAGCGTGGTCCGCCATGATCCAGAGAAGCTGGCCCGGAGCTTGCTCTACGCACTCAATAGCTACTATCCAGCCTGGGCCGACGGCCATTTTTTAGACGCACTTTGGCTGGAGTCACGCTTGCGCGAACGGAAAAGCTGATGGCCCGAGCGTATTCACGCTTGGTGATTGAAGAGTTGGCGCGGTTGCCTTTGACTACTCCGGAAGCTCTGTGGGCGGAGCTTTTGGGCATGCGCGTCGGGCAGGCGAGCGGGGAGACGTGGATTTTGGGTTCGCCCACGGTTGCCCGCCGTGCTTACCGCATTGCGAAGGAACTGGAGCTCGGGTTCGAGGTCAGTCATCAGCGGGGCGACCGCCGGGTCAGCTATCACTTTCACTGGCAATCCGCCGCGGTCCGGCAAATGGAGGCGGCCAATGTGTCGCTGCGCCAAGCGGGCGCCTTTTTGCGCGGCGGTTTCCTCACCCGCGGCTACATGCAAGATCCGGAACGGGGCTTGCGCCTGGAGTTTGCCACCAACTCGGACCACCTCGATACCCTGCTCCGCATGCTGCGGGAGGTGCGGGTGCGGGCCGGCAGCGTGCCCCATCACGGCCGGCTGACGGTATATATTAACGGCCATGAAGCCATCGTTAACCTGTTGGCCGCCATGGGCGGCCATCAAGCCCTGCTGCACTTGGAGAGCGTTCGCGTGATGCGGTCGGTTCGCAACCAAGTCAACCGTTTGGTGAACTCTGAGACGGCGAATCTGGTGCGGACGGTGGAATCGGGCGTACAACAGGCACAAATATTGGCCGAGTTCAGCCGTGGGCCGCTATGGCCGCAGTTGTCAGAGGCGATGCAGACGCTGGTTCGTTTGCGAATCGCGCACCCGGAGTGGTCGCTTCGGGAATTGGGCGCCGCCTTGAATCCCCCCTTGAGCAAGTCGGCGGTTAACCACCGCATGCGGCGACTGCTGCATATGGCCAGGGGCATCCGAGCCTGAGTTGCGTGAAGGGCGAGCGCAATATTCGACACCAAGTCTTGATCCACAGCCGTGAATTGATAGAATGGAAGACGGTATTTTATCGACGCGATGGTCAGAAACCGTTATAATCGGACTTGTGAAAGCCAGAACAATCTGGGTTTGGGGCCGGGGATGAAATTGCGGGCATAGGCCATGCTACCGTCTTAGAGAAAGGGAGGTGTGGGATTACGAATCAATATGTCGCGCTCCTGATTTATCTCATCGTCTCCGTGTTTGTGGTCGTGGGCATGTCGAACGCCTCCCGGATCATGGGTCCCCAAGCGCCCGGCGGAGTGAAGAAAGCTACCTACGAGTCGGGCATCTTCCCTGAAACGCCGGTTGGCTATTTTTCCGTACGGTTTTATCGGGTGGCTATGCTGTTCATGATTTTTGACGTGGCTATTATGGCGATTTATCCTTGGGCGACGAGTTTGTCAGCGATGAGAGCGCGGGGATTTTATGACGGCTTGGTGTTTTTCGGGATCTTGGCCGTAGCCTTTGTATATGTCTGGCGCAAGGGAGGATTCCAGTGGCACTGAACTCCGAACAAAAACAGCTTGAGCAGTCGATCCTTTTGACAACGGTAGAGAAAATGGGCCGGTGGGCGCAAAAGTCTTCGATCTGGCCGGCGACCTTTGGCCTCGCCTGTTGCGCGATTGAGATGATGAGTGTGACCAATTCCCGCTATGACTTGGCCCGCTTTGGCGCGGAGGTGTTCCGGGCCTCCCCCCGACAGGCAGATTTGATGATTGTGGCAGGACGAGTGACGCAAAAGATGGCGCCCGTGCTGCGTACGATCTGGGAACAAATGCCGGAACCGAAGTGGGTGTTGTCGATGGGCGCCTGCGCTTCGTCGGGCGGAGTGTTCGACAACTACGCCGTCATTCAGGGCGTGGATCGCGTCGTACCGGTCGATGTGTATGTTCCCGGCTGTCCGCCCAATCCGGAGGCCTTGATGTTCGGGATTTTGAAACTGCAGGAGAAGATTATGCGGGGGATTGCGCCGAAATACAAGGAACTCGAAACTCAGCGGGCGGAGGCGAAGGCGGTTGAGTCATGATCCGAGTGGGATAACAGAGCGGCTGAAGGCCAAGTTTGCCGGTATCGCCGAGAGGACGGCGAGTCAGGACCAGCCCACGTTTTATGTGCCGTGTCAGCATGCGCTGGCGATATTGACCTACCTCAAAGACGATGAGGGGTTCAGCCTGCTGTTGGATGTAACCGGCGTGGATTATTTTCCCGCCCAGCCGCGATTTGAAGTGGTGTACCACCTCTTTCAGCCGCTGACGGTGATCCGGCTGCGGGTGAAGGTCAAACTGGGCGAAGGCGAAGCGGTGCCGTCGGTGGTCGGCCTCTGGCCAGGGGCCAACTGGCCCGAGCGCGAGACGTACGACCTGTTCGGGATTGTCTTTGACGGACACCCGCAGCTGACGCGGATTTACTTGCCCGACGACTGGGAGGGCCATCCGCTGCGCAAGGATTATCCAACCACGGGCAGGCGCGCCGATTAAGCCTTGGCCGCCCAAGAAGGGAGGAGCGACGCACATGGCGAGCGAAACCCAGGTAGTCAACCACAAACCGGAGGCGGGAGTCTCTCCAAGTGACACCATGGTCATCAACATCGGCCCCCAGCATCCGGCCACCCACGGGGTGCTGCGCGTCCGTCTGGAGCTGGACGGAGAACGGGTGGTGCGGGCGGAACCGGTGATAGGATACTTGCACACCGGATTTGAAAAGTCTGCCGAGACCATGACCTATCAACAATGCAACACGCTTACCGACCGCTTGGATTATCTGGCCCCGATGACCAACAACTTGGCTTACGTGTTGGCGGTAGAAAAGTTGATGGGCATCGAGGTGCCCAAGCGAGCCCAGTACATTCGAGTGATGTTTGCCGAGCTGACCCGGATCGCGAGCCATCTGGTGTGGCTGGGCACGCATCTGATGGACATGGGAGCGATGAGCCCGTTTTTTTACATGCTTCGTGAACGGGAAGTCATTTTGGACCTGATCGAGGCCGCCAGTGGCGTGCGGATGAATCCCAGCTACTTCCGGGTGGGGGGGATCGCCTACGACTTGCCCGAGGGGTTCATGAACAAACTGGGCGACTTTTTGAAGGATTTTCCGCGCTGGATGAAAATGTACCGGAATCTTTTTGAAGATAATCCGCTGATTAGCGAGCGGCTGAAAGGGATTAACGTGCTTAGCCAGGAAGGCTGCCTGGCCCATTCGGTGACCGGGCCGATGTTGCGTGGGAGCGGACTGGCCTTGGATCTGCGCCGGTCGGCTCCGTATTCATCATATGAGGAGTTCGAGTTTGAGGTGCCCACGCGAAGCGAGGGGGATTCGTTCGCCCGCCTGTGGGTGCGGGTGGATGAAATGTATCAGAGCGCCAAGATTCTGGAGCAGTGCTTGGACAAGATAACGCCGCAAGGCGTTTACATGACGAGCGACGGTAAGGTCGCTCTGCCGCCCCGGGATCAGATCTACGGCGACATGGAGGCGTTGATTCATCAGTTTAAGCTGGTGACCGCGGGCTTTCCGGTGCCGGCGGGCGAAGTTTATCAGGGGGTTGAGGGTCCGCGCGGTGAGATGGGTTTTTACCTCGTCTGCGACGGTGGGCCGCGGCCGTATCGATGGCGGGCGCGCACCCCGTCTTTTTACAATTTGCAGACGCTGCCGGTCATGTGTGAGGATGGTCTCGTGGCCGATGTGATCGTGGCGATTGGCAGCGTCGATATCGTGTTGGGGGATGTCGACAAATGAAACCACACTGGGAGACGTGGGCAGAAGAAGCCAAGGCGGAATTTCCCCGGGCCAATTCGGCACTATTGCCGCTGCTGCACCGCATTCAAGCCGAAGAGGGCTATCTGTCCCCGCAAACCTTGGCCGAGGTGGCGGGCCTTTTGGACCTGGCGGTTCCGTATGTTGAGTCGGTGGTCTCGTTTTATAGTCTGTTCTACCAGCGGCCCACCGGCCGGCGGGTGATTCACGTGTGCACGGGGCTCAGCTGCGCCCTATCTGGCTCCGACCAACTCATGCACCGCCTGGAAGCCAAGCTGGGGATTCAGCAGGGACAGACCACGCCTGACGGCGAGTACACGCTGTTGGAGGCCGAATGCCTGGCCGCCTGCGACAAGGCGCCGGTAGCCCAAGTCAATTTGCGCTATCGGGAGTCGGTGGATTTGGAAGCGGCGGAGGAACTGTTGAAGGGAGAGGTGGAGTCGTGAGCCAGGCACGGCGGTACCTGCTGCGCAACCAAGATATCCCGGACATCGACCGGATAGAGGTGTACGAGGCCAATCAGGGGTATCAGGCCCTGCGCCAAGCGTTCAACCAATATGAACCCGCCGCCCTGGTGGAGATGGTCAAGGCCTCGGGTCTGCGCGGACGCGGCGGGGCGGGATTTCCGACCGGGGTGAAGTGGTCGTTCTTGCCTGACGACGGACGGCCCCGCTATTTGGTGGTGAATTCCGACGAGGCCGAGCCGGGGACGTTTAAGGACCGCGAACTCATCGAACATAATCCTCACCAGTTGATCGAGGGAATGATTATTTCCAGTTATGCCACCCGGGCTCGCGAGGCCTACATCTACTGCCGGGGGGAGTTCCGACGGGGCGCGGAGCAGCTTCGCCGCGCGGTGGCTGAAGCCTATCGCCACGGATATCTGGGGGAAAACATTCTCGACAGCGGATTTTCGCTCGACATCAAGATATACCGGGGCGCGGGGGCCTATATTTGCGGCGAGGAATCGGCGCTGTTGGAATCATTGGAAGGAGAGCGCGGCAACCCCCGCCTAAAGCCGCCGTTTCCGGCCGTGGCCGGACTGTACGGCATGCCGACGGTAGTCAACAATGTGGAGACCATTTGCAACCTTCCCCCCTTGGTGCTAAACGGAGCCGAATGGTATCGCACCATGGGCACGGAAAAGAGTCCCGGGCTGAAGATAATGTCGGTCAGTGGCCCGGTCAATCGGCCGGGTAATTATGAGATTCCGCTGGCTACCCGGCTTCGCGTGCTGATCGATGAATACGCCGGCGGTATGCGCGATCAGCGCGGCATTAAGGCGGTGATCCCGGGCGGAAGTTCGGTGCCGGTACTGACCGCCGACCAGCTCGATACCCCGCTCGACTACGAATCGGTGTTGGCTGCCGGCTCGATGCTGGGTTCGGGGGGCTGCATCGTAATCGACGAGCGCACCTGCATGGTTGGGGTTGCGGCGCGCTTGCTGAAATTTTACCGCGAAGAGTCGTGCGGCAAGTGCACGCCGTGCCGAGAAGGAACCTACTGGATGACCGACGTGCTGAACCGAATCGAGGCTGGCGAGGGCAAGCCCGGAGACCTAGAACTCATTGCGGACATGGCGGACAATATCGGTGGCAAGGTGTTTTGCCCCTTGGGTGATGCGGCGCTGGGCGTGGTGGTGAGCGCGATGAAGCATTTTGCCGACGAATTCGAGGCCCACATCAAGGAACATGCGTGTCCGATGGGAGCGAGGCTGTACTATGATACGGTTAACCATTGACGATCAACAAATCAGCGTGCCTGAAGGCACGCTGGTGGCCGACGCCGCGGCCAAGCTTGGCATCGAAATTCCTGTCTATTGTTATCACCAGGCGCTGGGGCCGCTCGGCGCCTGCAGGATCTGTCTGGTCCAAGTGGAGAAGATGCCCAAGTTGGTGACCGCGTGTACCACCGCCGTGCAAGAGGGCATGGTGGTGCATACCCGGGGGGCGCTGGTCGACAAGGGACGCCAGGGCGTCTTGGAATTTTTATTGATTAATCATCCCCTCGACTGTCCGGTTTGCGACAAGGGCGGCGAGTGTTTCCTCCAGGATTACGCCTTCAGTTACGGAGCATCTGCCGGCCGGTACGACGAGCCGAAGATCCATAAGCTCAAAGATGCGCCCATTAACGAGTTCATTATTCTAGACCAAGAACGCTGCGTCTTGTGTCAGCGGTGTGTCCGCTTTATGGGCGAATATGTGGGCGAAGAGCAGCTTATGCTGGAGGGCCGGGGGGTGCAGACGGTGGTCGCCACCGTCGACCACCAGCCGGTGGTCAGCCCCTTTGCCGGCAACGTCATCGACCTGTGTCCGGTGGGGGCGCTGCTGTCCCGTCCCTATCGCTACAAGGCGCGGCCATGGAACCTCGAACGCGTCGAGTCGGTCTGTCCGCACTGCCCGGTGGGCTGTACGACGCTGGCCACCGGCCGCGACGGGCATGTGGTTCGCGTCGAAGGGCGACCCGAGGCCGACCGCCACTGGGGATGGCTGTGTGATCGCGGTCGTTTCGGTTATGACTTCGCTTATCTGCCCGACCGGCTCTTGGCCGCCACCGTGGAAGGCGAAGAGAGATCAGCCGCCGAGGCGCAGCGGACGGTGGGAGGATGGATCGCCCAGGCGGTGGCCAGCCACGGTCCGGAGTCGGTAGCCATCTTGGTCGGCGGGCAGCATACGGTTCAAGAGGCGAATCAGATTGCGCGCTTTGCCCGGGAAGTGATTGGGACCGAACGGGTGGCTATGGTGCGGTCGACGCGGGGATATTTGCCGAGCGCATTGAATGGAACCTTTGAGGATATCGAACGGGCGGACACCGTGGTCTATCTCGGCGGCGACCCCTATGAATCCGTCCCCGTCGTGCACCTGAAGCTTCGTGACCGCTACCGCCAATTTCCCGACCTCAAGGTGATCGGCATCGGATCTTGGGTGCTCACGCGATCCACCCTGCCTGGGCAGGACGTCGTGGTCGAGCCGGGCCAGGAGGTGGCCGTGCTCGCGGCGGCATTGAAGATTGCGGCCGGCGAACAGGAAGCGGTCAAGGTGCTGACCGCCAACCTGGGTGATTGGCGGCCCTCGCTGACCGGGGTCGACCCGGCGGCGGTGGAGGACCGGTTGCGGGAGCTCGGCCAAAGCCTGCTGGGAAGCGAGCACCTGGTCTTGCTATGGGACGGCAAGGATGCCGAGATGGAGTCGGTGTTGCACGCGATCAAGACGGTTCGTGAGGAGCGTAGCGCGGTGCTGCCCATGTTTGGCCCGGCCAACTGGCGCGGATTTGAACAGGCGGGGATCGACCCTCATTTTGACCGCCTGGATAGCGTGCTTGACGACTGCATCGCCGGCCGGGTGACGACTTTGCTGGTCTTCGGGGGCGACCTGTTGCGGGAGTATCCCGACCGCAGGCGGGCGGAGGAAGCGTTGGCCGCGGTGGAGCGCGTGGTGCAGGAGGGGTGCTTTGCGCCCGAAGGTCAGGAGCACTATCACGCCATCGTGCCGGGAGCCGGTTGGGGCGAGGTGGTGGGCAGTTATGTCAACCTGGAAGGCAGACCCCAGACCGCCGGAGCCCCTGCTACACCGCCTGGCCAAGCGCGTCCGGTACGGACCTACTTGCTGGCCTGGGCCCATGCGTTGAAGAAAAACCTCGTCTTCGAGGACGAGGGGCGGCTGCCGGGAATGGCGGCAGCCGCGCGGGCGGCCGTGGCGCCGGTGACCAGACCGGGTGACCTAGCCCGGGGAGACGATGAGTTGGTGATGGTCGGCAACACTGAGGTCATGGAGGGGGGCCTGCCTTCGGAGTACTTGGCCTCCCGGGTGGCCGAGTATCCGGGCCGGGTGAGCCCGCAAGACGCGCTTCGGCTGGAGATTGGCCAACAAGGAGGGCGGCTGGTGGTCGAAGGTTCGGACGACACCATCATGGTCAATGCCGCACCTGACCCGCGGGTGCCCGGCGGCCGCATGGTGCTGCCCTACGGCATCCAGGAGAGCCCGCTTAACCGGATCGGGGAGGGGGCGACGGTAAAGGTTTACCGGCGGGAGGAGGTGGGAGCCAGATGATTTTGCAGATTGCCATTCTGGTGGTCAAGATCCTGCTGCTGGTGGGGATTTTGCTGGGCGGGTTTGCCTATCTCAGCCTGGTGGAGCGCCGTTTGCTGGGATTTTTCCAATTGCGCCTGGGGCCCAACCGGGTGGGGCCGGAGGGGCTCCTGCAGCCCATCGCCGATGCCATCAAGATGATGCTGAAGGAGGATCTGATGCCGCTCGGCGCCGATCCCTGGGTCTTCCGGATGGCGCCCGTGATCGCCGGCTTTGCCGCCTTGTCGGTGGATGCGGTGATTCCCTTCGGCGCGCCTATTCACCTCTTCGGGCAGACCATCACGCTGGACATCGCCAACCCCGATATCGGCCTCCTGATTGCTTTTGCGCTAAGTTCATTGGGAGTATACGGTCTGGTTCTGGGCGGATGGGCTTCGCAGAATAAGTATTCGCTGCTAGGTGGAATTCGAGCCACCGCCCAGATCATCTCCTATGAACTGGCGATGGGGCTTTCGGTCATGGGTGTGTTGTTGATGGCGCACACGGCCAACTTGGAAGGTATCGTCCTCGCCCAGCGCGCCCACGGCTGGTTCTGGCTTCCGCAAATCCTGCCGTTTCTGATTTATACTACAACCGCGATTGCGGAGACCAACCGCACGCCCTTTGACCTGCCCGAAGCCGAGTCGGAGTTGGTCGCCGGCTATCACACCGAGTACTCGGGGATGCGGTTTGCCCTCTTTTATGTAGCTGAGTACATCAACGTCATCACCCAGTGCGGTCTGATTGTGACCTTGTTCTTCGGCGGTTGGCTGGGGCCGAGTTTCCTGCCCCCCATCATTTGGTACTTTATTAAGGTGGGGATCGGCGTCTTCGTCTTTATTTGGATTCGCGCCACCCTGCCCCGCTTCCGCTACGACAAACTGATGTCTTTCGGATGGAAAGTGCTGTTGCCAGCCGCCTTTGTCTATTTCCTGGGAACGGCGGCCTTTGTCAGCGGGGTGCTGTAGCGCGCACCGAGCGGGGGGCACTGGGGTGCGAAAGGAGGAGTCATCATGCTACAAGGCGTCAAGGCGATCGCTAAGGGACTGGGCACCACCTTTAAGGCGCTGACCGAACCGCGGGACACCATCGCCTACCCGGAAAAGCGGCGCGAATACGCGCCCCGTTTTCGCGGCAAGCACATGCTGGCCCGCGACGAGGATGGCCATGAGCTCTGCGTGGGCTGCGGACTTTGCGAGGCGGTGTGCCCGGCCCAGGCCATCCGGGTGGTAGCGGCGGAGGCGCCGGTGGAAAAGCCCGTGTCCTGGACCAACCGTTATTCGGTAGACTACGAAGTCGACTTGATTCGCTGCATTTTTTGCGGGATGTGCGAGGAAGCCTGTCCGACCAATGCGGTTCGACTGACCCCGTTCAATGAATTGGCCGCGTTTGAGCGGACGGACATGGTTGCCGACAAGGAGGAACTGCTCTCGCCGCCGGTCAGAAAATGAGAAGGCAGGAGCTGGGAAGGGGATAGGGATGGTAGGGTTTGCAATCATCGGGGTCCTGCTGCTGATAGCGGGGATATCGGTGGTGGTCGCGCGGCAGCCGGTGTACAGCGCGCTGGCACTGGTTGGGGTGACGCTTGGCCTGGCCATGATTTACCTGATGTTATCCGCCGATTTTCTGGCGGTGGCCCAGGTCATCGTCTACGCCGGGGCGATCATGGTGCTCTTTCTCTTTGTGGTCACCCTGTTGACGGCGGGCAAGGAGGACAAGGAGCCTGCCGACACGCTGGCCGGACAGCGTTGGGCGGGCGCGCTGTTCGGTCTTCTAGTAGGCGGGGCGCTGGCGGTCGACGCGGTCTTGCATCCGGCGCCAAAAATTGCCGCGCCCGTGGTGCCCGGCTTCGGAGGGCTGCACGCGGTGGGTGAGGCACTATGGGGGCCGGCGTTCGTGATGCTGGCGGGAGTCGCCCTGCTGCTGCTCACCGCCGTCCTCGGCGTGCTCATGTTAAACCATCCCGAGGCGGCGGAGAAGATTGCGGGCCACCGGCGGACGACGCCGCCGGGGGTGACGGTGAGCCCGGCCGAGGGGGAGGACGGCGCATGACGCTCAATTACGTGGTGGCGCTGGCCGCGCTCCTGTTTATGATCGGAGCGGCAGGCGTCTTGATCAGGAAAAACCCCTTGATCATGTTTATGGCGGCGGAAATGATGTGGAACGCGGCCGCACTCGCCTTTATCGCATTTGCCCGCAACTATCATGACGTGACGGGACAGGTGATGGCGTTTTTGATTATCGCGACCGCGGCGGCCGAGGTGGGGATTGGGCTAGCGATTATGGTGGCCGTCTATCACCGCCGTCATCGTCTGGATATCGATGAGATATCGGAACTGAAGGGGTAAACGGCAACAAAAGGGGCGTCGAAGGAATGCAAGGCTTGACCGAAATTTTAATCCTGCCGCTGATTGGGGCGGTCACGATTGGGGCATTCAAGAGCGTCGCACCCAGGCGTCTGGCCGGAATCTGGGCCACCGTGCTGGTGTTGGCCAGTTTCGTCTTCGCGGTGGTAGCCGATTTGCACTTGGCCGGGCTCACCGCCGGGCACCGTGAGATCACGGTGACGCTGTTTAACTGGGTGACGGGGTTTGGTCCGCCCATCGCCTGGAATCTCTATCTCGACCCGCTATCCGGCATTTGGTTGCTGATTATCACCGGAGTCGGGGGGCTGATTCACCTCTACGCCAACGGCTATATGGCGGACGATCCCGACCAAGGCCGGTTTTTTGGCTATTTTAACCTTTTTATCTTTTCCATGCTGCTCTTGGTGCTGGCCGGCAACCTGCTGATTCTGCTGATCGGGTGGGGACTGGTGGGACTGGCGTCGTATCTGTTGATCGGGTTTTGGTATCAACGACCGTCGGCAGTGCGGGCGGCCAAAAAAGCCTTGGTGATGAATACGGTGGGCGATGTGGGCATACTGATCGGGCTAGCCCTGCTCTATGTCCGCTATCACGCGGTGACCTACTCGGCGCTGTTTGGCGCCTTTAGCCATGCCAGCCCGGGGTCTCCTTTTTTTGGCTGGGTGGCGATCTTGCTCTATATCGGGGCGATGGCCAAGTCGGCACAGTTTCCGCTCAGCGGCTGGTTGGTCGACGCCATGGAAGGCCCGACCCCAGTGTCTGCCCTCATCCACGCCGCCACCATGGTTACCGCCGGGGTATATCTGATGGCCCGGCTCTATCCGCTCTTGCGCCTGGCGCCCGGGGTGGCCTACGCGGTGGCGGCGATCGGCACCTTCACTGCGATTTATGCGGCCAGCGCGGCCTTTTTCCAACAGGACATCAAGAAGGTGCTCGCCTATTCGACGCTGAGCCAGCTGGGTTACATGTTTTTGGGCGTGGGGGTGGGCGCCTACACGGCGGGCGTGTTTCACTTCATGACTCACGCGTTTTTCAAGGCCTGCCTCTTCTTGGCGGCGGGGTCGGTGATTCATGGCTTGGGCGGCGAGCAGGATATCGGACAGATGGGGGGTCTCTATAAGAAGATGCCCTGGACCATGGTGAGCTTTTTGGCCGCCACCCTGGCCATTTCGGGAATTCCTCCCTTTGCCGGATTTTACAGCAAGGAGGCGATTTTGGGTCAGGCGTTCAATTCGGGCCACGATCTGCTGTGGATGGTGGGCGTGATCACGGCGGGAATGACGAGCTTTTATATGTTCCGCCTCTTCTTTCTCACCTTTTTCGGCACTCCCAGAAATACCGACCTCTATCAGCATGCCCACGAGGCGCCGGCGGTGATGACGGTGCCGGTGATCGCACTGGGCGTGCTATCTGTTATTGGCGGCTTCTTCGGGCCGTGGCTGAACCATTGGCTCCGGCCGGCGTTTACCGCCTACCCCGGCGCGCCCCACGCGGCCCTGGAGAGCGGGCCGACGGTGGGGACGGTGTTGGCCGTAGGCCTCGCCGTGGTCGCCTTTGTGGTGGCTTATGCGCTCTACATAAGGCGCGCGGTCCCCGCCCGGGCGGGCATCGAGCGCTGGCCGGGACGTTGGATGTTGGCGGCGTATGGCCTGGATACGGGTTGGCGCGATGTGGCGGTGGTGCCCTTGATGGCGGCGGGGACTTGGGTCCGGCGCCAGCTTGACCGCGGTATTTTGACCGCGGTGGTTGGGGTGGCCAACGGGATTTGGCTGTGGGCCGAAGATTTGCGGCCCATCCAGTCGGGATATGTGCGCCGTTACGCCCTGTCGATTATGGTGGGGCTGGCCGTCGTCCTGGCCTACAGCTTAATGAAGGCCTAAGGGGAGGGAGAAAAACATGCTGTGGATTGGCTTGTTGGGCATCCCCTTGGTCGGCGCCCTGGTGGTCTTGTTGCTTTCGGAGCGGGCGGCCAAAGTGGGGGCAGCGGTGGTGGCGGCGCTGGAGATTGGCGTATTTGCCGCCTTGTTGGGCGGCGCCGCGCCGAGCCTGAACTTGGCTTGGATTCCGGCTTGGGGGGTGCGCTTGCATTTCGCGGCCGACGGCCTGGCGCTGTTTTTGCTGGGCTTGACCGCGGTCATGACGCTGGTGGCGATTTGTGCCTCGAAAGCGAGCTATGGGAGGGCCTACTTTTTTTGGATTCTCTTCATGGAATTTGCTTCCATGGGTCTCTTTGGAGCGGTGGACCTGTTCTTGTTCTACATCTTCTGGGAGGCCGTACTCATCCCCATCTTCTTCCTGTTGACCGGCTGGTCGGGGGAAAAGGGCCGCGCGGCGGGGTTGAAGTGGCTGATTATGAACTTGTTCGGCAGCCTGTTCATGCTCATCGGGGTGGTCGCGGTGGCGGTCATTCACAACCAGACCACGGGTTCGCTGAGCTTTGAGATAAGTCAACTGACCAATCTGCCGGTGTCGTCGTTCGCCGCGCCCTGGCTGTTTGGCGTCTTTGCCCTGGCCTTCGCCATCAAGGCGCCGCTGTGGCCGTTTCACGGTTGGATGCCGGACGCTTACGGGGAAGCCCCGGCGCCGGTAACCGCCCTGCTGGCGGGGGTGCTGTCGAAGGCGGGGGTGTTCGGCTTTCTGCGCGTGATGTTGCCCATTTTTGGCGCCGAATTGCACGCATATCGGACCGGGCTGATGATTTGGGTGGCGGTCAGTCTGGTTTACGGGGCGTTGATGGCCTTACGCCAGACCGACATGAAGATGGTCTCGGCTTATGCCTCGCTCTCCCACCTTTCGATGATCGCGCTGGGCATTTTTTCGCTGACCGCAGCGGGGATTTTAGGCGCGACGTTTCTGATGGTGGCCCACGGACTCATGGTTGGCAGCCTCTTCCTCATCTTGGGCGTCGTCGAAGAGCGGCTGGGCGGACGTGAATTCAACGGCCTGATGGGCCTCAACCGGGGAGCGCCGCGGCTCGCGACTTACTTTCTCTTTTTCGCCCTGGCCACCTTGGGTCTACCCGGGCTGCCCGGATTTGCGGGTGAATACATGATTATGCAAGGCTTGGTGGTGCATGCGGTGGGATTTGCAGTGGTGGCGGGAGTCGTGTTGATTGTCGCTGCCTGGTATATGGTTAGGCTGTTTCAAGGCATTATGCAGGGACGCCCGGATCATCCGGCAGTGGCCGACGTGAACGTCGGCCAGGTCGCCTGGTTGGTGCCCCTGGCGATTTTGGTGGCGGTAATTGGGGTGTGGCCGGCGGGCATTACCGGGCACGCGGTGCCGTCGCTGTACCATGCGGTGCACTTCGCCGTCGCGCAGGGAGGGATCAACTAATGCAATATTTGCTTCCCGAAATCTTGGTGGCGGGCAGCGCCCTGTTGGGACTCTTGGCGATGGTGGTCGTGCCCAAGGTGCGAGGGTTGGCATCGTGGGTCGTCTTGGTGGGGTTTTTGGCCGCCGGGGTCGATGCCGCCACCATGTGGAACGTCACCCCCAGCCTAATTGTGTACAATTCGATGGCCATCGACAAATACGGGATTACGGTGACTGAACTGGTCCTGTTGGCTGGCATCTCAACCATCCTGCTGGCCTGGAACGCCGAGCATTTTGGCGAGGAGTTCCCCGTCTTGGTGGCGCTTTCGGTCTTGGGCATGATGGGTCTGGGTGGGGCCACCAGTTTGATGCCAGTGTTTTTGGGCATCGAGTTGCTGTCGCTGCCGCTATACATTTTGGCGGCCAGCCGGCACACTCCGGAGGGGGGCGAAGCCGCCCTCAAGTATCTCTTGCTGGGCGCGTTTTCGTCCGGCATCTTGCTCTTCGGCATGGCGCTGCTCTATGGCGCCACCAGTACGTTAATCTTTGTCGCCTATCCTGGCATCGCCAGCCACGCCCAGGTCTGGCTGCTCTGGCCAGGTCTCGGGCTGGTGGTGGTCGGGATTGCCTTCAAGTTGGCTATTGTACCCTTTCATATGTGGGTGCCTGACGTCTACGAGGGGTCACCGACCCCGGTTACCAATCTGATGGCCTTCGGTACCAAGGTGGGAGCGGCGATCATTCTGTTGCGGATTCTGGCCTTCGGCTTTTACGGTCAGGCGGGTGCGTGGGGACTCTTGCTGGGATATTTGGCCGTGCTGACCATGATTGTGGGCAACCTGTTGGCCCTGCCGCAGACGAACCTCAAACGCCTCTTGGGCTATTCGGGGATAGGGCACGCCGGCTTTCTCCTGGTCGGGATTGCCACCCATAATATTCAGGGTGCCCAGGCCATGATGTTCTACCTCTTGCCGTACGGACTCGCCGCCATCGGCGTGTTTGCCGTCATTCGGCTCTTGGAACAGGGCCAAGACGGGGACCGCGGGGTGATCTTGTCCGACCTCCAGGGAATGGCTTATCAACGACCGTGGCTGGCGACCGTGCTGATCGTGGGGATGTTGTCCTTTGCCGGCATTCCCCTGACGGGCGGATTCGTCGGCAAGTTTTTCCTCATGCAAGCGGCATTGTTTGCCAACCGGCCAGGATTTGCGGTCGGTATCGTGGTCGGCACGCTGGTCGGTCTGGCCGCCTACCTGCGCCCGCTGCAGGCCATGTTTCAGCGCGACGGAGTTTCGGAACGCGTCCGCACCATGCGGTGGTCGGCAGCCGGGGTGATGGTGGTCGCGGTTGCGGTTGTGGGCACGATTGGCATCGGCGTCTACCCTGCTCCCTTGGTGCATATCGTAAGTCAATCCGCCAACTTTTATTGGCTGAAGGGTGGTTAGGGCGGTCCTGAGTGGACGCCCCGCCGAGGCGAAAGGAGATACGGTGGCGGTATTTGGGTTGGTTGATTCGGGCATGATAGCGGTCGACCGCTTGGTTACAGACATTTTGACCCGGGACAACCAGTTAATGTCAGAGCTTGCCGAACACCTGCTGCGCGCCGGCGGCAAACGGCTTAGACCGGCGTTGGTCCTGTTGGCGGGCCAGTTCGGGCTCCACGATAGCGGCGGCGTGCTCGAGGGCGTGGCCGCCGGGGTAGAACTGATTCACATGGCCACCCTCATCCACGACGACATCATCGACGACGCGGCGCTGAGACGGGGCGTGGCGTCGGTGAAGCACCAGTTCGGCAACACGGTGGCCGTGCTCGCTGGTGACTACTTGTTCGCCCGAGCCTTCCAGCTGTTTGCCGCCGTGCCCGACCAGCGGGTAATGGCAGAAGCGGCCGACGTGGTCGGGGTGATGTGCGCGGGCGAAATCCGCCAGCACCTGGATCGGGGACGGATACCCTCGGAAGCCGTGTATTTGCAGCGGATCGAGGCCAAGACCGCACGGTTTCTGGAATCCAGTTGTCGGCTGGGGGCGATCGCGGGCGGCTTGGGGGATGAGCAAGCAGAGCTCTTGGCGCGCTTCGGGCACGAGATAGGGATGGCGTTTCAAATTATCGACGACTTGTTGGACCTGTCTACGGGTGGCAAGCGCCTGGGCAAATCGGTCGGCGAGGACATCGCCCACGGGGTGTTTACTCTGCCCATCATCTATGCCCGCGGCATGCCCGGGGTTCAACAAGAAGTGGACGATTATCTAGCTATGGAGGGCGGGCCGCCGCTGGAGGCATTGCGCGGACTGCTGGAGCGGAGCGGGGCTCTGAAGTACGGGCGGGAGATGGCTGGCGAGTATGTTCAGGCGGGCCGCCAGGTGCTCGCAGAGTTGCCGCCGGTGGCCGCGCGGGAGGCATTGGAGGAACTGGCCAGCTTTGTCGTGGGTCGCGACCATTAACGCAGCAGGCGGGGAGCCGTGCGGCGGGGCGCGTATGCGGTAAAACCCCATGGGAAGAAGGAATTGAAGATGGTTCACGGCAGAGAACATTTGCGGCGGATCCCGGAGAGTACCATCCGGCGATTGCCCGCTTACCTGAGGGCGCTGCAGAGTCTAAAATGCTTGCGGACGACGTCAGTCGCGCTAGGCGAGGCAACCGGGTACTCTTCAGAGCAAGTGCGCAAGGACCTGGCCTATTTCGGCGCCTTTGGCACCCGGGGCGTAGGCTATGACGTGCACGAGCTGGGCCAGCGGATTCGTCACATTCTGGGCTTGGACCAGGGCGTGCGCGCGGTACTGGTCGGGGCCGGGCATCTGGGCACGGCCCTGGTCCGCTACACCCAGGCCATCGCCGGCGACGTGGAGTTTGTGGCCGCGCTCGACAACGACCCCGAAGTTATTGGCACCGACATCGGCGGAATTGTGGTCGAAGATGTCCGCCAGATGGCCTCGGTGGTCGAGGAGCGAGCCATCCGGCTGGCAGTGCTGACGGTGCCCGCGCGAGCGGCCGAAGCGACGGCCCAGGACTTGGCCAAGGCCGGGATTGGAGCCATCTTGAACTTCGCTCCGGTGCCCATCTTGACCGACCACAACCCAGCCGGTTCGGTGCTGGTACAAAGTATCGACCTGACCCTGGAACTGCAGGCGCTGGCCTACTTCGTCAGCGAACACGACGTCTTCTCCCCGGCTTGAGTGGCGTGTAGCCGAGCAAGGTCAGGGGCGGCGGCGATGAAAGCGGGCGTAGGCGGTCCAGGCCGCCGAGGCGGCCAGCGCCAGAGCAGCGAAATCCGTCTGCCCGCGCTCATAGAGCAAAAGGGCGATGAAGAGGAAGCCGAGCACATACAGGGCGTGGGTGAGCCGGTCGAGCGACCGGCGCAGCTGCCGAATTTCTCTGACCCCGTCTAGCCAGCGGATTTGGGTTTCGATGTCGCCCTCGTCAAGGCGGTGGAGCACCCGGTTGGACAGTTCGGGCAGTTCAGCCACGTCGGCGGCGACGCCCCGCACCCGGTCGGCGGCAAATCCGGCCACGCCTCCATGCTCTTCGGTCATGAAGCGTTGGGTGTAGGGGGCAAACAGGCTAATCAGATTGATATCGGGGTCGAGGGCGGTCGCCAGCCCCACCAAGATGGCAATGGTTCGGCCCAGAAAGGCGAGTTCACCGGGAACCTGTATGGCGTCGTCGTGCAGGAGTTCGGCAAAATCGTGCAGTAGGCGGGCAATGTCCAGATCAGCCAGCTGATTCAGGGTTTCGGCGTAATAGCGGTCTAGCATGTAGCGGAGCCGTTCGCGCAGGCGCACGCGGTCGGCGCGGGGAAGCACCATGCCTAGCGACTCCATGCTGTCCAGCAGCGCCTTTGAATTGTGCTGAGCGACGGCGATGAAAAGCTTGCGCATTTGCCGTTTAAAGCCAAGATCCAACGTGCCGACCATCCCGTAGTCGAACAATAGCAGTTGGCCTTGCTGGTTTACCCAAATGTTGCCTGGGTGCGGGTCGGCATGGTAAAAGCCTTCGACCAATACCATGTGCAGATACATGCGAATCAGCCGTTCGGCGAGCACCGACGGCTCATGGCCGTTTGCCCGTAGGGTCTGCAGCTGGGTAATCTTGATGCCCGACTTGAATTCCATGGTGAGCACGCGCGCGCTGGACCAGGCGGAAAACGTCCGCGGAACATATACCCAGCGAAATAGGGAGAGAATGGTGCGGATGCGCTCAGTATTGGCCGCTTCGCGGAGATAGTCGAGCTCTTGGTCGACACTTTGGCGAAATTCGCGCTGCACCGTCATCAGATCGAAGGTGCGGCCGAACTGGGTGAAACGGTTGGCCAGGGCGACGATGAATCCAACCGCGCGCAGGTCGGCGGCCACCGCCTGCTCGATTCCCGGGCGGCGGACTTTCACCGCCACCTCGCTGCCGTCGGGCAACCAGGCCCGGTATACCTGGCCTAGCGAAGCCGAGGCCAGGGGAGTGGGATCGAAGCGGGAAAAGCGCGCCGCCAGCGGACCCAACTCGTCCACTAGCACCTGTTCAATCGAGGGCCAAGGAGCAGCCGCTACGTTGTCCTGCAAGGATTGAATTTCATCGATAAACACTTTGGGCAGGAGGTCGACGCGGCTAGAGAGAAACTGGCCGACCTTAATCAGGATCCCGCCCAGCGCCTCCGCGGTCTTTCGAAAGTGGACGGCCTGCCGGCGATAGACGTTATCCAATTTTTCCGCCTGGTCCGGGCCCGGTCCGCTCCAGGCATGGTGCCACCAGATGTCGAAGATCATGGTTAAGAAGAGCCTGATCACGGTGAGCGACCGAACTATTGAGGCGGTAATCCCCATTTTGGGTTCGCTAGGCGGGGGCTTATTAACCATGATTCACCTCCTGATCAGTCTAACATACTGTGGTCGGGGTAAAGGTTCGCTAACAACCGTGCCAGCGCCCTCCAAATAGTCCATAATGTAAGGTATGGCAAGGTCTGGCGAAGCTTCGGAAGAAGAGTCAAATGTGTTACCCTGAAACAAGAGACACCGACGCGCTGGGCCCGACAAAGGTGGGATGGAGTGTTTGGATTTCTTGACAGCCTAACCTGGTCGTCGGCAATTTTGGCCGTGGTTGACATTGGCATCGTAGCGTACGGTTTTTATCGGCTGTTTTTGTTGATTCGGGGCACGCGCGCGGTGCAGTTGGTCAAGGGTATCATCGCCGTGCTGATTGCGGTGCCGGTTTCCAGATGGCTTCGCCTCAATGCAACGCACTATGTGTTGCAGCAAATCCAGGTGATGCTGGTGGTGGCGTTGCCGATTGTTTTTCAGCCCGAGCTCCGGCGCGCGCTGGAGACAATCGGTCAGGGCAAGTTTTTTTCGTCGGAGTCCCTGTTGCGCCAGCACGAGGAGACCGATTGGGGGCGCGTGGTGGATGAGGTTGCGCGCGCCGCCGACCATCTGGGGCGATCTCGAACCGGTGCCCTGATTGTGCTCGAGCGCACGACCGGTCTCAACGAGTATGTGGCCACCGGGATCCCGATTGACGCGCGGGTGTCGAGCGCGCTCTTGGAAAACCTGTTTGTGCCCAACACGCCGCTGCACGACGGAGCCTGTATCGTGCGCAGCGACCGGGTGGTGGCGGCGGCAGCCTTCCTGCCGCTGACCGAGAGCGCACAGCCGGGCAGTGAACTCGGCAGCCGCCATCGGGCAGCCCTGGGTATCAGCGAGCAGTCGGACGCGGTGGTGGTGGCGGTGTCGGAGGAGACGGGCTGGATTTCGCTCGCGGTTGAGGGGCGCCTGCATCGGCGGCTGGAAGACCGCGCCTTGCGAGAAATCTTGACCCGGCTGTTGGTGCGACCGAAGACCTATCCAGGATTCAAAATCTGGCATCGAGGTGCCGGCGGATGATGGATCGTCTGTTTGATAATGATACCGTGTTAAAGATTCTCTCCGTGCTGGCGGCCATCTTTCTTTGGCTGCAAGTCAACGGGGCCAGCACGCGCAGCCGACCGCCAGAAAAGCAGGTGTCGGTGGGGCCGCTTACTCTTCAATGGAGTCCTCCCAACGGAAGCAATTTGACCGTGGTCAGCATGCATCCGAGCGCGGTCGACGTGCAACTGCAAGGTCCTTCCAAGGCGCTCTCTTCGATAAAACGGGGGAATGTGACGGCCTGGGTCAATTTGAGCAAGATCACCCGGGCGGGAACCTATACCTTGCCCATCGGAGCCTCGTCGCCCCCGGGGACGACGTCGATCAGCATCGCGCCTGCGCAAGTGACGGTCTCCCTGGATCAGATGGGGACGCGCAAGTTGCCGGTGACGGTTAGGGCACAAGGATCGCCGCCCGCCAAGTACGAAGTTCGAAGCCTGGTGCCTGAGATCAGCCGAGCCACCATCTCCGGTCCCATGCAAGACCTCAACCGGGTGAAAAAGGTGGTGGCTACGGTTCCGGTCGAGGGGCACAACGCCAATTTTCAGGATCAGAGCATGCTCTTGCCGGTGGCGGGCAACGGGGCAACTGTTGCCCACGTCGAGGTGACCCCGCCGATGGCTTCGGTGGCGGCTACCATCCGCCTCAAGCCGCCCGAAGCGACCGTGGGGGTTGTTGTCCGCATCAGCGGGCACCCCGCGGCGGGATATACGATTAGCCGTATTTCGGTTACCCCGCGCCAACTTACCATCACCGGTGCCAAGAGTGTGATCGGAAAGATTAGCACCGTTTACACGACGCCAATTAGCGTCAGCGGGATGACGGGGCCGGTCAAGGGGTCGATTCCGGTGAGCCTGCCGGCTTCGGTGTCGGCGGTCAATGGAAACCTGGTGCAAGTGTCGATCGACATCGCACCTAAGTGATGGATTGCCGCGGTAACTCGGGAATGCTTATGAATATGATGAGGGGAGTCGAACAGGATGGCACTGTTTGGAACCGACGGAGCGCGGGGTGTAGCTAATAGGGAATTGACAGTGGAAATGGCGCTGACCATTGGCAAGGCCGCCGGGGCGCGATGGGGGCCCGAGGCGCGGGTGCTGGTGGCCAGGGATACACGGATATCGAGCGGCATGTTGGAGGCGGGGGTTGCGGCGGGACTTACCGCGCTCGGAGTCGACGTGTGGATGACGGGAATGCTGCCCACCCCCGCCCTGGCCCATTTGATTAAGGCCACCGCCGCCGACGGAGGGGTGATGATTTCCGCTTCACACAATCCCCCTCGCTACAATGGCATTAAGTTATTGGACGGTCTCGGGCGGAAGTGGCCGCCGGAACAGGAGCAGGCGGTCGAAACGGGTATGGAGAAGGCGGCCAGGCTCAGCGTAGAACCGGAGCAGATTGGGCAGATTCGTCACCTGGAAGACGACGCCGTTGTGCGCTACCGCCGGTTCTTGGTGCAAAGTTTTTGGGACCGGATTGATCCTCTCTACGTGGTGGTGGACCTTGCCCACGGGGCGGCGATTAGTACCGCGGTGCCGGTGTTGGAGGCGCTGGGGGTGAAGGTTGGCGCCATCCACGCCGAGCCTTGGGGCGAGCGTATCAACCAGGCTTGCGGCGCCACCCATCCCGAGGCCCTGCAACAGGCCGTGCGCGAGCGCAAGGCGGATCTCGGCCTCGCCTTCGACGGCGACGCCGACCGACTGATCGCGGTCGACCAACATGGACAAATTGTGGACGGAGATGCAGTCTTGTACCTCTTGGCCTGCGGCATGAAACTCCGGGGGGAACTTACCAATGGTCGGGTGGTGGCCACGGTAATGTCCAATCTCGGTCTTGAGCGCGCGCTGGCCAAGCAAGGCATCCCCTTAACGCGTACGCCGGTAGGCGATCGCTGGGTAGCCGAACGCCTGCAAGAAACCGGCGCGGTGCTGGGCGGTGAGCAGTCTGGGCACATCATTCTCAAGCAGTGGTCGGAAACCGGCGACGGTCTGTTGACCGCGCTCGCGGTCATGGCCGAAATGCAGAGCCGTCAGCGTGGGTTGGCGGAATTGACCTCCCCCTTGGAGCGCTATCCCCAGGTGTTACATAACGTGCGCCTAAAGACTCCGATCGATGACTGGAACCGTTTGACCCGGCTCAAGCAGCGGGTGGCCGAAGCGGAGCGGGATCTCGGTGCCGAGGGCCGGGTGCTGATTCGTCCCTCCGGGACCGAACCCTTGCTGCGAGTGATGGTCGAAGGCCGCGACAGCCAACGGATACAGAAATGGGTCAAGCTTTTGGTGCAATCGGTGGAAGAAGAACTGGGCGCGTTGGGAATCGGGACGCCGACGGGTTGATCGGCGGGAGGACGGGGGGCTTCACCAG
>JAJZXC010000223.1 GCA_021846365.1 Bacillota bacterium | reverse complement strand
TGTGGCAGACCGGGCACGCGGCTTGATCCGACTGGGACCGCCATCGAAAGTGTCAGCACTGCTCACCGCGTTCGATCTCGGTCAACCTCCAATAACTCGGCATCGACAGCCCATACAGAAACTTCCCCAACACCTCCAGAAGTCGGGCCACGCTATCGAATCCCACGACCAGTTCCGCCACTTCTTTTCGAAGAAAGTTTTGCAATTGCTGGCTTAACCGCACCGAATCCATAGAAATCCTCGTCCCTTCGGCGACATTTCTTTCCACAATAAACCGCCGCGTCCAGGATGTCCAGCGCAAGATTTCGGTAAGGTTGGCATCGAACCTTGGTCAGGGAAAACTCCTATGTATTCACTTAATCGTTATGGCGTCAATTGTTAATAACGGAAAGTGCGTAAGAGCCTCATCTACCACCTACCAGGCATTACGTTTAGGCAAACTGGCCATCACTATTCCGCCCCAGCGCACTTCGCAGAAATGAGCCGCGTGCACATTCAGTTTCCTGGACAATCGGCTGAGTCAGGCCGAATTATTATGCCAACGCGGCATGCGTTATCGACAAACGCGGCATCGAAAAAGTGGTTCTTTCCGGAGATCCGCTGACCAAGCCACCGGGATTTTTCGGAAGCTAGGACCGGAACGGCCCGAAGTTACGCCTGGGGGAGATCGGTGTAAGACGTCTGGGACCTACGGTCTCGGCGCAGGGATCAATGAGCCAGGAAACGATGGGGGAGACCCCAGAAACCCCCGCCTCGGCCTAGCCAAGCGGTGGGAGAGTTCATGCCAGCCGCCACCATCACCAGGATAGATACAGGCCGCCCGATACCCTCAATGCCAGCTTGAGAGATCTTGCTCGAATTGATCCGACTTCGGCTATTCAGCAGAGGTTCCCGTTGTTGCCTGCCGGTCCGCCTCGGCGACAGGTGGCCGCTCGCAATACCATCTTCGGTGCGAACGTGCTAAAGGGCACTCAATTGGCGGCGGCCAGCCTCCCTCAGCGCGTCGCGATCGCCAGGATGGGCGAGGCCAATCAGCTGTTGGGCGCGCTGTGCGAGTGATAGGCCATGGAGGTTGGCGACCCCGTACTCGGTGACCACGAACTGGACGTGGTTGCGTGTAGTGGTGACTGCCGCCCCCGGATGCAGGGTAGGGACGATGCGGGGTTGGCCAGCCGAAGTGCGCGAAGGCAACGCTATTACCGAGAAGCCTCCCGGCGAAAGACTGGCACCTCGAACGAAGTCCATTTGCCCGCCCACGCCGGAGAGCATGTGCCGCCCCACCGATTCGGCGGCGACCTGGCCGCTTAGGTCGACCTCCACCGCGGAGTTGACCGAGATCATGCGCGGCTGGCGGCGGATGATGGCGGTATCATTGGTATAGTCGACCGGCCGCATCGCGATGGCGGGGTTGTTGTCCATAAAGTCATACAGCGCCTGACTGCCAAAGGCAAAGGTGCAGACCAGGCGATCCCGGTCCACCGTCTTGTATCGACCGGTGATGACTCCCCGCTCCACCAACGGCACCACACTATCCGAGATCATTTCGCTATGAATGCCGAGATCATGGTGGTCGGTCAGCAGCGAGAGCACCAAGTCCGGAATCGCCCCGATGCCCATTTGCAGCGTCGCCCGATCGGGAATTAAGGCCGCGACGTGGGCCGCGATTTTCCGACGTACCGAGTCTTGGGGAGCCGGACCCCGCGTGTACAGCGGCCGCGCATTCCATATCCCGTAGGTAATGGCCGATGCGGGGATTTCAGCCGAACCCAGGGTGCGGGGCACCATCGGGTTGACTGCGGCCACCACCACTCGTGCCTTGTGGATGGCGGCCAGCGCCCCCTCTACGCTTGTACCTAGACTGACAAAGCCGTGGCGGTCGGGTGGACTGACGTGAATCAGAGCGTAGTCCAGGGGCAAGTCATTTTCGACGAAGTTCGGGATATCAGACAAGAACAGGGGGAGGTAGGAAGCCTGCCCAGACTCGACGTATTCCCGCGTGTTTTGGCCGATGAACCACGAAATATCGTGCAGACGCCCGGATAATAAGGGGTCAAGGTGGGGTACCGGTCCTTCCAAGTGGATATGATATAACGAGACCTCGGTGAGTTCGCGGGTTCTTGCCGCCAGTGCCTGCAACAGTGGGGTGGGCGTCATCGCGATCCCTTGGACGTAGACATTCATCCCCGACTGCAAGTCGCCTAGGGCCGTCTCACAATCTATCATCTTCACCGCAATATCCTCCTCATCGCATGGCTATCGCCGTAGCGATCCGCTTTCGTTTGTACTCTGGCCCCGATATTACACCGGTGGCGTCTAATTGGGCAAGCTCGCTAGCCTGGCCATGGCGGCGCTCAGCAGCGGTTCTAGCGGTTCGTCGGCCGGAGGATATGTCTCCAGCTCCGCCTTGACACCAAGGGTGGGGAGCAGCGCCGGCAAGTCCGAGTACGTGGCCAAGAAGCTCCATTCCGGCGGCAGCGTGCAAGCGCGGTCGGATGTGATGGCTGCCAATAGGAGGCCCATGAAGTGGTTAGCGTCGAGCATGGCGGGCAAGTCGCCGCCTTTCAGGTGACCCACGCCATGTACGGTAAGGCTCATGCCGTCGCTGGATGGGAGCAGCTCGGCTCCCATTTGACGGAGCGCCCGCTGAAACTCAACGCTTGCCGGCAGACTGAACAGCGATTGGCGGGAGCGCAGCACGGTGGTGCCGCTCGCGGTGGCAGCAAGGGTGGTCAGCATGGGGACGAGCTGAGCCAAGCCGTCGGCAGCGACGGTGGTGCCGGTGAGTCGTCCCGGATTTCGTAGGCTGACGGTGCCGCCGCCTCGATTGCTGGCAATGTCCACACCCATCGCTTGCAAGATCTCAACCAACCGCTCCAGCAAGCTGGGCAACGGGTGCTGATCGCGAATGATCGCCGTATGGCCGGGCTGGCAGGCCGCCCGGGCTAGCCAGAAAGCGGCCAGGCACGGATCGGGGAGCGCAGCGACCTCGGCTGCCCGAAAGTTTTGGGGGGCGTCTAGACGCCACCATCCGCGCGACTCATCGGCATCGATGAAAATGCCGAATCGTCGCAGCAGTTGTGCGGTTAAGACGGCGTCGGCCCCGGACGATAACGGGTCGGCCAGTTGAATGGTGACCGGAGCCCGGGCCAAGGGAGCCGCCATCAGCACCGAGGAGACCCAACGGCTGATGGGAGGTGAAAGATCAACCGTTCCTCCCTGAGGCTGGTCGGGAAGGGCGCGCACGCTCTTGGACGTCGGATCCACGCTAAACTTGAGGCCGACGGCTTCCAACGCCTTGATCAACCCCGTCATCGGGTACTGGAACCGAACGGGGTGAGGTTCAAATATCACCGGACCGTTCTGTACTCTGGTACCCATGGCTAAGATCCACGGGAGCACGCTCCAGTCCGAATCGCCCAGATAAATATGTTGATCGGGATGCTGGAGCCAGTAGTCGCCACCCTCCACCACATAACCGTCCGTCCGCTGCACGATCGATGTCCCTAGGCGTCGTAACACCTCCACCGTGCTTTGTACCACGCGCGGGACGGATCCGCCGCCGGTCTCAATCAAACTCCTGCCCCGAGCCACCGAGGCGATAATGAGTCCCCTTTGCATACGCGCCGCGGAAGCCGGCAACCGGATCTCGTGCGCCGCCGGGGGCTCTGCCGGGGTTACACGTAACCGCATTTCCATCCGAGATTCCTCCTCTCTACCAACCGACCCCATCCCTCTTCGGCTTGCCGCAATTGACACCGGTGGGGGATCTCTGGCTTAAGCATAGGGGGTCCGGAAAATCCTGGCGACGCCCTTTCGGCCGCAATTGACCACGTCCGAACGGCGTATCGTAGAGATCCTTCCGCCGACGGCTGTGCACCAGCTCATGGCCAAAGGCGGAGCCAGGCTTGCATCCGTTTTCGAGGGCTTGGCGTTGATTGCCGATAGGCAGCACAGCTTCCCGTCAGACTCTTCAATCCCATCTGAATTTCCGAATCCGTTAGCATGGACAAGATGTGCAAGCGGCCTGCAATTGTTATATACTCGGCAAAAAAGATTTTTAATTTAGCCGACGGCATATAAGGACACAACTTCGAGCATATCCAGCCTCCCGACCATTTGTGTCAGAAATCCTAAATGCAAGTTCTTTTTTGCCGAATATATAGTCGGGTGTGGGCGGCTTTGGGGACGGACGCTGCTCCTCAGGACATACCAAAAAGCTGCTGGCTTGGAGTATTGGCAGCTCGTGTGCGAGCCTACTGAGGGAAAAGGTAACCGGAGGCTGGCATGCCGCATAACGGTTTATGGCCAAGGGGTTGACCGGGTTGAACACAGTTGGAGAGGTTGCGCCGGTATACGGATAGCCCGAGCTCAGGCCGACTCCTTAACCAGCGATCGAGAATGGCAAAGTCAAAGAGCGCTGCGTGGGCACCTAACATCGGATGACGGCATCCCGGGAGGCCACGGCACATGCCCATAAAAAATTGGCGGCTCCAATCAGCACCACCTCGGTCCCCATCGCCTGACGGCGAGCGCCTTATAGCCCCATCGCCAACGAGCTAGAGGTTTTGCCGCGCATTTGAGAATGTTTAGCTGTCTGGGTTACCTCGTGAAATGCCGGTGGGTGTAGCTCTCTCAGAGGGACGTTCTGAACACTAAGTAGGGGCGTTAGGTCGGCCTGGCTTGCGTCAGGACTAGCTATGTCGCGATATTGCAGCACTATCCGCGCTGATCTCCCGCCAAGCCTGTTGACCTGGTTAGACAGCCCTTCTGTTTCCGGGTAGGGTAGGGCTATGACAAACATTCGTCGCTACCCCGAGGGAACGCCCTTTCGCTACGGCGGGCGAAC
>JAJZXC010000222.1 GCA_021846365.1 Bacillota bacterium | reverse complement strand
TGGCCGTTGAGCTTGAATTCATATTCGATGCCGTTGGTCCACCAAAAACTTTGGTCACGGTTGCCCCAGCGATGTTGGCGTCGAAATTTCCCGATTTCATCCAGCTTCCGTAGTCCTTCGGCCTCCGTCCATACGGTTTTAAGCGAATCATCTTTCAGTATGATCATATCCAGATGATGGTTGATGAACTCACTGCCATTGTCGGAATCGAGGCCGCGCAGGGGAAACGGGAACTGGCTGCGGTGCGCGTTCAGCGCCTCCAGCACCCACTTCCGGGCCTTGTTGGGCACGGCGGCGGTTTCGGTCCAGCCGGTGAGGATGTCGACCATGTCGAGCGTCCAGGCAAAGTCGCCGCGGGCGGCGCCGCCATCATGGGAGACGAGATCGATTTCGAGAAACCCGGGCTGGGTCGCATCGTCCCACTCCGCCCAGGTAGGGACCGGAATTTGGTGTTTGAGCAGGGTGCCCGGTTTGGTCCCATGGCGGCCTTTGACCTCTAACCGCCGCCGTTCGGGAGCGAGAAAGCGATCGATGGAGGCGGCGCTCGTAGCGAGGAGCTGCCCCCGCGTCGCCGGGTCCACTGTCAGCTCCCCGTGGTGTTCTAACTGGGCGACCAGTTCGGTCAAAAACGGTTGTAAGCGTTTGCCGGTGGGAAAATTGAGAATGGCCCAACATTGCACGAGCGCCTGCTTGGCCGCCGGACCATAGGTCGGTTTCCGGCTGCGACCGGGCTTGGGGGATCGACGCTTGGGGCGACCGCGATGCGCGGAGGCTGCCCGCCAGACCCGCCCGGCATAGGACCGGTTGTAGCCACACAGGGTTTGAAGTTGGGTAATGAGTGCCGAGCGCTCGCGTTTCGTGGCGCGACGATATTGTTGGGCTAATTCCTGGGTCACCGCCAGACGTTCAGACAAAGACAACGGCATCAAAAGCTCCTCCTGAGTTTGATGCCGAGCAGTTCGTGTTGCCATCACCGCACCCCTTTTCGAGTACATTTTTTTGTGAGGCAACGAAGGCATTTCAAGTACCTTTTTTATGAGTCAAATCGGATGGTTGCATTATGGTCGAAAGTGTGCAACAATAGATTATTCTCCGGATGGTAAGATATGGATTATTGCATAATTAGCATGGTGCCTTACAATGCAATTTGTAAATCTCCAAAAACCTTGTCCAACTTTACCTAAACCACAAAAGTCCAGTAGTAAGTAGAGCGGGGGGATTCGATGCCGAGCGACGGCCCGTTGTTTGACACTGTGTATGTAGTGTCCCACACCCACTGGGACCGAGAGTGGTATCAAGCCTTTCAGGGCTTTCGGGTCCGCCTGGTGTATATGCTGGACGAGCTGATCGCCATCATGGAAGGAGACCCCGAGTACCGCCATTTTAACCTGGATGGACAAACTATTCTGCTAGACGATTATGTGGAGATTCGCCCGGAAAATTCGGAGAGGCTGCGGGCGCTGATTGAAGCGGGACGGATCCGCGTCGGGCCCTGGTACGTCATGCCCGATGAATTTCTGGTCAGTGGCGAGTCGCTGATTCGCAACCTTGCCCTCGGCATGCGAATTGCCCGTCAGTGGGGAGGCGAGGCCCTTCGCTGCGGATATATCCCCGACGCGTTTGGCCACAACAGCCAACTGCCCCAGATCTTGCGGGGATTCGGCATAGATTCGGTCGTCTTCTTCCGCGGGCTCGGGGATTGTCCCACAGCCGAAATCTGGTGGGATGGAGCCGACGGCAGTCGGGTGTTGGGCTTAAAACTCTCTGAGGATCGATCGTACTCTGACTGGTTTTTTGCCGCCCGCTGGCCCTTTGCGGATCGCCAATTTGTCTACCAACCAGCAGAATTCATTGATCGCGTGAAAGTCTTTTTGGCGTATAAGCGCAGGCGGGCGACCACCGCCATTACCGTCGCCTTTGACGGCGTCGACCACGGCGAAGTGGAGCCGCGTCTGCCCTGGATGCTAAAGACGCTCAACGCGTCGGACCTCGGCGTCAACTTTGTTCATGCCGATTTGGCGCAGTATCTCGACGCGTTGAAGGCCCAAGTCGGAGACCTGCGGGTGTATAGCGGGGAACAGCGAGTCCCCGGCAACCAGGGCGTCAGCAACAACGTGCTGGCCAACACCCTGTCGACCCGGGTTCATCTAAAGCAGATGAACCAGCATTGCGAAACCCTGCTCCTGCACTGGGCGGAGCCGTGGGGAGTATTCACCATGCTGGAGGGTCGGCCGTATCCGCAAGGATTTTTGGCCAAGGCCTGGGAGTATCTGTTGCAAAACCACGCACACGATTCCATCTGCGGCACGGGAACCGATCAGGTGGATCGCGACATGGTGGGGCGGTTCGATCAGAGCCGGTTGGTCAGCGAAGCCATGATTCAGGAAGAGTTAAAGTTCATCACCCACCATATCGACACTCAAGGCGCTCCGGGCCAGTTCCTGGTGACGGTATTCAACCCGTCGCAGGAGGCGGTAGACGGCGTGTTGGCCATCGACCTGACATTGCCGGCGGGTACCGACGCGGCGGTCAAATTCCCCCTGTACGGGGGAACCTCATTCAAGATTTATGGCGCGACAGGGCGGGAAGTGCCATATCAAGTGCTCGCCGTCGACCGCAACCAGGTGCAGCTTCACCGTTGGTACCGCGATATCCCGGCAACCCAGGCGGTCGACCGATTCCACCTGGCCCTGGCCGGGGTCGTGCCTGCCTTCGGCTACGCGTCATACCTTGTCGAGCCCTTGCCGATGGAAGGCCCGCAGCCGGGCGAATACCGGGCCCAACGGATGTCCACTCCCGTCAGGTATCCCGGGTCGCAACGCATTGCCGAGCACACCTGGGACAATGGCCGGATCACGCTTCATGTCGAGCCTAACGGGACGATCAGGATCACCGATCACGACACCGGGCACAGCTATGGCGGCTTGCTGGAGTTTGAGGACGAGGCGGACATGGGCGACGCCTGGACCCACGCGCACCCGGTCAGCAATGCGGAGGTTTCGAGCTGGGGGGCACGGGCGGAGATTTCCGTGCTGAACGACGGGCCGCTGGCCACGCGCCTGCGGATGCAGACCGCGCTCCGGGTGCCGGAGGCGATCGCGCCCGGGCACACGGCGCGGAGCGCGGCGCTGACCACGCTGACGGTCACCACCGAAGTGGAGTTGCGCCAGGACGACCCGCTGCTGCGCTGCCGCACCGTGATCCACAATACGGCACGTGATCACCGGCTGCGGGTGCTGTTTCCGACGGGACTCACGACCGAGAGCTTTTTTACCAGTACTCCCTTCGACCTGGTCGAACGCGCGGTGGATCTGCCGGACTATTCGCAGTACCTGGAGAACTTCAGCGGGGTGGTGCCCCATAGCGGTCTCATCGTGCTCCACGACGGTCGCGCCGGGCTCGCCATCTACAGCCGGGGACTGTACGAAGCGGCGGTGCGCAACCACGACGGGCACACTATCGCCCTGACCTTGTTCCGCAGCATCGGCCAGGTGGTCGCCGCCAACGACACCGATGGCGGCCAATTGCTGGGCGATCTGGATTTCAGCTATGCCATCCGGCCGTTTGCCGTTGACGGGGATCCGGCGGGGCGGCTATGGAAAGAGCATCAGCAGTTCGTGGGCGGACTGCGTGTGATCCAGCGGGCAGTGGACGCCGTTCATTTCGATGCGCCGCACCGCCGAATGCGCGATCTGCCGCTTAGCAAATCCTTTCTCACGGTCGAGGCGGCGGACGTGATCGTGTCGGCGATCAAAGGAGCCGATGAGCGCCCGGACCGCGGGGTGATCCGGCTGTTTAACCCACGGGCGGTACCCTCGCAAGGGGTGATCCAGTTTGACCGTCCGCTGGCCGCGGCCAAACTGCTCGATCTCCAGGAGACGGTGGTGGCCGGCGCGGAGTGGCATGATCGTGAGGTGCGGGTGGCCTTGGGCCCCAAGCAGTTGGTCACCTTAGCGGTGGAGTGGGCATGAGCCGACCGCCGGGCGGGAGTTTCAGCACTGGAGTATCATGCAGGAGGACATCAACAAGTAGTGGGAGGCTAGAGCATGTCGATCGCAACGCGACCGAATATTGTCATCTTCATGACCGATGACCAAGGCTACGGCGACCTGTCGTGTATGGGGGCGACCGATTTTCGCACTCCGCAGCTTGACCGCCTGGCCGAGTCGGGGGTGCGGTTCACCAATTGGTATGCGGCCAGTCCGGTGTGCTCGCCGTCGCGCGCCGCCCTGCTGACAGGGCGATACCCCGCCCGCGCCGGGGTGCGCTCGATCCTGGGAGGCCGGCGAACCACCCCCGGCTTGTTGCCGGAGGTTCCGACCCTGTCGTCGGAACTCCGGCGGCTCGGTTATCAGACCGGGTTTTTCGGCAAATGGCATTTGGGCCTCAGTCCTGAGTGCCGGCCCGGGAGCCATGGCTTCCAGCAGTGGATGGGATTTATGGCCGGCTGCATCGACTATTATTCGCACATTTATTACTGGGGTATGGGCGGCGGCGTGAATCCGATTCACGACCTTTGGAAAAATGGCGCCGAGTTTTACGCCAACGGCGAGTACTTTACCGAAATGGTCACCGACCATGCGGTCAAGTACATTCGGGAAGTCCGGTCAGGAACCGATCCCTTCTTTTTATATGTCGCGTATAATGCGCCCCATTATCCGATGCATGCGCCGCAACGCTATCTGGACCGATTTGCCGACCTGCCCTGGGACCGGCAGATCATGGCAGCCATGTTGAGTGCGGTTGATGACGGAGTGGGGGCGATCCGCGATGAACTTGAGCGGCAAGGCGAGTTGGAGAACACCCTCATATTTTACCAAAGCGACAACGGTCCCTCCCGTGAGTCCCGCAACTGGCTCGACGGCCGGGAAGACCCATACTATGGCGGCAGGGTGGGCCAACT
>JAJZXC010000221.1 GCA_021846365.1 Bacillota bacterium | reverse complement strand
TGCGCCACCAGGCGGACGGTGATCTCCCGTATAGGAACCGATATCATGGAAGTTTCTGGTTTCATAATCCAATGATATACCTGTGAAAAGAGGCTGTCCACTATTTATTGATATCCATCAACCATGCGGGTTGCCGGAACTTTGCCGTAGCCCTGGGGGAGGCTGGGCGGTTAGACTATCTGTTGCACCATCCACGGGTGTTGCGTTAGACCGACGCTCCACGAAGTCAAAGGGGGCAGCTGGACCCAGACAAGTTTCCATTTTTCATCCCTGAAAGGATCACGGAACCTCGCCGTCCCCGGGTTATCCGGGCAGTTTGCAGAATCGTCCTTGCAATCCGATAGCGGTTTAGGAGGTCGTTTTATGCCCGACTCGAATGACAGCGTAAAGGAAGAAGCGTCTATATTGCGTTGTGTGGTAGCCGCGCTGAAACGGCGGATCGATGCCATCGAAGTTTCGTCTGCAAGGCAACAGGACGAGATCACCAACTGGACCTGGGGACTCGGCCCAGACTTCAAGACCGACGGCTCCGACGTGATTGGCTGGTTGCAGCATATCCAGTGGTTTCGGCGGGCTCAGGCCGACGCCGACCAGACGCGGAACCGGCTGGCCAGGATGCGGCGCCAACTACAACGGCCCTATTTCGCCGGACTAGATTTTCGCCCGGACGGGGAACCAGACGCCGAGTCGTTGCGGATTGGTCTTTGGGGTTTCGCGGATCCGGCCGTGCCTATCTACGACTGGCGAGCTCCGGCAGCCAACTTGTACTATGAAGCCGAACCGGGACCGGCCAGTTACCAAGCTCCCGGGGGACTGGTGTCAGGCACCTTGTCGGCCAAGCACCAATATCTAATTCGCGACGGCCAGCTCGACGGCGCGTTTGACACCACGTTGCCCATCGGTGATGAGGTGTTGCAGGAACAGATGGCGCGCTCCGACAGCCGCATGACCAACATCGTGGCAACCATTCAGCGTCAGCAAAATGAAGCCATTCGGATGACCCCGCGGGGCCATCTTTTCGTAGAGGGGCCCGCGGGAAGCGGCAAGACTTCCGTGGCCCTGCAACGAATTGCCTACATGCTCTACCGGGAACGGAAAACGTTGACTTCCTGTAACATCCTCTTCCTGTCTCCGAGCCGTCTCTTTGCCGACTACGTGTCCGCCGTTTTGCCTGAGTTAGGGGAAGACAATCCCATAATGTGGAGTTTCGACGACCTGATCGCCCATCTTTTTCCCACCCTGACCTTTCAATCCCGCCTGGAAAGTCTGGACTCCTGCCTGACGCTATTGCCAGCGTCGGTGAGCGCCGACTCGGTGCGCTTGACGTGGAAGGCGTCGCTTGCCTTCGTACAGGACCTGGAAGCCTATGCCGATCGGCTGGCAGACGAAGGGCTGCCGTTTGTATCGATCGGTTCGGGGAAGTCGCCGTGGATTCGGCCCGAAACCTTGGAGGGGTGGTTTACCCGGGATTTGGCCGGCCTTCCCCTGGCAGCGCGGCTGGAGGAGATCGGACAACGCGACCGGCCGATATGGCAAAGCGGCCTCGAGGCCTGGCGGAAGCGATTGCAGCAATCAGCCTGGAACGAGGAGGCGGCAGAGAAAGTGGAGGAGCGGGTGGCGAGATATCGGGATCAGCTGGAACAGAGCGTCAAACGGGCCGAATACGTCGACTGGCATTCGCTATACCGGCGGCGGTTTCGGGGGCCGCGGCCGCATGACATGCCAGCAGATACCTGGCGAGCAATTGGTGACCAGACTCTTTCCCGCCCGCCCGCGATGGGGATCGCCCACGAGGATCTCGCGCCGCTTGTCTGGCTACGGGCGGCGGTGACCGGCGAGCGCGCCTTGCCGCGAGTTCGCATGCTGGTGATCGACGAGGCTCAGGACTATACTCCCTGTCAATATGCGGCGCTCGGCCGACTGTTTCCCAATACCTATCTGACCGCGGTGGGAGACATACGCCAATTGCTCCATCCAGGGTATGGGTGCCGTCGGCCCGACCAGGCCCTGGACTCCTATCTGCACGCCGAGCACGGGCAGTCGGTGCGCGCCGTGGTCCGCCTGCGGACCTGCTATCGGTCGAGCCAGGCCATCACCGACTTTGCCCGCCAGATCTTGCCGGCCCGGGAGCGGCAGATCGCGGTGGCCGCGCTTGATCGGCCGGGCGACCCTCCTCAACTGCTACGGGCCACCCCCGGGGAAGATTGGGGCCGCCAAGTGACCCGTCTTATTCGCCGTGGCCAAGCGCTGGGCTGGACGCGAATAGGGGTTTTGGCCCGCACGATTGCCGACGCCCAATGGATGGCCGACATCCTTAGCACCGATCTGGCCGGAGTGGTCTTGGTCACCAGCCCGGCGGGGGCGTTTACGACGGGTGTGCTCGTGCTGCCGTTGGCCTTGGCCAAGGGGTTGGAGTTTGATGCGGTCGTCGTCGGTGACGTCTCGCGAGCGTCGTTCAGTACCCCAGATGACCGTCGACTGCTCTACGTGGCGGCCACGCGAGCGATTCACCATCTGTGGATGATCGCCCTGGGACCTACGCCGAAGTGGTTGCAGGCCATCTTCGGCGAGACGGATCCGGCGCGACCACCGACCGGGACCGAGTGGGGCAGGGTAGCCAGCGAGGCAGATGCTCGATCGGGAAAGGAGGGCGGTAGTTCGCCGCCGGGGTGCGACGCGGAATAGCCACCTTGCGGGTGAGAAGGGAAAGCCGGGGACCGCTGGCATCGGCGGTGAACGTCTTGCTCTCTATTGTTTGGTGCATGGGGCGGGGGATGTTGGGCTTGCGACTGCCGGGGTAGATTTTCGGCTGGAACCATTAATTTCCTCACCGAATACCCCTATAGGTGGGACTCAAACCTGCTAAACGAGCTTGCGCCGACATGCTCGGCCCTCGAGAGGAGATGATTCGGTGTCCCGTTATCGCCGTTTTCCCTACGACAAACAGGTGACTGATCCTTGGCTCATAAGGTCGGTCCACCCGGGGAACGCGGACGCCGGCCAAAGCGTGGACATCGTCGTGGTGAGTTACAATTGCCTCGCCCATCTAAAGCGTTGCATTGGGAGCATCCGACAACACGCTGACCTGGCCTACACCCTGCTGGTGGTCGACAACGCCAGTACCGACGGTACCCGCGAGTACTTGAACTCCCTTCCGGGAGCTACCGTGATCTTGAATACCCGCAACTGGGGCTATGCTCGGGCGTGCAACCAGGGGGCCAATGCGGGCCAGGGCCGCTATATTCTATTGTTGAACGCGGACACGGCGGCCACCCCGGGTTGGCTCAGCGCACTGGTCCGCGGTTTTCAGTCAGATTCACAGATTGCCGTAGTGGGACCGAAATTGGTCGATTTCCAAAACCGAATCGTGAGCGCGGGGGTGATCGGCAGCAACGCGTCACCGCGCATTCGCGGCTGGATGAAGCCCGACGATCCTGGCCTGTACGCCAGGCCCATCGATTGTCTCAGTGTGTCAGGAGCGGCCTACATGATCCGCCGGGACCTGATTCCGGTCCTCGGCCTGTTCGACGAGTCCTATTTTTTCTATTACGAAGAGACGGACTACAGCTATAATGCTCGCCGGCACGGCTACCGCGTCGTCTATTGGCCCTATAGCCGGATGTATCACGCCGTTTCGGGCGCGAGCGGGAACAAGAGCGGGCAGGAGTTGCGCCAGATGTTTTCGGAAAGCGAACGCTATTTTCGGGCCAAGTGGGCAGATTTCTTGAAGGAGGAGAGAGAATATGGGGATGGCTGATCCGGTGCTGATTGCCGGCATGATCGTCCGCAACGAGGCCGACCGATATTTGCCCATGGTGCTAAGCGATCTCGCAACCTATTGCGACCGCATCGTGGTGCTAGACGACGGTTCGACAGATGCCACCCCCGAGGTGTGCCGATCGTTTGCCAAAGTCGTCTTCCATCGCCGCGAAACGTCGCTGTTTTGGCAAAATGAATCGGTTTTGCGCATCCAACTGTGGGATCTGGTGGTCGCCGAAGGGCCCGAGTGGATTTTGGCCATCGACGCCGACGAAATGCTGGAACCGCGCTTTCGGCAAGAAAAGAGGCGGCTTTTGACCCAGACTGCCCACGACGTGCTGGCCATGCGCCTGTACGAATTTTGGAATTCGATGACGCATTACCGAGTCGACAAATTGTGGAATCCGGCTGGCCGAATTACCCCCATGCTGGTCCGCCACCGGCCGGGAGCACGTTACGCTTGGCGCAACCAACCGTTGCATTGCGGACGGATACCGGTAGGACTCGCTGAGCCATATTATTGCGGTCTGCGCTGCAAGCACTTCGGGTATGCCCGGGCCGAGGATCATCGCCGTAAATATGAACTGTACGTCAGCCATGATCCTCAGGGACGCTTTACCCCCCTATCGCACTACCAGAGCATTCTCGACCAAAATGCGGTGTTGGCCGAATGGCGAGACTGAGGTTAACCGCCCGTCCAGTGCGCCCTTAGCTGGGGATATGGCAAGCACAACCCATATCCGTGGCGGCACCGACCGCCGGCGGAGCACAGCCTGTCGCGCGAGGGGTTGACTGAGGGATCGGGGCGAGATCCCGGCGGTGGGCGGTTTCTCGCCGGGCGGATTTGGACCGTCCACCTGCCCCCGTCCGCCACGGTGCGGATGGCGCCGAGGAGATCCCACGGTTGCCCGTCGCGCGTTTGCCGGCGGAGGTCATTGCAAGCTACTCGGCTGATAACATAGGCCTCATGATCCCTTTGGTAAAATTGCCATTCTGACCGGACCGCATCGTCCGGCCGCAAGCCGCGATCGGGTGAGCGATTTTGCGCCATGTTTATCCCCAGCCTTATTGTCTCTATGTGATGAAGCGGCGGAATTGTCTGGGTAAAGGAGTTTTCCGGCCAACGTCCAGGGCTGACGCATGAATAATGAAAGCGATGGAGGAAGCCACTTTGAGGGGAAGGTCAAAAAAGTTTTTTGCAAAA
>JAJZXC010000016.1 GCA_021846365.1 Bacillota bacterium | reverse complement strand
AAGCCGACGGTTCCGTCAAAGGGCGGGATCGACGGGAAAGTCACGCCTGTCAGACACGAAGCGAGACCCGCTGGCTTGAGGCCGGCGGCTTCGGGGCAGGAAGAAGTCGAGGCGCACGATTGCGCACACCGTTCATAGCGTCGAGATATCCTACGATCAAGAAGGGGATGTCCTCTATCTGGCTTTAGATCACCGCGATGCCGCCAGGACGATCTATTTCGCCGATGACGCCTTTGAAACTGTCAACTGGGAACGGCCGGAAACATCAGGCGAGATTGTGGGGGCCTTGGTGTGGGCTTATCCCACTTGGAATCGAGCATCGTTGCAACAACTCCTTGAAGCTCGGCTCGGCAGATTGCCCACTCTTCCTAGCGCGTAACCTGTTTAGGTCGCGAGTAGCCATCTAGCGCTGGCCCTCGGATCGGAGCTTTTTGATTGCTCAGCGAGCGGTTCTCGGGCGAAACTCGAAGCCGAAGCGAGCGTTAACTATACAACTAACGGGGCGCATAACCGCCACAGCCTGGCAGGTGTCTCGCTCGCCAAAAAACCCCGGTTCCCGCCCGTCATCTCCGACGTACTGGGGCATCGGAGCATGGAAAGCACCCGGTCTTCCCGGAGCCCGGTGCGGCAATTCCACACGCCGGGTTCCACGGTGGTTGGCGGCACAACGGCGGAGTGTCCTTGTGCCTCCATGCTATGGCTGCGGGGATCGAGGGCCGCCCTTTATCTACTGCCAACGCCGTACTCGATCCACTCTGGCCGCCCGTTGACTTCGACCAATCGTAGTCCAAATCCATGCTGAGCAACCCAGTCATAGTCATGTCCGGAGTCCGAAGGATAGACAGCAAACCATACCAGCGGTTCGGTCCCACTGTTAATCACTCGGTGCGCAAGACCCCCGAAGATATACGCTGTCACCCCTGGTTCCAATGCAACCGTGTCAATTTTCCCGCTTGCGTCTCTCAACAGGAGGTAGCCAGTCCCCTGCACCACCTCTGATAGACTTCGGTTCGGTCTATACTGCTCGCTGGTCAAATTTTCTTAACATACATATGTGTGTCATGATCAACATGGAGATCTGCGCTGGTTTTCGGGTGTTTGAGTGCGCATTTTTCATCCGTGAGCAGTATATAAACGAGCAAGATGCGGCCCGACTGTGGTGAAACTTGGCGCTAGCGCCCGTTTGTCACTGGCTTCTTTCCTTGGGTCTCAGACTTTCCGGTTCGACGCCCTGAGGCGGCGGGAGCGGGCGGCCTTCAGCCGCCGGAGCAGATCGCCTCCCGGCCCCACAAAGTGGTCGTGGAGCATCTGGTAAAGAGGGTAGATCTCGTTATATTGTTGGACGGCGAGAGGATCCGGATGGTAGCACTTCAGAATCGGCGCAGCCAATGTCGCGCTGGCCTCGGCGATGGAATCAAAGCCGCCCTGCTCCGCGCCGGCGGCCACCGCTCCAAACAGCGCGGCACCGCGGGCTGGAATCTCGCGGGAATCCGGTACCATAGCCGGAAGGCCCGTAACGTCGGCACACACTTGCACCAGCAACGGGTTCTTTACGGCTAGCCCGCCGCAGGCAATTAGTTGAAGAATCGGGATATGATGGTCGCTAAAGTTTTCGATGATCCGCCTGGTACCCATGGCCAACGATTCCAAAAGGCCGCGGTAGCGGGCCTCGACGGATGTATTCAGGGTCATCCCCACCATTACCCCGGTCAAATGGTCGCCCGTTTGGGTGCCGCGATTTCCACTCCACCAGTCGAGCGCCAACAAGCCGCTCTCGCCCGGAGCCAGGTTTCTTGCCCGCGACATCAAATGGTCGTACAGCGAACGGCCCTCGGGGGCTTGAAATGCAGCCGGCACCGAGGTGCGGGTGAACCAGTCCAACATGTCGCCGGCCGCCGCCTGCCCGGCGTCATAACCGAACCATCCAGGCAGCACGCCGTCCTTGACCACCCCGGTAATTCCCGGCATACGGACTTCCTCGGCGGCCACGGTCAAGTGACAAATCGAGGTTCCCATCACCATGACTAAGGTTTCGGGGGCGGACACCCCAACCGCCGGCACGGCCACCGGAGCGTCTGCATTGCCCACGGCTACTGCCGCACCGACCGAAATCCCCAGCCGATTGGCCACCTCCGGCCGTACGTGACCTGCCGAGTGCCCTAAGGGAAAGAATTCATGACCCAATTTCGCCCAAGGATCGGTAAAGCCTGGTGCCACCGCAGAAAAGTATTCTTGGGCTGGTAGGCCCTCTGCAGGCGACCACAGTGCCTTAAAGCCTGCGGTGGTCACGTTACGTCGCTGGTGGCCGGTCAGATACCAGACTATCCAGTCGGCGCCTTCGATGAAGCCGAACATGGCTTGATAAACCGCAGGTTCCTCTTGGAAAATCTGGATCAGCTTGGGAAAGTACCCTTCTGCCGCAATTCGACCGCCATAGCGGGATAAGAAAGGTTCGCCGCGATCGCCGGCAACCTCGGTCATTCGGTCGGCGATAGCTTCAGCGGCCCGGTGTTTCCACAGCTTGGGCCAAGCGTGAGGCCGGGATCGCCAAGCGGCATCGAAACATAGGGGGACTCCGCGCGCGTCTACCGGCAAGACTGTGCAAGATGTGAAATCGACACCGATCCCGGCGACCTGCGAGGCAGCCACTCGGGCCGCACGCATGGCCGCCGGAACGCCTTCGTGCAGGACGTCCAGGTAATCGTGAGGGTCTTGCAGCACCCAGTCGGCTGCCAGCGGTATCGACGAGCCGGGCAAGGTTTGCTCGATCAGGCCGTGCCGGTATGGCACCACCGCGGTAGCCAGCTCCCGTCCGCTGGCGAGGTCCAGCACCAGCACGCGACCCGACGTGGTGCCGTAGTCCACTCCCAGCGACACCTTGGCTGCCTTCCTGCGGTCGATGGACATGGCTGGTTCCCCCTGCGACTAATCTGTCATCGGCGCTGGCGTCGTTGCCGGAATGGCCAAGTAGTATCCCCTCTGCTATGCGAACTGCCAAGGCTTGGGGTGGGCACTGCGTCGCGCCAGCCACAGGGGATCCATCGGCCGGGCAGCGGCGCGAATCCGCTCGGCCGAGTCTAACCACGCCGTGTTTGGCCCCAATACGGTATCGGCGGCAATCAGCGCCGCCCCTACGGCGGATCCCGCGCGGGCTGATGCCCGCCGGCAGGGAACCGGCAGATAGGCGGCAATTGCGGCGGCAAACGTCGGCAATTGGCTGGCGCCGCCGCTCAGGGTAACCTGGCTAATGTCCACGCCGACGGCATTGATGGCGTCGACCAGCATTCTGATCTCCATGGCAAACCCTTGGTAGATGATCCACGCTATGACGCGTCGGTCCATAGAAGAACTCAAGCCGTAAAATGCCGCGCGCACCGTCGAATCCGGGTTGGGGGCGCCCATGCCGTCGAGAAAGGGAAAAAAGCCGGCCTGCTCGCCGCCCAGGTCTATCTCCGAACCTTCCCGCGCCAAGTCGTCCAGGGCTGCCAGGTCAACTCCCAGCAGGCTGGCCGCCCACGAGAGTCCAGAGCCCAGGGCAGGGATGGTTGCAATGACTTGGTACATATCAGGCTGCCAACCGGGAAAAATGTGCAGATCTCCAGTCCACCCGTCGGGCAGCGCCGTCTTGGCCAGTGAGACCGCCAGCACTCCCGAAGTGCCCAGCGAGAGGGAAGCCTGGCCAGGCGACCCCGCTCCCACCGCGCGACCACAGGCCGCCTGGTCTCCTGCCCCGTTGACCAGAGGTGTCCCCGCCCACTGCCGGTTGAGTTCATCGGCCTTTCCCACTACCTGAGCCGAAGGCAAGATGATACCCAGCGCCGAGGCAGGGATCTCTGCCTGCTTGATTAGAACCGGATCCCAGGCTTGCTGAAAAAGATTGTAGACCTGGGTCCCGGCCGCATCAGTCGGGTCGGTTATCAGGTCGCTGCCGGGATCGAACGTCCAACGGACGTAATCTTTGGCGCTTGGCAAATATCGCACCCCATCGGCGAGATCCGGCTTCTCGTTCCTGAGGTACAGCCACTTGGCCAGGGTAAAGTCGGGCAGCGGCAGATTGCCCGTGCGCTCCACAAATTCACTCAGCGGACACTGCTCGGCAACGAAACGCTGCAAGCGGGGCAGGCCTTGCATGTCACACCACAACATGGTCGGCGACATCGACCTGCGCATTTCGTCCAGCGGGATCAGGCTATGCATTTGCCCGCTAAACCCTATCCCCGCCGGGGCGCTCGCCGGATTCAGCTCTGCCACCATCGTCCGCGCCAGCTGACTCCAAGTTCCGGCGTCCCTTTGCCGACCGGCGGGATAGCTCCGTGACACGTGATACGTCACCAGGGCCCGCCCTTGCGGGTCAACTTCCACCACCGCCACCTTAATGGAGGAGGTGCCGATATCCACCCCGATAAACAGTTTAGCCATGGTTTTCGCTACCCCTTGACGGATCCTTCCAGCAGTCCTCTGACGAAGACCCGCTGCACCAATACGTATAAGAGAATCAGCGGCAGGGCGATAATGCAAAGAATCGCGAACAGAGCGCCGGGATTGGCCATATACATGCCGGAATATTCCATGGGAACCAGCGGCAAGGTCTTCATCGGATTGCGGGTCATGATCACCAGCGCCAAAAAGAACTCATTCCACGAGGTGATGAACTGCCAGATGCCTACAAAACCGATGAGGGGGCGCAAGAGCGGGAGCACCACCCGCCAGTAGAGTTGCCACGTGGTGCATCCGTCCAGCATGGCCGCCTCGTGAATGTCGGTCGGAAAATCATCCAAGAACGCCTTGAACAACACAATGGCAAATGGAATTCCCAATGCCGAATAGGGTCCGATCAATCCTGGATAGGAGTTTATCCACCCGAGGCGCCCCAACAATGCCGCCAAAGGAACAACCAGCGCAGAAAGCGGGACCATCAGTGTCACCAGCAACAAGGCGAACACTGCCTGACTTCCTCGCAGGCGCAATATGCTGATGGCATACGCGCACAACGACGCGACTCCGATTACCGTCACCACGGTGGCGGCGGTAACCACCAAGCTGTTGAGAAAAAAGCGCAGCAAGGGATTTTGGGTGAGCACAATCCAGTAATTCCTGATGGTCAGCGGAAACGCCAGCAAATGCGGGTCAAATGCGTTGACCGGTGTGCGCAGCGAAATGCTGACCATATACAAGTCAGGAATCAGCCAAATGACGGCAAACAGGGTGAGGGCCGCAATAACCCACCGGCGCGCCGCTATTCGAAGCACGGTTTGCATTACGCGTCCCCCTTCCGACTTAGAAATTGGGTTCCCAGATAGCGGATTTGAAGAAAGGTCAGCCCTGCGGCCAAAATCAACACTACCACCGATATCGCCGAGGCCAGTCCGGTTTGCCCTTCGGTAAACCCGTGGAGAAAAATATAGGTCCCAAAGACCTGGCTGGCGTTGTCGGGCCCGCCGTTGGTCATCAGAAAGACCAGCGGAAAAGTTTGCAGGGTGCCGATGATTCCCAGCAGGAGCAATGACTTATTGACTCCAGAAAGCAGCGGGATCAACACGTAGCGACTGAGGCGCCATCCCGAAGCGCCGTCAATGTGACTGGCATCAAAAATCTCGCGGGGAATGGCATTCAGGCCGGCGATATACATCAGCATCGAGAAACCCGTCCATTCCCAAATGTTGACTATGATGAGGGCGAAGATTGCGGTGTCGTAGGAACCTAGCAGGGAAAAATTCAAGTGCAGGCCGATCTCGGTCAGACCGGCCTGCAAGATCCCATAGTACGGGGCGTAAATCTGTTCCCAAACAATGGCTATGACAACCACACTGGTGACCACGGGCACAAAATAGACGGTGCGAAAGACAGCCTTCGAGCGAATTGTATACTGCTCAATTGCGTAAGCCAGCAGACCGCCAATGATCATCTGCACGGGAATCGTAATCAGGCCCCACAGCGCCATGTTTCTCAGCGTCATCCAAAACGTCGGGCTTTGCAGCAGTTCGGCATAGTTGCCGAGTCCTGCCCAATACGTCGCCCCATGCACGGTGGCGGCAAAAAGGCTGGTGTAGATCACCCACAAGATAGGGTATCCAACGAATATGCCGAAAAATGCCAGAGCCGGAATCTCGTAGAGGTAAAGTGCACTTCTCCTCCAACGCGATCGATTGAGGGGGAGGTCCATGGCGTCGCGGGTGCCGACCTGAACCAGCACAGAGTCTTCCTCAGTCATGATTGCATGTCCCCCCCTCGTGATGAAAAGTGCTGCCCTTGGCTAATGCCCCAGAGCTTTCTTGGTTGCAGCCTGAACCTGCTTCAAAGCGCCCATCGGCGTCAGTTTCCCGGCAGCCACGCCCCCGATTGCGTTATCAAACGCAGTCTGCACGGGTGGATACGCAAACCGCTGATTCTCGGCGTGAGACAGCTGGCCGATAAAGGCATGGTACATTTTCGAGATATGCGGCGAGACGGCGGCGGTAGGCGCAAATCCCTTGAACGCTGGCAGATCGTTGAGGGCATTCAAGGACGCTTGTTCTCCCGCTCCGTCCACCAACGACGCCAAAAACTGCCATGCGGCCGGATTCCTAGCACCGTTCTTGGTGAGCCCATCTCCCACGTCGATGCCGCCTACCGGCGGGCTGACGTGGCCGTGCGCGGTGAGGGCCGGGAAGGAAAACGGGGCAAAGCCCTTCATGCCTCGCACCAGGGGAGGAATCGGCGGAGCGTATTTGGCCTCCTGCAACCACCATGAGCCCAGGGCCATCATTCCGACCCGGCCATCAGCAAACAGCTGGGCTCCGGTGGGATAGGCCTGGTCGCCCAGCGCTCCCGCCTGAAACACTCCGGTGGTGAACAGTCGTTTCCAGACCGTCATCGCTTTGACCAGCCCGGGAGAGGTCCACGCCGCTTGTCCCTGTTGGGCCTTGTGGAACAGACCGGGAGCAATCTGGTCGGCAATCATCTCGTACACATTTTCGTTTTGCCACGCGCCGGCGACGCCTTGATACATAGGAATATAGCCGTGCGACGATAGCGCGTGGGCATCGTGAACGAGGGCGGTAAATGTTCGCGGAACCGCGAGATGAAGCTTGGAAAATATCTGGGTGTTGTACCAAAGGCATATGACCTGGGATTCTTGCGGCAACATGTACACGTTATGGTTGCCGGGCGGGTTGCCCATCAGCATTTGGGCGCGGTCGACCGGGAAGATCTTCGATTCCCAGTGCGATCCCCAGGTCTTTGCGGCCAGGGAATTGAGCGGCGCCAGATAGGGCCTGTACTGCTGCGTCAAGGATCCCGGTTGGAGCCCGATAATGTCAGGCAGGCTGTTCGATGCCGCGGCCGCTTTGAGCGCGGTCAGAAACTGGGGGGAATAATTGTAGTAGCTGTACTTCACCACCACGTTGGGATGAGTGCGTTCGAATTGCTTGATCGCCTGTTTCATGGTACCAGCGATAAACCAAGACCAGACGGTGACTACGGTCTTCTTATGGGTTGCCGGCGCCTGGTGGGCGAAGCTGACTCCGACCGCCAACGAGGTTAAGGCCAGACTTCCCGCCCCGGTCAACAGTACTTTGGCTGCAACGTTCATCGGTCAATCCATCCTTTCATGATCCATCTTGTAAACGCCGGCCAGCTATCTTTGGCTGGCGCGCAATAATTCACTTACCAGCGGCTGACCAGAAAGCTTGAAATGCTCGAGTAACTGCCGGGGCGGCCCCGATTCCCCGAATCGATCCGGGATTCCAATGCGATGCAAGCGGTGGTCAAGACGAGTTCGATCCAACAATTCCGCCAACGCATCGGCCAAGCCGCCAAAGACGCTGTGCTCTTCAACCACGGCAATAGGCGAGTTCCCCAAGGTGACCAGTTCGCGAATCGACTCGGCCAGAGGCTTAATTCGCGTTACCGCCACAACCTGGCAGTTTGTCCCCATCGTTCGTAATTCTGCAGTCGCCCTGAGGACTTCCTCGGTAACCGTTCCGGTGGTGAACACGCACAAATCGTCACCCCGCTCGAGCACTTTCCAGGCCAAGGGATCATGGCCAACTTCGACTTCCCCGTCGCTTACCGCCCGGGTCGGAAACCGGGACAGACGCACATACGTCGGCCCTTCCCAGGTGAGCACCTCTTCCAGGGTACGATTCAAATCCGTGGCATCGATTGGGGAGAACACGCGAATTCCGGGAATTCCGCGCATGATGGCCAAATCTTCCACCGACTGTTGGGTGGCGCCATCTTCTCCCAGGTTGATTCCGGCATGAAACCCGAAAAACTTAACGTTAAGGTGGGGATAGGCCACTGAGATGGCGATTTGATCGCACGCCCGTCGGGTAAGAAAGGCGGCGAACGTGTTGACCAGCGGAATTTCACCGGCCAGAGCGATTCCCGCGGCAACCCCGACCAGGTTTTGCTCGGCGATGCCGACGTTCAGGTAGCGGTCGGGAAACCGTTGCTTGAAGCCTTTGGTGCGCGTTGACGAAGACAGGTCGGCATCCAGCACGACGATGCCGGGAAAGCGCGCGCCGAGTTCGGGCAGCGCCGAGCCATAACAATCCCGTAGAGAAACTGCGGTCGCATTCACCGGCCGGAAACCTCCTCCATGGCAAGTTCATACTGCTCTTGGGAAAGAGCATGACTGTGCCATTCTGCCTTGCCTTCCATAAATGAGACTCCACGTCCCTTGATGGTGTGAGCCACCAACATTCGCGGAGCATCCCCCTCTTGAGACCGGCTCCAGTCGAGGCTGTCGCACAGCTCGGCGAGATTATGGCCGTCAAGCTCGCGCACCGCCCATCCGAAGGCCACAAATTTGGGACCGTAGGGGCGGATATCCAAGATTGACGCCACCGGTCCGTCGTTTTGTATCTCGTTGGCGTCAACGATCGCAACCAGATTGCTGAGGCCGAGAACACCGGCCAGCATTATCGCCTCCCACACTTGGCCAGAGTTCAGTTCTCCATCGCCGACGACCACGTAGACCCGTCCCCGACGCCCTTTGGTTTTGATTCGCCAGGCCAGACCAACCCCGACAGAAAGTCCCTGCCCTAAGGAGCCGGTTGACATTTCGACCTGCGGAAGGCGAGACCGATCCGGATGTCCCTGTAGACGCGATCCCAACTGCCGAAGCGTCCTCAGTTCCTCCCGGGGAATAATGTCCACCGCCGCCAGCGCCGCATATAGCGCCGGAGCAGCGTGGCCTTTGGAAAGGATGACATGATCGCGGTCGATGGGCAGAGATTTCTCCGATCCTTCGCGCAACCCGTACCCATAGAGAGCGGCCAGGATATCCGCACACGACAAGCTGCCCCCAGGGTGACCTGACCCTGCCTGGTAAATCTGCTCCAGGATGTGTATACGAATATTCTTGGACAATTGTTCGAGCCGGGTCGTACCCGCATCACGCGAAACCAATGGTCAATCGCCTCCTCACAGTTTTTCTCTCGCCAACACCCGGTCGACTTCTTCCAGTTGACGGAGCAGCGAGTTATCCCGAAGAATCAAACAATGAAAGAGCACCTCATTAAAGAGAATCTGAAGAATGCGCGTCATGACTGCATCGCTGCCGAACAGACCAACTCCCTGCGGGGTGGCGATGGTAAGCTCGCACGCCTCTGCCAAGGGAGACTGTTGGGCGGCGGTAATGGCAACCGTGAACGCGCCGCGTTCACCGGTTATTTGCGCTGCCCTAACCGTCGTCGAGGTCCTCCCTGAGTAGGAAAAGAACAGACCCAATTCCTCCGACTTCATGGTTGAGGCGATGGCCAGTTGCGTGTGGGCATCTTCTGCGTAACGCGTTTCCTTGCCGATTCGCAGCAATCGATGGTTCAAATCCATCGCCACCACCGACGAAGATCCGACGCCAAACAAGGCCACCACGCTGCAACGGTACAACCGGTCAACCAGCAGTTCCAAATCGGGACTCGTCGCCAAGAGCTGGGCAAAGCGCATTGAGCGGGTGGCAACCGACGCCATGACCTTGTTGGCCACGGTGCTCGGGCTGTCCTCCGGGCGAATAGTCGGATCCAGGTGGGATTCCACTAAAGAGCTCCCCGGGGTCCGTTGGGCGCCGTGCAGCAGCCCCCGCTTGAGATCGCCGAGGCCCCCGATTCCCCATCTCTTAAGCGCTCGGACAACGGTCGATCGGCTGGTGTCGCACTGCTCAGCCAGCTGTTTCCCGGTCATTCCGGCGATGTCCTGTTCGGGGACACTCAGAATGTATCGGGCGAGGCGAGCTTCGGCTCCGCTCAGCTTTTGATCGTTTAGGGTACGGAAAATCTCAAACTCATCCGATGACTCTTTCAGTGTCATTTCCCCCGTTTTTTCGTCGCCGATGCATCACAATGGGTCATCTACACCATACCGCAGCTTCAACCAAAGATCAATACGCAAATACGGGTTCTTGGTGATACCGCACAAGAAATCCAAGGGTCCGAGGTGTTGGCCCGGATGGTATGCAACCGGTCTGTAGTGTACAATCTCGCATTGTGGTGACTCACATTTCGCACCCTTAGTGAGAGCCTTTGGACTGATATAGCCTGCCAGCGGAATTAGCTCTGAGAGACGCAAACTTAAAAGGACCGATGGCGATCGCCCCGGTCTTTTTGCAAGACCAACGACGCCTTGACTATTGTGCCTGGAGTTTCCGGCGTTATTGATTCGACCCCTCATCGAGCGGGCAATACGGCAGGCGATGGCACGGGAACACCTGTCCGAACTCTCTTTGCACGCTGAAGATCGGAGATGTGCCGCGCCTACGGCCATCCGGATGCTGGCCATCTTGGACGATCTGGCGCCCCGCCGTCTTTTGCCGGCGACACCCCGGCACAAAGACCAGGTGGGGGAAGAAATCGTCTCTCAAATGTGCGGAAAAAGAGTTTGACCAGTTGCCAAAGGCGGTTTTAGAATTGCCGAGCCGGCTAGTGGTCATATAACACACAGCGGACCTCACGCTTTTCCCGCTGCTGCAATGCCACCGGTTCTTCACATTGTGCCCTTCGATGCGGGCAGCGGGCACGAAATGGACATCCCGCATCGCTGGCCCCAACCATCTCTTGCGCATCCGGCACAGTAATCCTGGGCAGAGCCTTGTGCGCGTCGGGTGTGCTCTCCACCAGCAACTGAGTATATGGATGCAGAGGGTGGTTAATCACGTCGAAAGACGGCCCATCTTCCACCACGATGCCGCGATAAAGCACAACAATCCGCTCTGAGACATAGCGCGCGGCAGCCAGATTATGGGTGATGAAGAGATATGAAATCTCAGAACGCTCTTTGAGGTCGAGAAGTAAATTAAGAATACCTAGGCCGACGGACACGTCCAACATTGAGGTTGGTTCGTCGGCAACGATCAACTGCGGTCGGGCGACCAAAGCTCGCGCGATGTTCACCCTTTGCCGCTGACCGCCCGACAGTTGGTGGGCGTGTTTGTCGAGATAATTTTCGGCGGGAGTGAGTCCCACTAAGGTAAGGGCTTCGGCAGCCCGAGCGGCTGCCTCGCGACGGGAAATCCGGTGCAGCAATTCGGCCGGCCGTTCAAGGCTATATCCGATCGGGTAGTGCGGATTCAGACTCGAAAACGGATCTTGAAAGATCATTTGGACCAAGCGGGGTAGCCCGGAATGGTCCTCCAGGCGTTGCTGATTGACCCGTATCAACCCGCTGGACGGCCGTTCCAAGCGTGTCACCAGTCGCGCAATAGTCGTTTTCCCGCTGCCCGACTCTCCGACCAGGGCAATGCTTTGGTTCTGGTGAATCTGCAGGCTAACCTGGTCCACACTCAGGATGCTCCCCCGGTGCATCCCGCGGGCGGGATAGCGTTTGGTGACCCGATCTAGCTCCAACTTAAACACGCGACGGCTCCTCCCATCGATGGCAGACGACCAGCTGGTCTTGGCCAGGGCTCATGGCGACCGGCGCTTTGACGCCGCACATGGCCACCGCCTCCGGGCAGCGGGCGGCGAAACTGCATCCCTTGAGGGCGATGGACAGATCCGGCGGAGTTCCCTCAATACTGGGCGCGCGCCGGCTTGGCCCCAACAACGGGGGGAAGGCTTGCATTAAAGCGCGGGAATAGGGGTGGCGGGGATGCTCCAGCATCACCGGACTCGGAACGATCTCGACGAAACTTCCGGCGTACATTATGCCCACGCGATCGGCGACCTGCATCAACAAGGGCAAATCATGGGTGATAACCAAGACGCTGAAGCCAAACTCTCGCTGCACCTGTTTAATCTGGTGCATAATCCCGGCCTGAACCACCACGTCCAAGGCGGTGGTGGGCTCATCCATGACCAGCAACTGAGGGTTGAGCGCCAACGCCATGGCGATCACCGCTCGCTGGCGCATGCCGCCCGACAGCTGGTGCGGATAGCTGGCCACCAATTCAGGGGCCAGTCCCACCCTGCGCAACAGTTCTCTGGCGCGGTCCAGAGCCCGGTTCCGGCTGGTGGATTCATGGGCCACGATGGCGTCTACGATCTGGGCACCAATCCTTAACACCGGACTGAGATTATTCATCGCACTTTGCGGCACAATAGCCACCTTTTCCCACCTGACCGAGCGCATCATTGCCTCGTTTAGCGTCATCAGGTCAAGGTCGTCTAGATAGACATGACCGCTGGCGACGGTGGCCGACGGCTTCAAGAGTCGAACGATGGCATGAGCCAGGCTCGACTTGCCACAACCGGATTCGCCGGCAATGCCGAAAATCTCACCGTGGTGCACAGTGAAGGACACATTTTGCACCGCGTGGTACACCTTGCCAGCGCTGCCCGGATAATCCACCGAGAGCCCCACCACGCGCAGACATGGCGTCGGCATGATCGCTCCTCCTCGTATTGTGCGGGTCACTGCTCCCGGCTCTGGGCGTAGCCTTGCAAAATCGCGTGGCCAATCAGCGAAAAGCCATAGGCCAGCAAGGTGAGGCATAACCCAGGGGGGATGGTCCACCACCAGGCACCTTGATCGATGGCGTTATCGGCAAACGCCAAGGACAGCATCGAGCCCCAACTGATGGCCGTCGGACTCCCAATGCCCAGAAAATTCAACGACGCCTGCACCAAAATGGACACCGTGATGATCAGCGTCATATTGGCGACAATGACCGGAACCACGTTGGGCAATATCTCCCGGAACATGATTTCGCGATCCGAGACGCCGAGCACGCGGGCCGCGTCGACATAGCCCCGCCGGCGCTCGCTCATTACTTGGCTGCGCACCACGCGGGCCATCCAAAGCCAGGAGAGTCCCCCAATGACCATAATTTCGGTGGTCTGCCCGCTGGAAGGGATGAAAGCCGAAACGACGATCATGAGCGCCAGGGTAGGAATGACCAAGAGAAAATCGACCAAGCGCATCAATATTTCGTCAGTGGCGCCGCCCTTATACCCGGCGGTAATGCCCACCGTCACCCCGATCAGCCCAGACAACAAACCGGCCAACACCCCGACCACCAGGGAAGCCTGCGCGCCTACAATTAGCTGCGACAGAACATCCTGGCCATAGTCGTCAGTTCCCAGCCAGTGCCCCCAAGTGGGCGGTTGCCAGGCGGTGAAGTTCGCCTGGTGGGGTGAATAGGGCACAATCCAGGTCGCCAAAAGGGCCATCAGGGCAAAAAACCCCACGATGGCGAGGCCCATGGTTCCCTTGGAGCCCGGAACATATCGCAGTTTCCACTGCCAGCATTGGCCTACCAGATTTAGCCCCTTAGGTTCTCGGCGGGACACCGCCATGGCCGATTGCACCCCCTAGTTCAACATAACCCGCGGATCGAGCAAGGGATAAAGCAGATCCGCCACAAAGTTGGCGCTAATCACCGACAAGGCCAGAATGAGGAACGCGCCTTGGATCACCGGATAGTCATGGTTCAAAATCGCGTTATAAATCAAATTGCCTAGGCCCGGATAGGAAAACACCACTTCGGTGACCAGCGCCCCGCCCACCACCGACCCCAGCGACAGCATGAGCTGGGTAAACGACGGCAACAGGGCCGCGCGCGCGGCGTAGCGAAACATCAAGCGTCGGTTGGGTACTCCTTTGGCCCGGGCCAGCATCATATAATCCTCGGCCAGCACGCTCAGCATGTTGTCGCGCATGATCAACAGGTAACTGGCGGCGGTCGCCAGCACCAGTGAGGCCACCGGCAGCACGGCGTGGCGAATAATACCCAAGCCGAGCGCCAGCGGCGGCAGCGGGACCACCGACACCGGCAACGCCTGTCCCATCGGCAGCCAGCCTAACAGAAAAGCAAATACATAGACCAGGAGCATCGCCAGCCAAAAATAGGGAATGGCAAAGAAGATAAAGGCGACGCCGACCGACCAGTCGTCCACCCGCCGCCCCTGGTGCCAGGCCGCCACCACCCCCAGCAGGGTACCGAGCAGAAATGAGAGCACGGTAGCGCTCAAGACCAGGCCGACAGTGTAAGGCAGGGCGGAAAAGACCACCTGGGTCACCGATTCGGGATAATATTCGTAAGAGATGCCGAGGTTGCCATGCAGCATCTGCACGATGAAGTCCCCATATTGCTGCAGCACCGACGTGTGATACAGGCCAAAGGCCCGCTCCAATGCCTTGACCACGGCGGGCGAACCGAGCGCTGTCTTGGAAGCCAGGGCCAAGGCCGGATTGCCTCCCATCAGGCGGGGCAGCGCAAAATCGGCGGTGATGGCCAGCCACACCGTGATTATTGCAAACATAAGCTTCTTGAAGAAATAGGGCCCCAACGTCCAAAAGCGCATCGTTCGCTCCTTTCGCCGCGCCAAGCGGCGAAGATGGGCACCGCCCCAGGGTGCCCTCTTCGCCATCGGAACCTTACTTTAAGTGCGCGGACAATAAGCCATAGGGGCTGTTGAGCGGATATTGCGTGTCATAGCCGACAAACTGCCGAGTGCTGTACACCATGTGGTCGCCCACGTTATACATCAAGGCGATGGGCGCACTCTGGGCAATGATGCTCTGGGCCTGATCATAGAGTGAGCGTAAAGTTGCTGGGTCGGTTGTCGCCGCGATGCGGGCAAAGATCTGATCGAGTTTCGGGTTGGTGTAGCGCGTGTAATTCAATCCCGGGGTATTCTTGCCCAGGGGAGCGGTCGCCGCGCTGCTGAACATGCTGGACATGGCACTCAGCGGGTCAGGCGGCAATACAAACCCGTCCTGCAGGAGGTCGTATTGGCCCGACGAGGCCAACTGGGTCAACTCGGGCCAGGTGGCCAGCCGGAGTTGGGTCTTGATCCCAATCTGCTTCAGCCAGCCCTGAATCATCGAAGCTTCCTTTTCTTGCGCGGGAGCCCCGGAGGCTTCATAATACGTGAAGTCCAGGATATGCCCATTTTTCTGCATATAGCCGTTGGCCCCCATCTTGTAGCCGGCCTTATGCAAGAGATTGCGGGCCCGGCTCAGATTGAAGCGATAGGCGGGACTTGAAAAGACCTTGCGGTTCAGATACTGCTTGAAGATCGACGGCAACCAGCCCGGATTGGCCCGGAACACCCCGCCAAGCTCTCCCTTGGTGATCAACGCCTGGTGATCAATGGCGCTGGCGATGGCCAGGCGGACATCCACGTTGTTCAACCCTGGCCGCTTGGTGTTCATGAACACCCCGAAATTCATCAGGCCGGGAAACTTCTGCAGGTGATTGTTGGGATTTTTCAACAGGGTGGGAATGGCCGGCATGGCAATTCCGTTCGCCGTGTTGGCCACGATGCCTTTCTGTTCGGCCAGGCTGTCCGCCTCCGCCGTCGAGTACATGATAATGTTGAGGTACTGGATCTTGGGCACGCCCATGACCGAGTGCGGGTTGCGTTTGAGCACGATATTGGCTCCCGGGCGATATTGCACAAACTCAAACGGGCCGGATCCAACCGGGTGGCGATTTAAATTGTCCACCGGGTTGCCGGCGTGAATCCATGCCGATCGGGGGACAATGTAGACGGTGGACAAGTAGGCCGGAAGTCCGAGCAGCATATGCTTGAGGGTAAAGGTCACCTGCTGGCCGTGCCCGCTGACGGAGCGCAGCGAGTTCCACAATCCGTAGGGGTCGGCCAGCGGATTTTTCAGCACGTCATAGGTGTAGACCACATCGCTGGCCGTAATCGGCGCCCCCGTCTGCCATTTGGCCCCTTGCTTCAGTGTCACCGTGTACTTCAGGTAGTGGTCGCTCCATTGCCCTTTGGCCGCCAGTTGGGGTACCAAGCGACCGTTCACCGGATTGAAGTAAAAGAGCGTGTTGTAAATGTAGCGAAACAGCGACGGCCAGTTGCCGGTCTGCAGAAACGGGTTCATATTGGCCATTTGGGCGGGGACAATTTGATCGCCCATGCTGTAGGTAACCGGTGATGCCGCTTGAATCGCGCTGCCGAGCGGCATGGCCATCGCCAGCAGGGCGGCCACGGAAATTACGCCGATTCGAGACGTGAAACCGCGCATGTTCGATTCCTCCTCGGGTGTAGACTATTGAGACAGCCCCAGCCGAACGTATTGCTCGGCGGGCGTGCCTTCATCCTCCATAACCTGGTGCAGCAGATCGCGCATCCGCCGCGTCAGCCCCGGATCCGTTTGCAGTCGATTCTCTTCGGCGAACAACGGGTCGGAACGGCGGTATACCACTGACGGCCCGCTTTGCGCTCCCCCGACTTTCCACGGGATTCTCCACACCGGAAGATCGACACCGGGAATAAAGCGGCCGGCTTCGATCGCCCCGGCGGCCAACTCAAGACCATCAAAGCCCCGGCCGGGCATCGGCAGTGCCGGAATCCGGGTCGAATAGAGATACAGAGGATGCTGCGTGTTGTCAAATCCTTGCAGCAAGACCGTCTCTCCGTCCGTCACCCCCGCTCCTTGGCCATACGTTCCATACAGCACGGCCGAGCGATGGGATTCCCGCTGCCCCAAGATCACCGGCAAGAACGAGCGGGAATGCGGAGCCGAGTAGCCTCCCACTCCCATCGCCTCGATCAGCGTGGCATTGAGGTCGACAGTGCTGGTGAGCGCTTTCGAGTCGCGTGCACCACCTCCTTTCGGATGACGGACCAACAACGGGATGTTGGCATGAGAGTCATAGTGCGGGTACGACTTGGCGAAGGTCCCACGTTGGCCGAGTTCGTGGCCATGATCGGTGGTGACCACCAACATGGTGTCATCCCACACCTGCAATCGGTCTAAGGTGTCCAAGAACTCCCCCAGCCAGTGGTCCAGCATGCTGAGTTTGCCAAAGTACTGGCCGCGGATGAAGTCAAGTTCTTCGGCCGAGGTGTCGGCAAAAAAGCGCTGCATCACCGCCGGATCCTGATACGGCGGCCACAAATTGTAGGAGGGGTCGGTGTTTTGGGTCCACATCGACCGATATGGTTCCGGGACGTGGAACGGCTCATGGGCACCAAAGGACTCCACCTGGAGGAAGAAGTTGCCGTGGCCATAGTTGTTTTCCACCCACTGAGCAGCTTGGCCAAACACCTTGGCGGAAAAGAAATCGCGCTCATCATGGAAATCGCGGACATTGCGGTAATAGCGGGTGCCCCAGCCGGGCCGGTACCTGTCGATGGCCTTCACCCACTCGGGGACATCGTCCACCGGATCCACATTCCAGTTATCATTCTCGTACCCGCGAATCATTTGCAGCCCCTGGAAAGACTCCATGTATCCATTGGCGTTCTCTTCCCAATAGTGATAGTGATCGGTGATCAGCATCGTCTTATAGCCGTGGTTGGCCGCCACCCGGGGCAGGATGACGTCAAACGGCTCCAGGTGGCCCCAAGGGCGCCACAGGAAATCCTTGCGACCGGTGAAGATTTCCCGTCGGGCGGGCATGCACGGCAGAGAGCCCACAAAGTGATTGTCAAAGCGGACGGAGTTGTCCGCCAGGCGGGCCAAATTGGGGGTCACCCCGGCGGGCCCTCCATACGGTTGTAAATCCTGACGGTTGACCGAATCCAGGAGAACAAAAACCACATTCATGCCAACACCCCTCTTTCACCCTCTGCGGCGGTCTTAAGATCCGAACGGTGCATCGATGCGGCCGCAGGATTTTGGAACACATGCATCGCCATGCCCAACAGCGCTGAATCAGGTTCGAATTCAGCGGTCACGAAGGCTATCCGGTGCTGAATATGCGGAACCAGCAGTCGACGCGTGGCCTGTACAATCAGCGCAAACAACTCGGGATAGGATTTGAACAGCTGGCCGTCCATCACAATGCCCTCCGGGCAGAACAAATTACCCAGATTGGCCAGAGCGATAGCGAAGTAGCCGGCGATACGTCCGAACAGCGGCCCTCGCGCTCCCCCGCTCTCTAGCTGGTGTTCTACCACTCCCAGCCCGGCCATGGCTTCAAGGCATCCCCGGCGCCCGCAGCGGCAATCCTTGCCCGCCTCGGGAGCCACTATCATGTGCCCCATCCCGCCCGCCAGATTATCCTGCCCGCGAATTATCTCGCGTTCATGCACCATGGCCGAGCCGATTCCCACATCTCCGCGAACATAGATGAAGTTGGCAAACGGCCTGCCCGCGCCGAGAATCATCTCCCCCAAAGCCGCGGCTTTGGCGTCGTTGTCAATCACCAGGGTGGTGGAGGGAACCTGACGGAAAATTCCCTGCAGGTCGATGCCCTGCCACTGATGAAGGGTCGACGTAAACACCAATGCCCGCTGCGCGGTATTCCAGGTTCCCGGTACCGCGATGCCCACTCCCCACACCCGCGCCTTAATCTCGGGGATTTCCCCCAGCACCGACGACAGGGCGGCGGAAAGCTGTTCGGTGGCCTGCGACAAGTCCTCCATCGACTCTTGCAGGACCTTGCGATAGATAATTCGGCCCGTAAAGTCGACTAGTCCCACCACCGCCGAGCGCACGTCAATGTCCACCACGACGGCGTAACCCATGTCGGCATTGAGGGTCAGTTCCACTCGCGGTCTTCCCGCGGTAGACTCGGTACACACTTGCTCCAAGAGCCAGCCGTCATTAACCATCTCTTGAACCGTGCGGCCGATGGTGGCCGGGGAAATGTTCAGCTTCTTGGCCAATTCGACCCGAGACTGCTTGCGCGCCGAACGAAGCCCGTCGATAATCTGATTCCTGAGGTCGAGATTGCGATAACTTGGCAAGGTCTATACCTCCAAGCTTCAAGGAGTAAACCGATTATCGCATAACGATTACTCGGATTACAATCAATTTTTGATTTATTTGCTCATGAAAATAATGTTGGCACCAATTCTACATTTATCCTGAATCCTAGGTCATTGCAGTCGGCTGATCTCTAGAGATCGGTCTCATTCGGCATGCTGCCGACCACGTTTTGACACGCACATTACCCCGGGTGACAAATTTCCCCAAGGCAAAACAAGGAATTTGCACTTTGTTCCCTAATGGTAATTTTTAGACTTCATCCAAAAGAGGTGTGAACATGTGTCAATATCGACTCCTGCTACTTCGCGTCCTAGCCCTGGTTATTGCTGTCACGGTCGGCTTGACCGGCCTGCTGTTGCCCAGAGTTTCAACTCTGGCGGCGTCGCCGTCATCAGTGCCGGCGGACTTGGCCGCCGGCTATCAGTATGTGTCCTCGCTGCCCCTGGTAAGTCCTCCGGTGCAAGCCGTGTACATGCCCCCCAGCGGCCAGTTGGTGGGACTGGACGACTCCGGCAATCTGACCATTTACCAGCCGCAGGGCGGACAGCTGGCCCCGGTCAAAACGCTATTGGAGAACGACCCCGGGAATCTTGGGCCGGATCTGGTCAGTGATCCGCAATCGGACTCCGTCTACTGGATCAACACTTCCGCCAACACCATTGAGGCAATGAATCTTGCCTCCAAGACACCGGCCATCTCCGTGGTGGCCAAGGATTCCCAGCTGCCGCTGTATCTTACCGTCGGTCCCAGCGGCCAGCATCTCTACGTCGTCGATCAGGGCTCGACCGGCTCGGGCGATATCGCCCAACTTTCGCTCACCAACCCCGCTGCCGGCTTCACCAGGCTCTCGCTGAACGCCCCGGCCTCGGCGCCGGCCGCCGTATATCAAACGGCCACCGGACCCATCGCTTTTGTGCCCACCACCTTTCCGTTAAACGGCTCGGCAAACGGCGCTATTATGCGCGCCGATTTTTCGGCTTCCCCGCATTCGCTTTCGGCCATCGCCGACAACCTGGGTCTGCCCGCCAGTGTCGGCGTGTCGCCGCAAGGAGCCCTGGCGGTCGCCCAGGAATATTCGACCAGCCTTGCGATCGTTCCCCATCCCACTGCCCCGACCCCGACCTGGCTGGCTTCTTCGCCGGCGGCTCCCGACCAGACTTCGAGTCTTCCCGGTTCTCTCCAAATCGGCGTCAGCAACCAGGTCTCGGTGCTGGGCCAAAACGCTGAGGGCAGTCCGCTGTGGATGGTGTATTCGCCAAGTCAGGGCCACTGGAGCCTGCCATCCTTGCCGTCTCCCCAAGGACCGCTCAGCGCGGCTCAAGGCACCCTGATTTCTCCAACCAATACCTCCCTGCTCGATATGCTGACCTCCACCGGATCGGCACAGCAGCTAACCTTGGCTAATGTCATACCAGGTTCGCCTCTCATTCTTTACCCGGGTTCAACTGTGCAGATGGCCACCGCAGCTGACGGCAGTCTATGGGTTCCCGAGCAGTCTGGAGCCGTCAAGGTCAATCCCCGCAGCGCAAGCCTCTCCACCAGCGTCGCCGACGCCTTTATTCCAAGCGGCGGCCTCGCGCTGACCAAGACCGGCGTGCTGGCGCTCACCGACAGCAATCCACCCGGCATCTTTCAGCAGCCGGGCCAAGTGATTGGCCCGCCACCCGGGAGCAGAGTTCCCATCGCCGTCGCCGCCGGCGCTCCCGGCGGCGGCTACTGGGCGCTGCTAGCCGAACATGGCAATCCCGACCTCTGGTCCTCGGCCAATAATCAGCTGACTCCGCTGAGCGCCAACTACAGCAATGTGATCGACTCGGCCTACGGGCCAATCCTGGCCGGCGGCGGCAGCCTCAATCTCTTCAGCAGCGCCACGGTGCTGAAGAGTCCGGCCTTTACCGGACCCCTCGCCCTTTCCGCCGACGGCTCGCTGGCCATGGCCAGCGCCGGACCCGGCAACGGCCTGGCCCTGGTTAACATTCGAACCACCACCCTCTTGGGAACGGTCTCGCTCCCGACGCCGACGCTGCCCTCCGGGTCTTCGCTAGGACCGCTCGCAGACCTGGCGGTAAGTCCGCACGGTTCCTGGCTCTACGGCTTGACCGCCAATGCCCTGCTTTCCTATCGCGGACCCCAACTTGCCCTCTCGGCAAGCTCGCTCACTCCGCCCATCAACAGTGAGGTCACCCTCACCGCGAGTTTGACCGCCAGTCAGGGTCAAGCGGTGGCGGGTCAGTTGGTGACCTTCTCCACCGGCCAAACTGCGACCACCAATTCAGCCGGGAAAGCCTCGGTCACCCTCCGGGTGACCGAGGCCACTCCCCTTAGGATCACCGCCAGCGCCCCCGCTGTGATTCAGTCGCTGACCCTTCAGCCCACTGCCAGCCCGTCGCCCACATCGAAACCGCCGACCTCTCCGTCCAAATCCAAGTCGACCAGCCCCACCACCCCGCAGTCCCCAGCGCCGGTTACTTACCAGCCGCCGGGGACGACAGGGACAGGGCGGGGAAGCAGCGAGTCGTCGAAGCCACCTGCCAAAAAGTCCCCAGCGCCTGCCTCATCTCGCTGGGACATTCAGTTTCATCGGCAAGAGGCAAACGCACCGCTTAAGGTGAACTACCACCCCAGCTGGACAATGCCGCGTCCTCCCGGCACCCGCTATCTGACGTTTCAGGTAACCTCGGGAAAGCTGCGAAGATATCCGGCCCCATACCAAATCGAAGTGTCCACGCTCAAGGGCGACCGCCCCCGGCCCTATGGCCTCTGGTACTTCAGTCAGACCGACTACCGGTGGTTTCCTCTTCTGCCCTACTATCACTTCCGGGGGACCCTGGTGGCTAACCTGCCATTTTTGACCGTCATAGCGGTGACCTCGAAACCGGACCCGACCACGCTTGCCATCACCCGGCCGACGGCGGTAGCACTCTCCCTGCATATGGCCAATGCGGTCTTCCCCAATTTCGTGCATCACGCTGTCTTGGCGGATCCCAAGCCGATTACCAAGCTTAGCTGGGCAGCCAGCCAAGCCCTCGCTCAAAATCGTCCCCTCTTGCTCCTCCCCGCCCACCACATCACCGGCCCCATCCTGGGGACGATAGCGATGCACCAGGAGGCTGATCTGACCATGGTGGAACCTGACCACCATTTCGCTGAGCAGCTCGACCAGCGGGGGTTTACCGTCCGCACCCCGGACGACCCCGGAGCGGCCTCGCTCCCGGCCCTGGCCGGGAGCACGCCCCATCTATGGTTCGCCCAGGTCTGGTGGACCCCAGCGCGACTCAGCTGGCTCGATCAGATTCAGCCACACCTGGTTCCAAATTCGACCCTTACCGTCGAACGTTCCACACTTTCCCGTCAGCTCGATTTGATCCGCGAGCTGCACTTGCCCTCGACCGACAACCCATGTTGGTTAAGCCAGCTCTTACCCAAGCTGGGACATCATGGCATCGTGACCGTGGTGGGACCCCAACCGGCCAGATCTGCTCTGCTTGCCAAGGCGCTCGCCGCCGCTTACCGGATTCCGATCCTGGTCACCCATAGGTCAGCCGTAGGACAGGCGATGCGCTCGGTTCATCTCAGTGATACTACGCCCTTTAGCATTGTGGTCGATGCGTCTTTTGCGCCAACTGCGTCGGTACGGCACCAGGTTGGTCGCTGTTGGCACCGACGCTGTCGGATTCCGATTGCTTTGATACACCCGCATTCAGGGGGTGAGAGATAGCACCAGAGTAACGGTGGGCCGGGGACACCCTGAGGGGTCTCCGGCCTACCTCCTTTCTCGACATCAAAGAGCGGCAGCACGATGCCGGCTTCTCGGCCTTATTCATCAACCCCACTTTGCTGCTGCTTGGAAACCTGTACCATGCACGCGGGTCCAACTTCGGACCTAACGGGCAGGTTAGTTTCGCAAGGCGAACCTTATGTTCAAAGGGGTATACTAACTCTGGGAAGGAGGTCGTTTGTGATGGCTCGCACGATCAAGGTTATTGTTGAAGAACACCCCGACGGATTTGTGGCGTATCCGGTAGGTCTGCGTGGGGTCGTGGTGGGAGAAGGGCGCTCGGCAGAGGCGGCGTTGGCGGACGTTCAAAGCGCTATTCAATTCCATATTGAAACCTTTGGCGCCGATGCCCTCGATACAGCCGATCTGGTGATTAACATCATGGTCCGCGAAGCGCATGTCTGACCACCGATTTCCTCGGGATGCACCACTGTCCCAAGTGCTGGATGCGTTCGAAACACTCGGATTTCATGTGGTTCGGCGGGGCAATCATATTGCGTTAGCACGGTCGAATGCAGATGGGACCACGACTCCCATGACGATTCCCAATCATCGTCATTTGAAGGCGTCGACCTTAAGGACGATATTGTCGCAGGCCGGTATCGACCGCGACGTGTTTATTTGCGGCTATAGCAATGAGTAATCGCAGCGACCTCTTTGCAGTGCCCAGATTTCAAGAAGAATTCCTTCGTGTCGATGTGATTTTCTGGTGCATAAGTCAGTCACTCGCCGTGCCGAGTCTTTGAAGTGGACGGGTCTGAGGGAAGAATTAGGCGTGGTGGCGAGCGATTTGAGAGCCTGATCGAGTTGCCGTTGCTGACCACGACCATCACCTAAGCCTAGCTGGGGGCCCCTCCATCCTGCTTGGCTCCGTGGGCTTAAGGCGCTAACGGGGCGAAATTGGCCGTTTCGCTACACATCCCCGAAAAGGCATGCTCACGAGAACGGCCCACCGGGTACGCCTAACTCAAGCCCACTCGAAGGTGTCGACCCCACTTCGCGCGGCGACAGAGCTAGAGTGCGTGTTCATGTACCGGCTCAAAGAGTGGTCCAGTCTTCGCCCACTCTAGAACCTACCAATCTGCAGCCGCTCGACATGACACATTCAGCAATGTCTGGCTTTGTGGAACAGCAAACCATCCGCATCGGCGCAACTCGGGCCACTTACGCTGACCTCGGTCCAGGGCTCCCGAGCCAAGAGAATTCAATCATTGGCACATTGGCAGGGATTTACGGCGGGTGCGGCGAAACCTCCTGTGACGCAGCCAAGATGCACCTTCGACGGGCGGAGACGATGTGCTAGAACAGACCAAGAATACAACTGAAGGCCAGAAAATCCGAGTTGGGTTCTTTACGTATGGCATGGGAGCAACTTTGACCGGGATTGGTCGCTACGCGCTGGAGTTGAGCTATGCCCTTCAGGCCCGATATCCTCAACTGGACATTATTCTGATCTCGCCATACCCCGATTCGAAGCTATCGTGGTATCAGGATTTTGAGGTCTACCACGTCCCTCCGTTGAAGCGGTTGCCCTCGGTGTTGACTTTCGGTTCGTTCATATTGGCCAAAGTCGCCAGACAGATGCAGCTTGACATTTTGCACGATCCTTGCGGAATCGCTCCCTTTTTTGGCCGTTGGCCTGAACGCACGCGAAGGATCGTAACGGTACACGATGCAATTCCGCTGCGGCATCCCGAGTATCAGCCGTGGATGACGCGCTTGGTGTTTGGCCAATTCTTGCCACGTGCCAAGAACCGCACGGATAGGTTGATTACTGTCAGCGACAATGCCCGTGATGACCTAGTCAGCCATCTGGGATACCTTCCGGAGCAGGTGGCGGTTACTTATCCCGGAGTGCGGCTGCCTTCTTCAGAACAGTTGGAGCAGTGGCGAGAGGAGATTGACGCCGTTCGGGGAAAATGGGGAATATCCCGCGACTATTTCTTGTTCGTCAGCGCAGTAAGTCCGAGAAAAAACGTCCCTCGCCTTCTTGAGGCTTTTTCACAGGTTAACGAACTCATGCCGAATACCTCTTTGATTTTGGCAGGGCCTACGACTCCGGAGATCTCCGCCATCATTCAACGTATGGGAATCGCCGGCAAGTCGGTTTTTACCTTGGGATACGTAGATGAACTGGATCTCCATCGTCTCTACACCAACGCTCGGGCTGTCGTCT
>JAJZXC010000220.1 GCA_021846365.1 Bacillota bacterium | reverse complement strand
GACCGCATTGTTCTGGGTCGGCGTCACGCTGAGGGCTGGTGGAGCCTCATAGACGGCAAAGCTTTGGAAGTTGACATTGGCGTTGCCGGCAGCCACGCCCACCGAAGTCAAGGATCCGGTGGGTGCGAACTGGGCGGAAAGCGTCCACGTTGTCGGTTCCGGCGAACCAGTCGCCCAGACCTTGCCTCCCACCCAGTTGCCGTCGATGACCATCATCATATGGTAGGATTGTCCCGCTGCCACCGGAAAGGGAATAGCCGCCGGAAAGCTAATGTATTGATTGATGAATTCTAGGTTTCCTCTATTGAACACCAAGTCCCATTGAGATGCGCCCGTCTTGGGCGCGCTGCCGCGGCCAAACAGACCGATTCGGTAATACTGCTGGGGATTGACTTGGTCGATGGTGAACGTCGTGTCAAGGACTACATTTTCCGGCATGTTGGGCACGGCCGCGATCTGATTCTGCAGGTTGCTGTCGAGTCCATAGTCGGTCGCCACCAGGGTATCATTGGCCACGGCCCACTTCCCGCCAGGTACGAATCCGTTATTGGGTACAAACGGCGCCATCTCACCGGTGGCGAAATTGGCCGCAAAGATTGGGGTTGACGGGTATAAGGCGTTGGTCGCAGGCGCGCTTTGGGCCTGGGTTACGGCCGGAGCGAAAGGGAAGGCCAAAATCAAAAGCGCAGCCCCCAAGGCCGACCATCGGGGCCACTTTGTCACGTTATCTACCTCCTGAAAGACTAATTAAGTTAGCCTATTACACTAAGTTGTCTATTTCGGTATTATACCTTTTTTCTGAACAATGGGCGAGTGGATCGCGGCCGTGTTTGTGCACCTTTCGGCGGAGAGCCCTTACTGACACCGCACGCTATTCTTGCTGCGCCAACCCCCGCCGACGGGGGACTGCACTTGCGTAGAGGCTGGTCGAGTATCCTGCCTTAAGCGCAACATCCCGTTGGAGGCGGTAGCCTGAATGCAATCGATTACCATCTGCGATGACGAAAACCCCAGCTCCCACCTCCTACCTACGGCATACTTCGGACCAGTGATACACAAGATATAGGTAGAACACGTGGTCAAAGGCCGGAATGGACCGCGTCGAGGCGGAGCGGACCCATCCTGCCAGCAGTCCAGTGCTTGCGAGAACCATAAGAATGCCTGGCAGAATCTTATACCGGCGACTCGAGGCCAAGGGCATGCAATTGCCTCCTCTACAGAGTTATACAGCAACACTAGCATATAAGTGCAATCGATTACACCTAGTTGTCCGCATAGATCTTGGTCCGCAAAAACCAGCGGGAACGACTAGGCAATTGGTAGAAGCATATGTTACTAGAGCTTGCGGCCCACTTTGGGATTTTCCGTTCCAGGACGCGCAAGCCCCGCGCCGGCCCCCCTGAGTCACCGCAAGTATCGTCGCGGAATCCATAATCCCGGCCTGCTCGGACGTGATGACCGATGTCAGCGGGATCTGGCGCGTTCGAGAGTAGAGCGCGGTGCGGGGAAGATGGCGTTTGGCCAAGGGGGCGTGGGGGCCATCAGCCATGAGCGCAAGAGCAGACGATCGGACACCTGGCGGCCGGTCTGGGCGCAACTGGGAACCCATGAAGATGATTGACCCGGTGAGAGCCCAGGGAATGACCCACCTCTGCCTGGAGACCGCGGCCTCGCGCTGCGGACTTTATCGGCGGTTGCCCTTGACCGGGTGGTCGATGCCGCCCACGACGCTGGAATTGCCGTGATCGCCTGGAATTATGACGCGCTCTCCAACGTCGCTCAGGATGAAGCCTAGGCCCAAGCCGCACTAGCGTATCGGACCCGGTTGGGAGGCAGTCCTCAACCGAAGGCTGCCTGATAACACGCTGCGACCGCGGTCGACCACACGGCATGGGATTGCGGCAGACGGCGATCGGAGCGCGGCTTAGTCGCAAGTGAGATGGTCGCCAACCCATGTTGCTGGCCACATCGGGGCTGCGCGACTGATGGCCAGCACCTCGAGATGGAATCGTAGCGCGAATAGTCTAATAGATTCTTGTTGACGTGCCAAGGCCCGCGAAAAAATTAACTCCACATTTCCGAAAGGATAATGGCAATTCGATGGCGAATGTCTGACCATCTGGAACGTGAAAGGATTGATTGCCCAGATGACCCCAGAAAATCAGCCTGAGGAAGTCATTCGCCGCAAGTTTTCAGAACTGTCTCCCTACCTCGATGAACGGACGCGGCGAATGTGGGCGGCCACCGAAGCCCATGAATTAGGATTCGGCGGAGTGGGCATAAGTGGCCCGGGCGACTGGGCTGACCCGGAGTACTGTGGCCGCTGGCGTCCAAGCATTCGGCCTTAACAAATTTCCACAACCGTTCAATCAGAATTGAGATTGGGAGAATAGGGCGTCAGAAACAGCAACTGAATGCCGAGCTGGATGGCCTCCTCCAAGACAAAGGCATTGCGGTGATAGCGGGCGTTGTCCAACACGATGGTGATGGGGAGATCGTCAAATTTTTGGTGAGTTGCCGAAGCAACTCAACCACGGACTGGGAATTGATGTACCCGGTGTTGGTAAAGGTGACCACTTCCTTGATAATGGCGTGCACTGCACCCAACACGTTAAGTCGCTTCCTGCCGAAAGGGGTCGGCACAAAGATGCGGGTCAGGCACCAGAGGTAGCCTAAAAAAGCTCCCCACACAAAATGGGCGGCGTCGCCAAGGAAGACATGGCGGAGCCCCGCTTCCGCCTGCTGCAGGAATTGTCAGCGGCCTGACCGCGGGGAGTGTCAAGGGATGAACCGAAGCGCCGGTGCGAGCTACGACAGCCAAGAGACCTGCTGCGGACCCAACCATGCCGCCGGAGTGATGACGCTCAGTGACGGGTAGGCACCGGCAACCTTGGGGTAGCGGTCTGGTTTGACGGTGACCAGATAGCTGGCATTCAGCGGCGCGATGGCCACCGGACAACGCCGTTGTATCCTCCACGGCGACCATGGTCGCCAAGATACCGACCTCTGGCGATCGTGAGGGATCCAGCCAAGTCCGCGCAGAGGCCTAGGCGAGGACCCCGAGCCAGGCTGCGGCCGGCACCGCAACCTGAAAAGGGGCGACGGATCCCAGCACGATCCGGAGGGCGGTTTGGGTTGGGTTTGTTCGGCGGTCACAGCGGCCCGTCAGTACGGTTTCGTCAATAACGATCCATGGTTGTTTGGGCTCCTCTGGGCTGGCCGCCAAGCCGCAGGGATGGTAGGCTGCCAAGCCAGGAGAATATGCCGACACCAAGCAAGGGCGACACGGATTTAAGCCGAGTTTACTGTGCAGTTGGGGGCGACCTTGCAAATCTATTCGGCAGCCCAAGCAACCGTGGACCGGCAAGCGTGCCAGGCACCGAGTCCCTGGCAACGCCTCCCGTCAGTTGGCCATTTTGGATTACCACAGGTAGACCGCCATGTCGAAGTCTCACGCTTTCACCACGTCTCATACCTTGACATCTACGGATTGGAATCGTAAGCTATCCCTAGATATCTAGGGATTGAGAGGTGACTTCATGAAATCTATTCCCACGTTGCTGATCCTGAAGTCTTTGGAGCGACAATCGACCCACGGCTATCGCATCGCAGCCTGGATCAACCAGGCTTCCGAGGGAGCCATTGAACTAAAAGAGGGGACGCTATACCCCCTTTTGCACAATCTCGAAGACAAGGGCCTCATTGTCGGTGAGTGGCAGGACGACGGCGGACCTCGCCCGGTGCGCATCTATCACTTGACCGACCGCGGGCGGCGCCAACTGCAAACCGAACGCGGAACGTGGCAACGGTACTCGCAAGGGGTTAATCTCGTGATGGGTCAGGGAGGTGCGGCGCATGACCCCGTATGACTTCTTGGAAGCAGCCACCGCCTCGATCGCGTCCAACAGCAAAGCGTCGGAGGTTCGGCGGGAGCTTTATGCCCACTTTCTGATGAAGGTGGAGGAGTTGGTCGCCGAAGGCATGGATTCTCAGCAGGCCGAAGCCCGCGCTCTCGAGAGCTTGGGCGACCCCCGCGAGATCGCTGACGGATATCGGCCGGCGTTCGCGGTAAACCCTCAGTCGCATCCCTCGCGATGGTATCTCCTGGCCGCGCTGCCCCTCATCATGGCGGCCGTGGCCACGGTCAACCGGTCGTCATACGCGATAGTCTGGGGCGTCTTGAGCACCGCCTTGGCGGGCATGCTGGCCCCAGGCAAGGCGTGGCAGCAGCGGGCAACGGGTTTGTTTCACCTGCTGCGTGAGGTCCCGTTGCTGTGGGTTTTCGGCCTGTTGGGAGGGACGGCGGCGGCGATTGGGACAGCGACCGGGGCGGGCGAGAACGGGGTTGTGTTCCTGCTAGAGTTTCTCTTACCCTGGCTAGGGTTCCTCTTCTATCGCTGGAGAGAACGGGAGTTTGCGCAAAAGCGGAACGCCTTTCACCTCACCTGGGTCGTCTCAACGGCGTTCTTAGTAGCGGGTGGCATGGTCTACGCTCTCGTCCATCTTAACGTCAACCCGGCGATGGCATACGTCTCGGCAGGACCGGTGACGACCATCGGCGTGCTGTTCTTGCCGGTCTCAATGCTCGCGCTCTCGTACGTGTGGAATTGGGCGCAATCGACCGGCTTGCGCCGTTTCTCTCTTGCCGTGCGGCGCCAATCCAAAGTCGATTCGTAAGGGACCATGAGGGGCGGGCAACGCCGAACGATATCGGCGCGGTGGCACTGACCGGCCCGAGCAAGCTACAAAGCCAGCTCGTTTCATTGCGCACCGAAGGACAGGCGATCAAGGCCCATGGCATAAAACCGGCAGCGTTGTTGGAGCTTGGTCCATAGCTCCAAACCAGCGCGGGGGTGGTACCTCTTGAACGGCTTCGGTAACGTCCCCGTCCTGCGTTGGCTCGTTGCGTTCTTGCTCGCGACCGGCGCTGTCGTGCAGCCAGTAACCGTGATGTGCTAGCCGGTGTAAATCCGGTCGCGCGGACTGCCCGTCCGAGCGCGTAGTAAATCGGACGTTCAGCGTGGGTGACCCGCTGGGCGCAAGCTTCGAGGATA
>JAJZXC010000219.1 GCA_021846365.1 Bacillota bacterium | reverse complement strand
CGCCAGCGTTCGTCCTGAGCCAGGATCAAACTCTCCATGGCTCCGCCCCCGACGGCCTAACCGCCGGGCGCGTGATTCACATTGATTGTGGTTCCCTGACGATATAGTTTTCAAGGACCGGGTCGCAAGAAAGTATTCTACGGCACGCCGCGGTCGTTTGTCAACACTGATTTCGCTTTTTCCCAATCCGGGGGCTAAAGCGGCCAAGCGTCTGAGTTTTGTCCGTCAGAAGGCCTCGGCCACCGCCTTCATCTGCAAAAAGAGCAACAGATAGTCGGGACTGCCCGTCTTAGAATCCGTCCCCGACATATTGAAACCGCCGAAGGGATGGGCTCCTACCACTGCTCCCGTGCATTTTCGGTTGATATAGAGGTTTCCTACCTGAAACGCCTCACGAGCGGCCTGAATCCGGTCCCGGCGCCGGGTGTAGACGCTGCCCGTCAAGCCGTATTCGGTGTCGTTGGCGATAGCAAGCGCCTGCTCCCAGTCCTTTGCCCTAATCATCGACAAAACCGGGCCAAAAATTTCTTCTTGCTCCAGCCTCGAACCGGGTGCCACCTCGCCGAAAATGGTCGGCTCGACAAAATATCCGGTTCCGTTCTGGCTTGCCTGTCCACCCGCCAAGAGCCGTGCATGGCGTTTACCCCACTCGATAAACTGCACGATGCGATCCTGGGCCTCCCTTGTAATCACGGGTCCGATCGCCACCGAAAAGTCCTCCGGTGCTCCCATCCGAAGCTCCTTGACCGCCTCTCCCAGGCGGTCGGCAACGTCCTGGTAGACCGCGTCGACCACAATCGCCCGCGAACAGGCAGAGCATTTCTGCCCTTGAAATCCGAACGCCGATTGTATAATCCCGTGAGCCGCCGAAGCCGGTTCCGCGGTTTCATCGACGATGATGGCGTCCTTGCCGCCCATTTCGGCTATCACCCGCTTAATCCAGCGTTGCCCGGGCGTGGGTTGGGCGGCCAATTGGCTAATCCGCAGACCTATTTCCCGGGAACCGGTAAAACTGACGAAGCGGATGCGCGGATGGCTCACCAGATAGTCACCGATTTCCCCGCCATCTCCGGGAAGAAAGTTTAGCACCCCCGGAGGCAGCCCCGCCTCTCGCATAATGCGGACAAATTGGGCGGCGACGATCGGAGTGGGACTGGCCGGCTTCAGCACCACCGCATTGCCGGCAACGATCGCGGCCGAACACATCCCGGTCAATATGGCCAAGGGGAAGTTCCAAGGCGCAATCACCGCCCCAACCCCGAGCGGTATATAAAACGCCTCATCCTGTTCACCGGCCAACGGCGTCAGGTCGAGTGGTCGGTCCAGTCGGATCATCTGACGGCCGTAATACTCTAGAAAGTCAATCGCTTCGGCTACGTCGGCATCGGCTTCGGACCACGGCTTACCCGCCTCCAGCACCTCCCAGGCATCCAGTTCGAGGCGTTGTCGACGCATAATGGCCGCCGCCTGCCAAAGGCAGGTGGCCCGGCTGGGCGCGGGAACCCGCCGCCAGGCGTCAAAGGCCGTCCAGGCCTCATCCACCGCCCGGTCCACCTGGTCGCGCCCCGCTTTGGCCGCGTACCCGACAATTTCCACAGGGTGGGCTGGATTCAGGCTAACGAGCTGATCGGAAGTTGGCACCCAGTCGTCGCCCAGCAGCAAATCAAAGCTGTCGCCCAACCGTCGTCGGACTCGTTGCAAAGCCTGGCCGGCGGCTGTCTGCCAGCGAGATTGGCCAAAATCCAGGGCCACCTCCGGTCGGTACGGCAATACCGCCATACACGGACACCTCCCGCAACACTAGGGTATCCGCAAACTGTGTCAATTAGTCGCTGAAAAACAAAACACCCGCCGCGCTGGCGGGTTTGGTAGCCCCAAGCGGATTCGAACCGCTGTTTCCGGAATGAGGGTCCGGCGTCCTAGGCCTCTAGACTATGGGGCCAAGCTCAATTGGCTGGGGGACCAGGATTCGAACCTGGGCGAGATGATCCAGAGTCACCTATGCTACCGCTACATCATCCCCCAAAACCGAGGACATTGTCATTATAAAGGCTGCCCCGCGGTTTGGCAAGCGGCAGCGGTGATTCAACGATCTTCGTATCCCGCAGTCAAGGTGCTTTGGGTTCGATGTCCCAATGGTCTTGCACCAAGTGCAAGAGGTCCTCGGGCGAGGCCTCCTCGGCTAAACAACTACTCACGCCGTAGGCGTACCCTTGGCGAATCGGGTCTTGGAGATCGGTTCGTGTCGCGCTCGATCCGCAAACACTGCTCCACTGTCGGAAACCAGCCGATCAAGCCCCAAATGCATAAGTTATTTTTACGCGCGCCCTTAGTGCAGCCGGGAATGCGGATGGCACGCAACCTCAAACCGAATCCAGCATCCATAGTAACGGTCAGCTGGAGTCGTATAAACCTCGCCCTCAGCATACCCTAGCATATAATCGAACCGCTGAGAGGACCAGCCATGGAACATCAATGGGGGCGCACACTTCATCCGGGATTCGCTGCGGCATTTATTGCCGCCGCAGCCGGGTGGAGTCTATTTTCCTGGCTCATCCCGAATAGGCTAATCGTTGCACTCAGCGTGGCGATAGAGATGACTATCGTGCTCACCTTGAAGGCGGGACGGATCGAACCGCATTGGCACCGGGAATGGGCCATGGCCGCTATGGTTGGAGGCACGGCCGGCGGTCTGATCGGCGGGCTAATCGCCTGCGCGGGGGCAATAGACGCCGTCGGAACCATGGCTGTGATGACTGCCAGCATGGCGGGAATGATTGGAGGCACGTTGGGCGGATGGAGATTTTACGGATAACTTCCATGGGGATAACTTCCATAGGACGGTTCCAGCCCTGATCGTGCTGCTGATCCTGAGTTGGGCGGGCATTCGACGCCGAGAATGGCCTTTAAGGAGTGTCGAGCAATGAACCATGGACGGCCTGCCATCGGCTTAGGGGGGCGTCGGCAAGCGCTATCGAGGACGCCCCGCAGGGGGACGGTCCTGATTGGGCGGTCAGCGGCGGACCAGTGGTCGGCTTGATGGGACAGCCCCTTACCTTGGTCGTCGAAGAGTTTGCCGAAAGTGGCCGTCGAATTACGGGCCCCAGGACGCACCGTAAGCGAACGAACTGTGAGCAAGCCACTCAAACTGAAGGGCTATAGCCTCCAAAGGGCGAGCGCAAAAATAACTTGAATGAATGCTGGATGTTGATCTCTGCGACTACTTAGGGACCTGGCGTGAAGATTCTTCGTACATTTTCGGACTCCTGCCGGATCAAACAAGCACAGTGCAAAAGCTATATACTAGACTAGACCAACTGGCCTCCGCATAGGCTGCTACAATTAATTGGGAGATGATGTTCATGACGATCCGAACCCAGGACTCGGAGACCGAAGGCCGAGCCCCCCGCCGCGGCCATACGGCTGCCTACGCGATGGGACGGAGAGCCCAACATAGGGGTGGGTGAGGCGCGGAGGGACAGCGCCAGGTTGGTGTAGTGTTCTGGTTGGCGGCGGGCGTGCTGTTCGCCACCGGGTTGGGTGGCACGATCCCCACCCCCCTCTCCGTGCTCTGGCAGGCGCAGCTACATTTCTCCAACGGGGTGCTGACCGCGATCTTCGCCATCTACGCCGCCGGAACGCTCGGGGGCCTGGTGGTCTTAGGTCGGCTGTCAGACGCTATAGGTCGCCGTCCCGTGCTGAGCATAGCCATCGCCTCGGCGCTGGCGAGCACCGCCGTGTTCTTGACCGTGCCCACGAGATTGCCGGATTATACGCCGGGCGATTCCTGTCGGTGATCTCTACGGGCTTAGTGCTTGCAACCGGCGCCGCCTACCTCGCCCACCTGGCCCCCGTGGTCACCCGGGCGACCACGGGGGCCAGCCTGGGCGGGTTCGGTCTGGGACCGTTGTTCGCCGGAGCGCTCACCCAGTATGGCCCGATGGCCCTTCTCTGTCTTCCTGGGTGTGTTAGTCGCGGCCTCGGTGGCGCTAGCCATCCTCCCCGAGAGCGTGGGAACCAAGGGACGGCTGGTTCTCCGCTTGCCAGCCTGGCCGCCGCGGGACACCCCGAGCTTCGTCGCGGCACTGGCGGCGGCGTTCGCGGTGTTCGGCCTGTTTGCCTCCCTAGTGCCGTCGTTCCTGTCCCTCCATCTGCATACCCGCAGCCCTCTGGTGGCCGGGGCGGTCGTGTTTATCCTCTTCGCCGTTGCGACGCTCACCCAACTCTTCGTCCGCCGCCTGCAACGTACCGGGGCTGTCCGGGCGGGCCTAGTCTTGTTGCCCCCCGCCCTCAGTTTGGTGGTGGTCGCCCTGATTGGGGTGCTGCTCAGTGCTGCGGTCGTCGGTGGGGTCGGGGTCGGCTTGGTTGCTATGGGAAGCCTTGGGGTAGTCAATTACCTCGCCCCCAAGGACGAACGCGGTGGGCTCCTGGCTAGCTACTACTGCGCGGCCTACATGGGGGTGGGCCTGCCCGTCGTCGGGCTGGGGATCACCAGTGACTATCTCAGCGTGATAGCGTCCACCGCCATCTTCGCCGGGTTCATCGGCCTGACCGCCGTGCTGGGGGCGCTGGCCGCTCGCGTGAATCCTGCCGGCTGCCCGGGTAGCCGGGGGTTTTGGTGCTAACTATAAGAATCCTTGAATTGTTCCTAAAGCGACGGGATACAATTCTTCCCATACATGGTAGTCCCAGGAGTTTACTATATACTCGTAGTATAATGACTGTACTATCAAAAACACAACACCAGTGTCGCGCAACGACCAACACGAAGGGCCCCGTACATGGTTTGCAAGCGGACCGATCAGGCCGCCCGAGGGGCAGTAACCCCGAAAGAGTCGGCCTGGTCAACCAAGCGGCGGGTCCCAATTGGTGGTGGAGACGATTTAGAACACCCCGGATTTGTACCTGGGGGGGGGCTCGGGGGAATATGCCACCCCACCGTCTGGTTGCCTGACTGGGAAGGAAACGGGAGGCTCGGCGGAATTGGCGCTGTCGTCAGGCACGATAGGAATCGGGGACGCGAGTTTGGTGTTATAATCCGGTTAGAAAATTAAGGAGGCCGGTGGGAAAGTCAGGGAG
>JAJZXC010000218.1 GCA_021846365.1 Bacillota bacterium | reverse complement strand
TGAACGGCGGAGTTTTACGGCGCATCCTGATAAATAGGTTATGCGGAAAAGACTGGAAGACTATATCGGTCCCAGACCGCAACCGCGACGCAGGCACAGAAATCGGGTATGATCGGGAGAAAGAGATGGTCCGGATTCTCCTGACGCCCGCCATCGACGCTGGGCATGGCTATTGTCCGGGCGGGTGCATAGATATACTGCTCACGGATGAAAAACTGTTAACATAGAGATGCTGGGGACGGCTCAAACTGCTCAAACACCAGAAAACCAGCGCAGATCTCCATGTTGATCACGCCACACATATCTATGTTAAGAAAAATTGACCAGCGAGCAGTATAGTACCGGGGACACGATACGGGGCAGTCCAAGGCATTACTGAAGGCGTAAGGGGGAGCATCGATTGTTTACCGTGGGATGGGCATTAAAGCAGTCGCGGCACAAGTACGGCGACAAAACGGCGCTGATTTTTGGCGGAAAGAGCGAGACGTATCGTGACCTCGACGAGTATACGGATCGCTTTGCACGGGCATTGCGGAATCTGGGCCTTCGCTCCGGCGATCGGGTAGCCCTGATGCTGCCGAACGGCCTTGACATGGTCCACGCCTACTTTGGAGTGGCCAAGGCTGGCCTGCTGGGAGTGCCTCTGAACCTGCGGTGGAGTGCTCCTGAGATTGCGTTTGTCTTAGAGGATGCAGCGGTGGGGGCGATTCTCGCTGGTGGCGAATTCACATCCATGCTGGCTCTTTCGCCTATGCGCGACCAAGTTCCCATATATATTTTCGGTGATGGCGGTGGAGACTTTACCCACTGGGACGACGTGATGGCCAGCGCCGACGCAGCGACTCCCTTGCCCGAAGTCAGCGAGCGTGACCCTTGGGTGGTGGTCTACACGTCAGGTACCACGGGCCAGCCCAAGGGGGCGGTGCGGTCACATTATTCCAATGTGATCATTGCTTTATCTATGGCTTCCGAGTTTGGGATCAGCCCCGACGATGTCGGTTTTGCCATCTTGCCTATGTTTCACGTTAATTCCATGTGGTTCGTGACCTTGTCCATGGTGATCGGGGCGACCTGCGTGATTTACTCCCGGCGGGCTTTTCATCCCGTGCATGTGGTCGACGAAATGAACGCATTTGGGGTCACCTATGGCATGTTTGTTCCGAGTTTGCTGACCTTCTTGGCTGACGGAGTGGACAAGGGCCAACTCGACCCTGCTACCCTCAAGGTATTGATGACCTCGTCGGCTCCCCTCGACACCACGCTTCGTGACCGACTGTTGCGCGGATTCCCGACGGCCCGTCTTTTTGACATTTACGGGGCCACCGAATATGGGGTCGCCTCGGCGATGCGCCATCGCCTGGGAGGGACTCTGGGTTCGGTCGGTTATGCAGCCATGGGACAGGAAATACGCATTCTCGACGCCAATCATGCCAGCCTGCCGCCTGGGCAGATTGGAGAAATCTACGTGCGTGGTCCGTCGTTGATGGACGGCTATTTCCGGCACGAGGACGCTACGCGCGCCGCCTTCACCAAAGACGGAGGATTTCTCACCGTGGGCGACCTTGGCTATCTGACCGAGGATGGCCTATTGTATTTGGTTGGTCGCAAACAGGACATGATTATCGTGGCCGGGGAGAACGTGTATCCCAAGGAGGTCGAAGACGTCCTGCTGAGTGATAGTGCCGTGGCTTTGGCGGCGGTGGTGGGCATAGCCGACCAAAGACGTGGTGAGCGGCCGGTTGCCCTGGTGGTGCCGCGTCCGGAGCATGTGGTAAACGTTGCACAATTGCACCGACTCTGCCGCGAGCGGCTGGCGGACTACAAACGACCGGTCGCCATCGAAGTTGTTGCCGAACTTCCGGTCGGCCCGGTAGGCAAGGTTATCCGACGGTTGGCCAAACAGGCCTATCTGGGCTCCAGAGCACCGTCTTGACGGGCTTGCTTTGCCCCCCCCCCCCCCAGTCGTCGTGTGGGCGGGGCTTAGTCTGTCGCCAAGGCTTGTTCAAAGTCCTGGATCAGGTCATCGGAGGCTTCCAGCCCAACCGAGACCCGAACGATGTCACCGCCGATGTTCCGAGCAGCCCTTTCTTCTACCGTAAGGGCAGCGTGGCAGTGCAGTTCCGGCAGCGAGACGATGGTCTCCAGGCCACCGAATCCAGCGCCCACGGCGGCAATTTTGAGTCGGCCAACGAATGCTTGCACTACAGCCCGGCTGGCGAGGCGAAAAGTTAACATTTGACCGTAGCCGCGCATTTGCCGGTGGCAGCGTTGGTGGCCGGGGTGGGAGGCAAGCCCGGGATAGTAAACGTTGTCCGCGCCCAGGTGTTGACTCAGCCATTCGGCTAGCGCCTGGGCTCCGCTGGCGGATTGCCGCATGCGCACGGGAAGTGTGCTGAGCCCGCGCGCAGCGGAATAGGCGTCGTCGGGGCTGAGGATGCCGCCGCAGGCATTCTGGATGAAGTAAAGACGCTCTCCCCATAGGGGATCTTTGGTGACAATAACTCCGGCCGTCAAATCGGAGTGCCCGCCAATCATCTTTGTCGCCGAGTGAATGACCACGTCTGCCCCCAGGCCTAATGGGTTTTGCAAGTAGGGGGTGATAAATGTGTTGTCGACGGCGACCAATAGGCCGTGGCGGTGGGCCCACTGGCTGACTTCGGCAATGTCGGTTACCCGCAGGAAGGGATTTGAAAAATTCTCCACCAAGACAGCTACGGTTTTAGGCGTGCGGGCGGATTCCAGGGCATAGGCGTCGTCGGTGTCAACGTAGGTTACGGAAAGGCCGAAGCGTTGAAAGACCCCCCGCAGCACGCGTTGGGTGCCACCCTGACAATCCCGAGTGACCAGCAGATGGTCGCCTGTCTCAAACAAGAGAAAGAACGCTGTTAGCGCCGCCATGCCCGAGGCGAAGGCGAGGCCCCGAACCCCACCTTCGAGTTCGGCCATGGCCTGCTCAAAGTGGTGGCGGGTCGGATTGCCCGAGCGCGCATAGTCATAGAGCGGCGCTTTCCAGGGATCAGGCTGATGGTAGGTGGTGGCTCGGTAGATGGGGGATACGATGGCGCCGTGGGCGGGATCGGACGTTTCCCGGTGATGAATGAATCGGGTGTCGGACGTGGATTCGGACATTGGCGGCCTCCTCACTTGGCGAGAAGATAGGTTAACCGGCAGCAGGCCTGGGGTCCAGCGCTGGCACCGACTCTCGATGCCGGTTCTCTCGATAGTATGAGTTTTTCGGCCCCGACGCGCAACGGTCGCCGCATCAGGCAAGTCTGCTGGCGCCGGTAACTGACCGTGTGACCAGCCAGACAAGCCGTTTACTTGCTGGTTGAGGCTAAATGGCAGAGCGGTTTCTCCTGGTCGAAGCGACGAAAGCGCCACTTGCCGGGAACCGAAAGTCCATAGAAAAAATTTCACCACCTCCGGTGCCTCGGACTCACTCGGGCTAGAAGCTCGGCTTGCACCGCCGTTGAGGCGACGACGTGCCCTTGCCTCCCCTATGGCTCTGCGGGTGTGCCGTCGAATCTCCACGAACGATTGTTGTTCCACAAGTTGGACGACAATGATACACTTGACCCCAGGCCAGCGGTACGCCGCGCTGGCGGCGTGCCCCGGCCGAATATCGGGAGGATGAGGATGTGTGACCTAAACGGCGGCAGATCGATCCCTATCAATCGACGCGATTACCGCTTAGGCTAATCCCACCATGAGCAGCTTGGGTCCGGCAAACATCTTCCGGCGTGTAGCGTATACCAGCGCGAGAAGGGCGACCTGGATGAATGCCTTGATGGATTTGAAGACGGATTATGCTTTTAACCAACTGTTCGGCAAGCCCGAGCGGGTGGATATTTTGATGGCGTTGTTAAATGCGCTGCTCCGACCCGAAACTGGGCAGGGCATGGTCGCCATCGACATCCGCAGCAGCGAGATTTCCCCGTCCTCGCGGTCGGGCAAGGGTAAACGCCTCGACATCTATGTCCATACCGAAGGCGGGGAACGCATCAACCTGGAAATTCAGGTGGGCCGGCAGAGGAAGATGCCCAAGCGAACTCTGTTGTACTGGAGCGGCCTCTATGAAGCGCAAGCCATGGCGGGGATGGACTGCGGACAACCGAAACGTACGATTACGATCAATATAGTGAACTTCGTGATGCTGCCCTCGACAGCCCGATACCATACGTCGTACCATGTGAATGAAGACGAGGAACGGTTTGAGCTCACCAACGCCTTGGGAATTTACTTGATCGAGCTGCCTAGATTCCGCCGCAGCTATCGGCATGACCTGGGAGCTGCAGCCAAGGATCGGTTGGGACGGTGGCTGTTATTGTTGGACGCGGCCAAGAACATGCAGATTCGAAAGGCACTGGAGGGAATTGCCATGGTGGATTCTGCGATGGACCATGCGTTACGGGTGTGCGAAGAGATTAGTCGCGACCCGGAGCACTATGCGGAGTATCTCTCACGCCGCAAAGCCCTGTTGGACGAGTTGTCCCAGGTCCGCAGTGCCGAAAGGAGAGGGTTGGAAAAAGGGTTGAAGGAAGAATTGGACAAGGGGACTCGAGAGACCCGGCGGCAGATTGCGCGCGCAATGCTCACTGACGGAGAAAGTGTGGAGCGGGTGATGAAATTCGCCGACCTTGGTGTGGACGAGATTGCGGCCTTGCCGGAGAACGAAAGCTGACCTATGATAAAACCCTGATGTTCCGGTTCGATTTGTATGCGGCGGCCAATCCTCAGCTGGCGTTCACAAAATCTCCGCCGCAGACATCACATGCGGCAGGGACAATCAATTATCCGCACGCTATGCTGAGGGTAAACATTTCTCAACCAATAAGCGTCCTTGGCACAAAGGATGCAACGTTACCAAGAAGCATTGTTGGCGGGGCATGAATCTCGCATGTTGTGAAGTCAGGTTTGAAAAGAACCATGAGTTCCTGTCGGAGATCCTTAAGTTGTCGCAGAGCTCAACATCTCTATATCGACCAATTGTTGTTTTTGCTCGGGGGTCAATTTGGCCTGCCGTCCGGGGGCGATACGCTTGCGACCAATCCAGCCAGCCCGCCTTGCCGAAACGGTCCACGTAGTGGACGATGCTGGGGATCGAGCGGCCGAGCACGGCGACAATGCGGTCGTACGGGTAT
>JAJZXC010000217.1 GCA_021846365.1 Bacillota bacterium | reverse complement strand
TCGGCTCGCGTTTAACGGAAGATCAGAGCGCTTCGCCCGGGACAAACACCTGAAGCTCTGCACCAGGGTAACGGAGTCTCTTTGCCCTGAGGGTGCCGGCAGACCAAGGCTGGTTACCAGTGACCACGCATACCCCAAGACCGGTTACTTGTGGCCTTGCGAGCTTTCCGACCAAAGCGAGAGGCCGTCGCCAATGGCGTTCCTTCAAGCCCCCGGCTTTAGTCGCGGAGTATATGACCAAGCGTCGACTCAGTCACCGGGCAATGATCTGCCAGCGTACGATCTCGGCCGCCAGTGCGGTGCTGACGGTGATCCACAGGATGACCAGGTGTCCGCTGAAGGTAGTTGCCACCACCCGCGCGATACTGGCGTGAAAGACGGCGACTCCCGCATACATGGCTATCGGCGCCAAGGCCAAGAGGAAGATGCTCGTGCGCTGCAGCGTCTCTTCCGAACGGTGCCCATGGCGCCGAACCCGGTCACGGTCAAGGGCTTGGGCCAAATTTCCTACCACCGTCGTCAACGATCCGCCATGACGATGGGCAATTACGGCCAGAGCGGCCAGTTGGTGCAAAACGGGTGACTGCCAGTGGTCGGCGAGGGCCTCCAGCGTGCGCTCTGGATCAGAGCGCTCAATTCCCTCGGGCAGTGGGGTTGCCGCCAGTGCTGAGGCCAACGCCCCCTGTCCTGAGAGATGGTAGCGCAGCCGACGCAGAAAGAGCTCACTTCGAAAGTCCAGCAGATCCCGTTCCTTTTCTCGGCTCAACGCCTCTTGCAACCGCGAAAACTCCACTCCTACCCCCGCCCACCAGCCAAAGAGCCACGGATTGCCGCTCACTGCTCCCAAGATACACCCCAAGCCAAACCCAACGTTTAACCGGCCTTGGGTTAAAATTTGCCAGGCGGCCAATCCGGCGGCGGCACCGATCTCCACCGAATTCAACATGATTTGACCTCTCCCGCCGAAAAACTCCCGGAGGCGCCTTCACCTTTCCACAGGGTGTTGACCGACGACGGTTGGAGCCGGTCGACGGCGGCAATCCGCCGGTGGCCGTCGGCAGAGCGCACCATATAGACGATAACCTCCACCGTATCCCGGATCTGTTCCATCATCTCGCCAAAGCTCAGGCCGGCCCCATTGCGCACGGCAATGCGAGCCAATCGATGCACAGTGTCCAGACCGCCGCCCCGGCTGTGCAGCGTAGACAGGGACCCCGGATGCCCGGTGGCCATCGCCTCAATCAGGGCCAAGACTTCCTTGCCACGCACTTCTCCCACCAAAATACGATCCGGACGCATGCGCAGTGCGTGATTGACCAGTTCGTCGGCGGCGTAACCGCTTGTCGTTTCCAAACTGACTAGGTTGGCATGATCCAACTTGAGCTCACGGACGTCTTCGATCACCACCAGCCGTTCACTCGACGGGATCTCCGACGCCAATAAACGCAACAGCGAGGTCTTGCCGGTACCTGCGCCTCCGGCCACCATGATATTCAGCCGGTCCCCCACCATGGCGACCAGGTCGCGCCAGACGGCTTCGCTGAACGTGCCCGCCTCCAAGCAGGCTTGCACCGATAGCGGAGTGTACCGGCGACGGCGAATCGTAATCGCCGGTTCCTCGGCGACTGGCGGAATGGCGCAGTGAATGCGAGATCCGTCGGACAATTGAGCATCGCACAGCGGCGTCTGGGTGGTTAGAGTGCGACCTGCCCGCGCCGCCAGGCGCTGGGCCAGCAGCACCACCTCTTCACGGACGCCCAAAGTCTGCTCGACTCGCTCAATCACCCCATTGCGGTCACAAAAAATGGCATCGGCGCCATTGACCATAATGTCGTTCACGGATTCGTCCAGCAAGAGGTCGTCCAGTGGACCCAATCCCGTGACCCGATTCAGCAGGGAACGGCGGTAGACGCCCACCAGATTCGAATTTACCCATCCCTCGTCTTCGATCACTCGTTGCGCCGCGCGTTCCAACTGCTGAAGACGATCCGCGTCCCACACCAGGTGTGCCAGCAACTGGGGACTTTGCTCGCCGAGTTTGGCCTCCCAGCGGTCGACGGCTTCCCCCAGATCGGTTATCTCTTCTCGGGCCCGCGTGGGCCAACCGGTCGGCGTTTCGGTATGCCGAGTTTGGCGAAAATAGGCCATCGCCTTGCCTCCTTTGAAGAGTCGAATCCTTGGTGGCTGGTCCCGTTCGCCGGTGCTCCGTAAATGCCCACCTGAACCGCCGCGCCGGCGGCCTCAGCCACCCGGTCAAGCCAGTCATAGCCGTTGCCGGTCGGCCGCAGCAAGACAATAGGTCTGTGCCCGGTCAAATCGCCCAGCAAAGTCAACACTTCCCGCACAGGCTTCTCGCTGGGCTCGGTTGGACAGACCAGGAAGACCTGGTCCAGGTAGGCTATGATGGTGGGCCAGAGGACATTGCGAAAGTCACATCCCAGATCAAAACCCATCCATCCCCATCTACCATTACCCCCACCACCATGAAGAGCAAGATACCGCTCTCTAATCGCTTCCATCTCCTCCGCCAGGGGGCGGCCCAACAGCGGCGCCCAAGGGGGCGGGGCGGGAACAAAGACACCGTACGGCATCTTGACCGGCAAGAGCCGTTCGTATCGTCCCGCCACTCGCGCTGCCGGTCGTCCCCAGCGGCTGTACCACGTGGTCTGCGGATCGTTCCAGTCGAGATCCAGCAAGACCCCTTGCCCATGAATCTTCTGTGCCTGTGCGATCAGCCAGCCGAGGGCGGGTTCACGGAGTACCGCGCCGTTGAGGGAGGCAAGTGCCCATGTGGGCCCGATTGGCGGCGCCGTCCGACGATCGCGGTCAATCCATGCGTCCAATTGGGTTTGGTCGAGATCGCCTATCCACACCTGTACCGTTACCGGCATCGTGGCCCAGGCGGCGGTGTCCTCGTCCGCTATCCACAGCACGCATTCCCGGTCGCCCACCGCCGCCAGGAAGGCTTGTGGATCGGGCAGCCCCGGCAGGTCGCGTCCCACCAGAATGGCCTGGGCAACATCCAATCGGCCGACGAGTCCTTTCCAGTCCGCCACCACCTCGACCCCTTGCTGACTTGTGCGCTTGCGCACATAGGCGTCTACCCCGCCGTGCCCGCTGGCCACCACTACCCTCATTGACCCACCCCCAAGACCATCACCCTGCCGCGATCCTTATTCAGCGCATAACCCAAGGCGGCGCGTGGACTGAGCCATACCGCCAGCCCCGACGACGCCGAATTAGACGAGATTGACCCGGCAGGTCGAGCCAGCGCTCTCGGCCCCGAACTCCAAATCAGATGCCCCCGATTCACGATCCAAACCTCAACTTGGCTCACCCAATTGTCCACCGTCGCCTCCGCCGGCGACGTCGGAGTGATTTCGACCAACACCGCCCGCGAATGAACCGGGTAGGCCGTCTCCAGGTTAGCCGTCAACACCTCCCCGGCCAGAAGGTTGGCGGCCGCCCATCGGCCGGCATGCCCGCTATCAATTCGGCTGGCGGACACCCAGTGGACATCGTCCGCCTGCAGGCGTTGCCCTTTCACCACCGTACGAATCACTATCGGCACCTTAGGGACGGGGCGAACCCATTGCGGCAGAGCGTTCATCCCCGCCACCAAGGCGGTCACCATGACCGCCGCCGCGGTCGGCCACCGTCGGCGTCCCGGGCTAGGAGGCATGTCCATTCCCCCCTGATGATACGGCGGTACCAAGCAAGGCGGCCTCGGCGGGTGTGGCCCAGATATTCACTGGCACGTGGTCTTCCCCGGCCAGCAAGAGGCCTTGGCCGACTCCGGCCCCGAGCACGCGCTCGATTTCGCCCGGGGTCAAGCGGAGTGCCGATTGCAACTGGCGCAAGCTGTCACGGTGCTGGCGAAGCAGCAGTAACAGAGGCGCGTTGCGCAGGCACACCTCCGCCGCCCGATTCTGGGTAAAATCACCGAAGTCCTGACTGATCAAGGATAGTGCGGTGCCCCATTTCCGGGCCCGTCGAAACAGGCTCTCCAAATACGGTGCGGTGTCGGGGTCGTTGACCAGATACCAGGCCTCATCGATAATCACCAGCCGACGAGCGGCTCGAGCCGTCGTCCGGGCCAACATTTCCGCCAACACCAGGTAGACCGCCGCTTTCATCCGGTCGCTCACCTGACTCAAGTCGTAGACGACGAACTCGGGCAGGATAGCGCCTGGTCGGGGAGCACCTCCCAATTGCCGCCATCGCATCCATGCCGTCTTCACCAAGTGGTAGGTTTCAACGTCGCTCGCCTCCAAGCGTGCGATCCACGTCTGCGCCGCCGACGGCGAAGCCTTTTCGGCGCTATCCTCGTCATAGGCACATTGCGCAACTCGGATGGCATGATGCTCCTGCCACCCCTCGACCAATCTGGGCAAGAGCCGAAGGATGAACTCCAGCTGAGCATCGTACCCCTCGCCGGTTCTGTCCAGCTCGAAGGGTTCAAAGCCCAGTCCGGCCTCCTGGGTTCCCAGGCGGACCACGGCCGCCCCGGCCTGACTCAGCACCCCGTATTCGCCTTCGGGGTCAACCACGGCCACCGCCAGATTGCGATAGCGGCTGCGGATGGCCTCGAGTTTAGCGAAATAACTCTTGCCCGAACCCGACCAGCCCAAGATCACCGAATGCGGTGACGGCATTTGAAAACGATCAATAATTATCCATGACGGCGCGGCGGCATGATCTCCCCAGATCTGTCCCCCCCGGTGAGTAACCTCGTCGCCGGCAAACGGAAAGGCACACGACCACGCGGCTGTATCCATCTCGCGCAAGGTATCCGGCCAGCGTCCGCTGGGCAGCATCCACAACAGGCCTGCTTCCTGTTCGAAGCGCATCAGACGCAAGACCAGGAGAAGACTGTCGGTTAGGCTGGTCAACAAGCGTGAGGAGTCGTCCAGTTCCTCCATCGAATTGGCCCACAGGGACATCGCCAGTCCCACCTCGACCATCCTGGCGTCCCCTCGTGCCAACTGGCGCCGCAAGCGATCCGTGTCCGCCACCGCCTGGCTTAGCAGGGGATCGGCCAGCCGGCCTTTCTTGTCGTCTGCGGCTTCGCTACCGCGTTGTACGATGAGCCGGCGTCGCATTTGCGCCAAGACGTCCTCGGTCGCCAGCGGACGGGTATAGAAGACGGCGGTATGGGGACGGGAAAAGCGCAGCAAG
>JAJZXC010000216.1 GCA_021846365.1 Bacillota bacterium | reverse complement strand
CGTGGGAAGCGTTGGCAACGCCGCGCTAGAGACGGTGAAACGCTATGTCGAGGCCCAAGGGACGAAAGAAAAACCCCGCAAAGCGGCCAAGAGGCCGCCGCCCGCTTGACCCCCTCTTGGCTATCGCTAAGAAGGGGAATGCGCGGGCATTATGTTCAGCGGCTCATCCAAAGCCGAAGCCAACCAATGACTTCGGCCGATACCTGTTCCCGGTCTTGGTCGGCATCGATCCGCACCACTCGCTCGGGTTCCCGTTCGGCCAATGTTTGATACCCTAGCCGGACCCGGTCGAAAAAGCTTCGTGCCCGGGTTTCGATCAAGTCTCCAGCCAAGCCTTCAGTTCGCTGAACACCGTCAAACCATAGGGTGCCCCGCGGCCAAGCCGACTGGCATAGCGAGCGATTTACCGCATGAATCAGCCCGAGGTCAACACCGAGCCCGGCCCCTTGGTAGGCCTCGCTGGAATCTACGTAACGGTCGGCCAGCACCACACCGCCTGCGGACAGACACGGCACGATCACCGACCGGACCAATTCGGCGCGCGCGGCGGCAAACAGCAAAAACTCCGCCCTGCCGTCCCTGTGCTGCCCCTGATATAGGAGCAGGTCACGGATTTTTTCGCCTAAATCTGTGCCGCCGGGCTCCCGTACCACCCGTACCCGAAGGCCCTGTCCCTCCAACCACTTCCGGGTCAAGTCGACCTGGGTGCTCTTGCCAACGCCGTCCAGTCCTTCAAAAGAGAACAACCAACCCATCGAGTTCAGGCGATCCGCACACCAACCCGCCAGGGCATGATAGCCGCCGCCGACCCCCTTTCCACAAGCCTATACCGCTATTGTAGCAGGCGAAACCCTCAATTGCTGAGGTCCCCCTCATCGACCCGGCCGGCTACCACCCCCTGGCCCTCGCCGCGGGCTCGATGACCGATTTCGCGGATCCGGAGACGACGCCCAAGTATAGTTCGCCGTCGATCTGCCGAGTTCCTTCCCAATTTCGATTGGGATTAGCGCGGATTCGGGCCACCAGGTCTTCGGTGATCTGCTCCCCGGGAACCACCCACGGGCTGCCGGGAGGGTAGGCCACCAAGGCTCGCCCGGCGACCCGGCCCGCCGCCCGGCCCAGAGCAACCCACTCGATGGGACGGCAAACCGCCTCGCGCGGCAAAAGCACCATGGGAGGCAGCCGAATGACCCCCGACCGTTCATCCGGCGGGCGGCGGGCTTGCCCCCGCCCGAGTTCGGCGAGTGCCCGCCGCAAAATGTCTAACGACTGATGAGGGGCGAGAATCCACGTCAGCGCACCAGGTTCGGTCTTTTCCACCATCCCCCACCCGGCCAAGCGTCGAGCCCATTCGGGCCCCGGACCCAGCAGAGTCAGTTTCGCGGGGTCCGCTGCCAAGCCGAGCTCGCTTTCCGCCATAAATTGCCAGACCAGGTAGCCCTGTTGGCCTAATTCCTGCCAAAGCCCCCGGACCTCTTCCGCCAAAGCCTGCCAGCGGACGGTGGCCTTCTTTTGAACACGCTCAGCCTGCCACTGATCCAACGAGGCCAACAGCAAATAGGAGGGACTCGACGTAGCCAACAGGTTCCACCAGAGATCCACCGCTTCCGCCACGACTTTACTTCCCGTCAAATGCAGCACGCCCGTCTGGGTCAGCGCCGGTTCCGTCTTGTGCACGCCATGCGCCACCAGGTCGGCGCCCAGATACAGGGCCGACCCGGGATAACCTAGACGCCCGGGCCAATGTGCCCCGTGTGCCTCATCGACCACCACCGGTTGGCCGCGGACGTAGGCTTGCTCGGCAATCCGGCGAACCGCCCCATCCGGCAAGCCCACCCCGTCATAGGTTGGGCGTGTCAACAACAAGACGTCCGCCTGATCCAGCGCGCGCTGCCACGCGCTCTCGTCGGCCGGCAGCGGCAATCCGGCTGCCGAGAGCGGTGAAGGAAGCCAGTATGGACGGAATCCGCCAATAATCAGAGCGGTCATTGCCGAACGGTGGGCGTGTCGCTCCAAGGCGACGGTAGCCCCGGGTCTGCCGGCGGCCAACAGCGCCGCCGTCACCGGCAGGCTCGCCCCTTGCACCGAAAACCAACTCCGCTGGATGCCCAGCGCCTCGGCCAGACGCCGCTCCGACGCCCGCACCGGATCATCGGGGCCCCCATCACGCAGCCAAGGACCAACTTCGGTCACATCCCAGGCCCACGACAAATCTAGGTCTCCACTAGGCGCCACGCCCTTATGGCCGGGGGTATGCCAGCGCTCACCCATCCGAGGCGCCCATTGTTTGAGCAGGTCAACCAGGGGAGTGTCCCCCCACCCGGGCCGCTCGCGCGGAGACTGCCGGGGCTCGTCCTTAAATGGATTGTCCGACAACACCTTGCCTCCTCTTAAATCCGCGAGGTGTCAACTATTGCCTAAACCGGCAGACAAATCTAGACATTGTGCATCTGACCATTTTCTCCCTCCGAAGAGCGGCGAGGAGTTTTTGGCGTGTCCTCGTCAACTAGCCAGCGGTACACTCATAATCAGCCTCGGCAACATCCCCCACCATTGGGAGGCCACCCTGTCGTCACCGGGGACAAGATAGGCCTGCGCAGGCTATCCCCCCGGGGTCAACTTGACCGGCATGCCCCACGACCCAATATGGCGGAACAGCAGGGCGTTGCGCGACTGATAGACCAAACGCCAGGAGGCCGCGTCGGCCAGCAAGAAGGTGGCCAGCGGCGTTCCCGGTGCCCACAGCACATAGCGCACCCGCCACACCCTGAGCCACGTATTGGGGTTTTCGGTGACATTCTGCACGGCCAGGTATTCACTCAAAATATGATCTTGCAGATACAGGTCGGTTCGCCCGTCAATAAATACGCGAAAACCGCGCCAAATCAAGTAGCCGCCCCAGACATATAAGTTGAATAGACGACCCTGCAAGTGATGAGACCGATAGTAGCGGACGGCGCCCGTCGGTTCCGAGACCGCCGCCTGGCCCGCCGGCACTATCGGCCCGCTGGCCACCAGGATGACCGACACCGCCAGCGCGGCCAATGCCACCACGCCGGCTCGCAGGCGGCGAAATCCCATTCCCCGGGTTCCCTCCATAATTGGAATCCCCCACTGGAGACCGAAGTAGGGCAAGAATCTTACCGATTCCAAGGTGGCCAAAAAGAGGACCCCGGTCCAAAACCATTGCAAGGGCGAAAGGGGGCGGCGGCCACGAAAGATTAACCACCCCAACCCGATCACCGGCACCCAGGTGGCAGCCTCCAGGATTGGCAGGTGGAAGTTGGGCGACTGCCATTCGCTGATCGTGTTGCGAATGACCGACGCCGTGCTCACGTGCCACGCATAGCTCCAAAGCCTCCACCCAAATGGGTTGAACCAGGAGAGCGCTGCCGACATCCCCAACACGCCGAGCCGAAGGCGAAGATCCGCCCTTGGGCCGCCCAAACCCCTGACCCGGGCGAGCGCTCGCCAAATCAACTCGGAGATCAGCAGGGCGTAGCCGAGCAAGAAACTGCCGTGGCACAAGGTCCACAGCCAAAACAGCGGTGGAAAGATCCAAAGTCGGGCCGGGTGTTGTTCGGCGGCGGCCAAAATCCAAAGGCTGAGAGCGAACAGGAAGTAGCTCAAGGTTTGCGGACGGTCGCGGATAAACGGTTCCAGGGCGATGGCGGCCAGCACCAGGATGATGCCCGCCTTCATCCAGTCGGCGTCATAGCGAATCAAACGAACAAAGGTCACCACCAGGGCCAAGTCCGCCCATCCCGCCGAAAAGAACCATAACAGCGGCAGGCCCAGCCAGCGAATGGCCGATGCCATCATCACCTCGAATCCCCATTCGTCGGCAATCCACGGGTGATGCCAGAGGGTATAGGAAAACGGGTCCCGCTGAAGCACTTGTCCGTGCCGAAGCATCAATCTGCCGGCGGCCCACTGCCAGTAGACATCTCCCGACAAGCCATGATGGATGGCTTGGGCGACCTCCACCATCAGGGCGACCATGACTAGAAATACACCGTAGCGGTTGTACGACTTTTGCATCGGGACCATACCTCCCGCGGTTTCGCGGCCGATTTTGCCTAAGGCAAGTATAGTGCGTCGCTGCTACCGAGATCCTGACAATTGCTCGTCTGAATCTCTATGGACCGGCATACGTGATAGGGGGAGGGGATCCATTTGGACCGAAACGCGTTAATGCCGACCAAGCCGCCGAAAGGCAGCCGTCGTCCAGCCTCCGGCACCACCTCGCGTACGGCCGCCGGGCTATTGGTCATTGCCGGTTTGCTGGTGGCTTATCACTATGCTCGCCAGGGTGGCCACTTTGCCAACGGGATACCCGTTATTGCACCCGCTCTGCACATTATCCTGCGCGGCGAGGTGGTAGCCATGAACGGACAGCGGTTAACCGTACGGGTCGAAGACACCCGCGGCGGTTTGACCCATCTCACCCGAACCGTACAACTGACCAGCCAAACCAGATATCACACTCCTGGCCATCCCACCCTGAGTGGTTCCGCCGGGATGACCTATCTCAAACCAGGATACCGCATTCTTGTACACGGCCTTAGCACCAAAGACGGACAAATGGTCAACGCCGACGAGGTTGCGGTCAGTTTTCCTCCGGTCAGCGGTCAATTGAGCGCCATGCAGGGCTCAGACCTAGTCGTGTCCGTCCCTGGTCAGAAAGCGCCCTTAACCGTCGTCGCTACGTCCGAGACGGCGTTCTTTGTGGGCGACGGCCGGTGGTCAACTCTGGCCCGGGGAGCTCCCGTGCGAGTGTGGTTCGCCCCGTCAATCGGCCATGCAGGCCAGTTTCGGGCGTTGACGGTGGCCGTCGGCAGCTTGGCCACCGCCCATCCCACCATCAATGCTCCCGCTGGTTAAGGGCGATCGACTGCTCCGTTTGGGGCGAACTCCAAAGTATCCGCACTGAGTTCGCCCCAACGGAGGCCTCCTCGGCCCAGAAGCCTCGCGGCAGGGTGAATCTCCTGCTGGAGCGGACGCCCGCGCCGGACGCGAAAAAAGCCCCGACGGCACCCCGAAAGGCATCGCCGGGACAAAATCAGCTGTCGGCATGGCCTGGGCCTCCCAAGGGCCTTCGCCCTCAGTACCACCAGCGCAGGACAGGGGGACCACCGTGTTCGAAATGGGAACGGGTCGTGCCTGACCGCTCTACACACCGACAAGATCT
>JAJZXC010000215.1 GCA_021846365.1 Bacillota bacterium | reverse complement strand
GATTCGCCCCGGGGAGCTGTTAGTACCCCAACGGATCACGTATCGCCGTCCCCTCCGGGGAGCGTTAAGGCGTAGTCCGGCTGAACCCCGGGAAATTGCTGGTGGGATAAACGGTGGCGAGTCATGAGGGTCACTCCCAGGGTCTCACGACCCGCGACGCAGCCACGGTGGTTCCCCCAGAATCTCCGCCCTTTAGGGCGGGGAGGTTCAAATATGACCAAGTGCGGCATGGACTCGCTAGCGGCAACCCTTATGATCTAGATGCCTCGCTCGCGCATTGCTTTTCTCCCGCACTCTCTGCGGACGCAAGCGGGTAGCTGGTAATGACGAGCTCGTGAACCGGTCCCCGGCGGTCGCTGCGTGAGTTGATCGAGCGCCGGGCGGGAAGGCGGCTGATGGTGAAATCGTGGTACAGGCGGTCAAAAAAGTCGTCGGCCGGGTCGATATTGCGCGGGTCCGAGTTGCTGAGCATGACGCGGGCTCCTGCTCGGCTTGATGCCCTCGCGAAGGCTGCCAGTTCGGTTTGATTTTGGTCGGTAAATAACTCGTCGCTGTAGGCGGTAAAGGAGGCGGTGCGAGTGAGCGGACGATACGGCGGATCGCAATAGACGAAGGTGCGGGCATCGATAAAATCCGTTGCCAAACGGTAGTCGCCGACCCGCAGGGTAACCTGTTGCAAAACCTCATGTACGCGTCGCAAATTATCCGCGTCGGCGATGCGCGGACGGCGGTAGCGACCCATGGGCACATTAAAATTTCCCCGGCGATTTACCCGGTAGAGTCCGTTGAAGCACGTGCGGTTGAGAAAAATGAACTGTGCCGCCTGTTCAACGTCTGACGCCTGCCGGCGGTTGTACGCCTCACGCATTTCGTAATATAAGGCATGCCGCACTTCTTGATCAGCCGCCCAGTACTGGGCCTGCAGGGCCTCCAGGCGAGCAATCAACGCTTCAACGTCGCTCTGAATCACTTCATACGTCAGCATGAGCCGTGGATTGCGGTCAATGACGATCAAGTCGCTCAGGGCAAACCTGCTGGCGACGTCAAAGAGGACGGCGCCGCTGCCCACAAAGGGCTCCACGTATCGCGTGATTTGCCCGCTGGCCAATTCGGGGGGATAGCACAACTGGAATTGCGGCAGGAGTTGCGACTTGCCGCCCGCCCATTTCACATAGGGACGGGCGGTGAGATCGGTTGCGGTTGTCTTGCTGATCATAGTTGCTTGCGTGCCCCCGTTTCATAACCGAAGTGGACAATGGGTCTAGGAGATTGCCGAGCTAGTCAAAAAGTTCCCCCCAAAGAAGCATTCACGCCGGCCGGGCGATGCCTTGCCTGGCTTTCTGATTCGGCCAACCTTGGCCTGAGACGACGGCCGGTTTGCCCAGGCCTGGCCATCGTCCCGGTGCCAAATGCATGCGGCAACGGCTCTATTCGTTGCGCAAGGCGTCTACCGGACTCAACTGGGCGGCGTGATTGGCCGGGATGGCTCCGGCGATGCCCGCCACGCCTCCGCCGAAGGCAAGGCCCAACAGCACCAGCCAGGGCTGGACCAGAAACAACCCGTGCTGATGCATGAAATGCGCTCCTAGCTTGCCTAGCCCCCACCCGAGTAGGTCGCCCACCGCACCGCCGAAAAGACCCATGGCGACCGCTTCGATTAGGAATTGGGCAAACACGTCGCGGCGGCGGGCCCCCACCGCTCGCCAGATGCCGATGTCGCGCCGACGCTCGAGCACTGCCATGCTCATCACCACGCCGATCATCAGCCCGGCTACGGCCAAGGCGATGCCGCCGACGACGCCGAGCGCGGTTTCCACCGCAGTAAATCCATGACCCACCTGATGAATGATGGATTCCGTGGTGACCACACCATAGCCTTTGGCCCGGATGGCATTGGCAATAGCATGCACGTCCTGGGCGGTGGCGGCGTAGACCACGGCATTGGTGTAGGTGACCGGCGAGTTGGAAGTAGTGGATGCCTTGAGCCAGCGCTGGCCGGTGCCGTAGTTGACATAGCCCCCGTATTGGGCGAAACCGTTCTTCAGCACCCCGGTCAGGGGGAGGTGGACCGTACGCGTGGCGGCCGCGGTGATGGCGCCGCCCGCCCCCATCGCGGAGTGGATCTGCACGCTGACCGAGTGTCCCAGCGCCTTGGCCGACGATTTGCCGGAGACCGAGAAGAGCGCCGTGATCATCGACTGCGGCATTTCCAGTCCGGGCCGGCGTGCGCTGATCGGGGAGCCGGCGGCTAACTGGGGACGCTGCACGCCATGAAGACGCGACGGCGGCAGCATGCCCACTACGGCGGTGGTCGAGCCTTTGGCGGTGGAAAAGCTGACCAGAAAGCTGGTGGTGCCGTACGCGGCCTTGACGTGCGCAATGCGCCGGAATCGCGCCAACGCAGCCGAATTGATGGGATGGGCAGGACCCGACGTGACCTGAGGGGTGAAGCTAATTCGGGTCGGCAGGGAGTTGGGGCTGACGGTGATGGCGGTCAGCGAGCTGTTGCCCAGAATCGACCGGATGACGTGGGCCTTAAGACCGGCGCCGATGGAAATCAGCAATACCATGCTGGTCACGCCGATAATGACGCCCAGGCTGGTCAGCAGCGAGCGCCCGCGTCGGCGGTTGAGCGACCGCACCGCCTCGATCAGCAGGGTGGTCAAGCGGGGACCGCGGCGGGCACCCCGGGGCGGATCCGACCGTTCTTCATCTAGATCAGGGGGCGTCTCCAGCGAATCCGCGGCAATATGTCCGTCGCGAATTCTGACCACGCGGTCAGCCAGCGAGACATATTCCTCATTGTGGGAAACCACGACCACAGTGCGCCCGTCTTCGTGCGCCAGACGCGACAACTGCTCCATCACGTCGCGACCGCTCTCGGTGTCGAGGTTTCCCGTCGGCTCGTCGGCCAAGATGATGGGAGGGTCGTGAGCGAGGGCGCGGGCGATGGCCACCCGCTGGATTTGTCCCCCCGACAACTGGGCGGGAGTGTGTTGCAGTCGGCCTTCCAGGCCAAACTGGCGCAACACGGCGGAAGCCCGGTCTCTACGCGACCGTTTGCCGGCGCCATCGAGCAGGAGTGGCAAGGCGGTATTGTCCACCGCCGTTTGCCCGGGTAGCAGATAAAAGCTTTGAAAGACAAAGCCCACCGTACGTCGACGCCATTGTGCCAGCTTATCGGCGCTGAGGGAGGTGATTTCCGTGTTGCCGGTCGTAATCTGGCCGGCATTCGGTCGGTCCATGCCGCCCAGCACGTGCAGCAACGAAGACTTGCCGCCGCCCGACGGGCCCAAAATCAGCGTGAGCTGCCCTGGGTACAGAGTTAGCGAAACGTCTTCGAGGGCCTGAACGACCTCCTCGCCGCGCCGATAGGTGCGGGAAACGTGGTCTAGTCGTAGGGGAATTCCTTTCATCAAGGCGAATCCTCCTTGGGTTGGGGTTCCGACGAGCTACAGTGCGGTCGATCGACCGTCTGCTGGCTGACACGGTCGGGATTTTCTCGACCCGGCGGAAGGCGCTAAGAGCAGCGGACCACATCTCGCACGGGCAACCCGTCAAACCGGGCCGCCCATGCGCCCTCAATTGCGATTTGCCATGGATTCCTGTTAATGCTAAACTCCCGGTTGCTCATCGCGCCGTCGGGCGGTGAAACCGCCGGCAAAGCCCAGGATGAGGCCGACCACCAAGCCCAGGATGACCGTCCCGGCAAGGCCGATGAGGTGGATGGCGGGAGAATTGGCCGCGTGCAGCTTAGCATTCAGGTTGGTCAAGGGGGAATGGCGAGCACGGAGCTCTTGGATCAACTGGGTCCGGTTGATCTTGGCGAAGAGTATCCATAGTCCCGTAAACAGACCGTAGATTCCCCCCGTCAACGTTCCTACCCTGGCCGGGTGGCCGCTCACCACTTTTGCCTGCCGACCGGCGATAAAGAGGGTGATGGCGATAAGCAGGTCAAATACGTAGCCGATCCATGCCGGCGCGACGACGTGATTGAGGTTGACCACAACTAGGCTAGTCCCTGAAGATATTGCTCCTAGCACCGCGGCTACGAGATAAAACAAGCTTAGGCGAGCACGAGTCATTAGCAATTCGGTGGCGGGTTTACCGCGAAATCTGCGGCCGCGCCACCTGATTCTCCTTTCGTTGCTATCCGTGATGGTCCCCGTTAACACTCGGTGCCTTGCCATCCCCTCCGGCGCCGCGGCTCTGTTGGTTGCCGCCAACCAGTTAGAATGATCGGACCGGCGGCACTTCTGCGCGACCTGCCGCGGCTACCGACTAAACCGCCGAAGTCCGACTACGATTGGTGACCGTGACGCACCTATAGTGACCTAGCCGGCTTCGTTCGATGCCAGCAGGATGCGCCGCATCCTGGACGGTCGAATTGTCCTTTGCCGATTCACCTGCCGCTTCGTGCATCCCATTATAACCAATTATCTCCGCGTCTCGAAACATTTCACGGAATTAACGCCCAAGCAAAGCGAAGACGACATCTTGGTCAGTGTAGCGAGCGGCCAAGCATCTTCACAAGGGGCAGAACAGGACGGTCCGACTAGCTTGGGTGGTTGTGCAAAAACAGAAGGGTGTGGCTCTCCTGGAGGGACGCAGTAACGAACTAACCCTGAATCCGTGACAGGAACGCGACAGAAGTGGCAAAAACGGCGTCACGACACCACTTCTCCAGCCTTTTAATCCACCCCCGCTGGGCCGCGGTCATTTTTTCGTGAAGTCCCTCGAAATAGCGACTGGATTTCTTGGCGGAGATGAATGATCTTGGTCAGCCCATCTTCGCCCTATCGCACTAGGACCCACATATTTTGGTGGTTCCGCACGCGGCACCGCAGGGTTGTCGTGCACACTATGGGTTCGACGCGGTCCACAGTTCATTACGATCACTACGTTCACGGCCAGGCTCTGAAAGTGATCTTTGGAGAAGAGGAAAGCCAAGCTGCAATGAAGCCGAGCAATTACTGCGAACACCTGTAGTCGCGCGCAGGAACTACTACGACAGTGGCGCCGAATGGAACGGCCACTTAGCCGCGATGGTGTGGACGCTGGGGATGACCGCGGCGCAACACGGTCGCGATCCCCCGTACCTATTTAGCCGATTATCTTACGGCCTACGCTCAGAACGGGTATAAGCCACTTTCGCCGAAGGCCTTGGCAGCCTTTCTGCCAGCCATCCCCAGCTCCGTCCCG
>JAJZXC010000214.1 GCA_021846365.1 Bacillota bacterium | reverse complement strand
CCTGCCCTCATCGTTCCAGCCCGGCAAGATGCCTTGGCGGCAGGAATCTCTGCCCGCTACGTGCTTTTTGACCGATGGTTTACCACTGCCCGCTTGGTAGGGGACATCGTTCATCGGATGGGTCGGGATGTAATAGGGATGGTGAAAGCTTCCCTGCACCTCTACTACGAGTTCGAAGGTCGACGGTGGACGTTGAATCACTTATACCGCCATCTCCACGCGCAGTGGTCACCGCACAATATGATGGGTCGTGTGTCGCTTCGGTGTTGACGCCGCACGGCCCGCTCGCCGCGCATCGGGTTCGTGCCAGATCGCCGGAAGGGTTCGAAACAGTGGCGGATATTTCCGAAACCCAAATCGAACAGGGGTTCCGGCGATTTCTTGCCAGAATTCGCCAGCCACTGCGTGAACGAATCACGCGACACGCGTCAATCGAGTTATTAAGAGCGGACTAACTCTGCTCGTGATGCGGCTTTCGGAGTTGTTTTGAGCTTGGAAGGTTGGGTGTAATACAATCGGGCGAATGATAAAAGATCTGATTCCCATACCATTGCCGACAAGTTCGGTCGAGAATTGGAATCACAGAGATCGCTCGAATGGGGAAGTCCGCGATTTCCGCCTCAAACGCAACGGAGACGCACAGTCTTCGGTATTAGCAAGGGCATGGTGTGTTGATCTGTTCCATGTTAGAGTCACGGTTACGAGCGAAACGGACGGTGATATGCATGCGATGGTCCGAAGTCCGTCAGTTATTGCCGAATCGCTTTGTTCTGGTGCAGGCATTCAAAATCCACCAGGATGGGGAACACCTCTACGTGGATGAAATGGCGGTCATTCGCCCCATCCCTGACCCGCACGAAGCCTGCTGAAGTCCACGGATGATCGTTTCTCTACCACACGGGGAACCCCGAATTGGTCATGGAAGTGGTATCTTACGTGGGATTGAGGAGGGCACCCATTGATCACTGAACATAATACCCGCGCATTCCCCCTCCTGGGCCGGAGGCCAGGAGGGGGTTAAGCGGGTAACAATCTCTTAAGGTTTTTCTCTCGCGCCTTGAGCGTTGCGGTAATGTCTTTCAGGGTCTTAGCGTTGTTGCCAATGGCCAAAGTGTAGGTTTGGGCAGCCTGCAATGGTATAATAGCAACAAATCAGCGCAAGAAGGCGAGCGCAGGCTGAACGGTTACAAGTTTCGCCTGTATCCAAACGCTAAGCAGGAACAGATTTTGTTCCGGCGGAGTGTCAACGATTGATCTATAACGCTAAAGTTCAAGAGGATCGCTATTTTCGACGTTTTGCCCAACGCATGGTTGGTGCTGTGGGTAAACCCGTTCCGGTCGACCAACAATACAGCCAGTTCATTACCGAACGCACGTCCTTGCTTCGAGACGTGCCGTCCCAGATCTTGTCCAACGGCGCGGTCAAGTTTCGCCAAGCTTACCAACGTTTTTTTAAAAAGCTCGGTGGTCGCCCGAAATTAAAGAAGAAGTCGGGCCGCCAGGCGGTCTGGCTTAGCCGAGAGTTGTGTGAGTTCATCCCCCAAACCGATGATCAAACCGGCAATATTGTCTCATATCAACTAAGCCTGGGCACGAAAAGGTTCCCGGTAGGGATCACACCTTAGGACGCGCGCAGAAATAACTTGAACGAAAGCCAGATAGTGCCAGCCGAGTGACGGCGGGTCCATGGTTAGAGGCAAGTTGGCGGGAATCAGAGGGTAGATCGGACATGCAAGGCCGCTGAGAACCCCAACTGCGGAGCCTTCGGCGCTCCTCCGGTGTTGGAGGGGATGGGTGCGGTGCCGTATAGGGGTAAGGGAGGGCGTCCGTCTCGCTATGCGCTCTCCGCAGTCCTCGGCTGGGGTTTGATGACGTAATTCCAGTTCCCATGAAAGTCGTTTCGTTCGAGGTTCAGCGCGGCGAGCGTCGCGTCCTCCCGGGGATCGAGGACGGCGTGCACAGTCAGGCCGGTCTTGGTCGTGGTGTTGGCAATGTAGTTCACGACCGTAGCGAAGGTGAACAGGGGCTGCCCGCGCCAGTTGATGCTGATGGGGCCGAATAACAGGTGTTCAATCGGGTTCCACTTGCTGGTCCCCGGGGGAAAATGACTGACATGGATCTCCAGGCCGCTGGCACGATGTGACCACGCAGACCCAATAACTCGGTTATTGGCCAACGCTTGCAATTCGACTTTATAGAGTCGGCCGGTGGCCGAGTTGCTACCGCTGCTATCGCTCGTGATGTACAGGCGCCTGGCCTCCGGATAGCGGGCTTTGCCCAGTTCACTCCACCAACGGCGTATGCTCGCGACCGAAAATTCGCCTGTATCATGGCTCATGCCCACATTGACGAACCCTACGGGGGCGGTGTGACATCGTACATGCGAACTTCGGTCCCATCGCCGCTGTGGTGTCTGGATTGCCGACAGATTCGAGCGGAGTGAGGGGTTTCAGCGACCACCAAGCAGCGCGTTGTTGGGCGATGCTTCACGTTTTTGAGGGGCTGCCTGGGTGATCGTCACGCATGATCCGGGTCGGTCCTTGGGCGCCGCGATGGCGCCATACCACATCTTCGGTACAAGAACCATCGTTCGTTAATGCGTCCCTCCAGAAGAGCCACACCCATTGGTTAATGCTGCGGAGCAGGCGCGGGTGAGCAGATCATGCTGGTACCCCTCCCGGTCCGCGAAGTTGGCCGAAGCACGGCATCATTGGTCCTCTGCTCGCCCGTTTGCCGTCATCCGGCTATCCTCTCTTTGGCCGACCATTCAATGTTCACCACTCGGCCAAAGACCCGTCGGTATTGCGCCATGCCATATCGAGTACCTCCCAACCTTTTTCGTCGGCGGCGCGAACCTGAGCCTCATCGACCTCAATCCCCAATCCGGCACCCGAGGGGATGACTAAATTGCCCTCTGCGGTGGGCGCGATCACGCCGGGATGCTTGAGGTAGGCGTTTTGGCAAGAGGGATCGGCGGCCCGCCGAGAGGCGAGGCTGAGGTTGGGATTGTATTCCTGCCACACCAAGTTGGGCACCGCGGCAGCGGCCTGCAACGTGGCCGCCAGACTGATCGGACCGTTGGGACAATGCGGCGCCACGGTGACATCATAAGCTTCCGCCATCCTAGCAATCTTTACCAGCTCGTGGATGCCGGTCATCGAGACGTCGGGTTGGGCGATGGCCAGTGCCCGTTGTTCGAACACGGTCTTAAAGTCCCAGCGGTCCAACAACCGTTCGCCCGCGGCTAAGGGGATGGGCGTCCGCCGCGCGAGGTCGGCGAGCAGGTCACCATGCTCGGGCAGCAAGGGTTCTTCAACCCACAGGGGATGATAGGGGGCGAGTGCGTCGAGCAAGATGTGGGCCATGGCTCGGTGCACGCGGCCGTGAAAATCCAGGGCAATGCCAAAATTCGGCCCCATTTGGGAGCGGAGTCCGTCCAGGTTTTCAACCACCGAGGCGATCCGAGCATAGTCGTCGAGATAGTGCAGAGGACCGGTAGGGCTCAACTTGACCGCTCGGTAGCCAGCTTGTTGACGGGCCTTGGCCCCCGCTACCAGTTCAGCCGCCGATTCGCCGCCGATACCTACGTAAGCAGCCACATGTTGACGCACTCGGCCGCCGAAAAACTCGTAGACGGGGATCCCCAGTTGGCGCCCCTTGATGTCCCATAACGCCTGCTCTACGGCCGCCAAGGCGGTTGAGAGCACGGGCCCGCGTCGAAAGAAGCCGCCGCGATAGACGCGTTGCCACAGATCTTCAATCGCTCCGGCTGGCGAACCCACGATATTGGCCGCGATATCGGCAATGGCGCCGCGCACGGCCCGTACCCGTTTGGGAAAGATCGCCTCACCCCAACCCACCTGCTCAGGGGTGGTTTCCACGCGGACGAAGAGCCAGCGCGGCGCGATTTGAAACGTCTCAATACGACGAATGATCATCGGGTGTCTCTCCTTGCTGGTCGTTTTTCTAGGCGTCTTCGCCGGGCCGAGGCACACCCTCGGCGCCACCATTTAATGCACCGGCGGCATGAAAGGGCGGGCGAACTTCCGGGGAATAGGCCATCAGTCCGCCATCGACGGAAATTTCGGCACCGCTGACAAAGCCGCTTAATGTGTCGTCGAGCAGGAATTCGATGACGGTTGCCACATCCTGCGGACGGCCTACCCGTCCGACTGGATAGTGGGCAGCCTGCTCAGGGGATGCCTCGGCTTGCACGATCAAACCGGGCAGCACGCTGTTGGCTCGGATCCCGTAAGCTCCGTACTCCAAGGCGATCTGGCGGGTGAATCCATTTAGCCCGGCCTTGGCGGTATCGTAGGCGGGCGAATTCCGGTAGGCGCGCAGGGCATGGATGCTGGATACATTGATGATCGCTCCTCCCCCTTGACGCATCATCAACGGCACGGCGTGTTTGACGATAAGGAAAGGTGCGCGCAAGCACACGTTGATTACCCGTTCCCATACCGCCAAGGGTTCGCTCACTGCGTCGGCTCGCTCTCGCTGAAAGGCGGCGTTGTTGACGACGGCATCAAGCCGGCCCCAAACGGCCTGCGACGCCTGCACGAGGTGGGCGATGGCTTCGGGGTCAACCAGGTCGGCCACCCATCCCCGAGCTCCCTCGCCGAGGGCCTGGGCGACGGTCAGTACACGGGGATCGATGTCGGTCAGGGCTACGCGGTATCCATGGGCACAAAGGCGCTGAGCCGTGCACTCGCCGATGCCGTGAGCGGCTCCGGTAATCAAGACCACTTTCGATGATGATGGTGAAGTAGACGACGGTCGAAATGCACTCATGAGGTGCCCCCCTATCAAAAAGTCAAGACCGGTTCGGATCCGCGCAACAAGCCACTGGCCTCAATGCGATGCTCAGGGCAAAAAGCCCGGGCACCCACAGGCTCCTTGGGTTAAAAGGTACTCTGACGGAATCTAAAATACAATGGAGTCTACGCCGGAATCGCGAGGCGTAACCCGACTGCATTGCACTGAAATATCCCTGTTCACTACAAGCGGATGCCCACCGCAACCAGGGCCGGGTGTAGATCCCGGCTGCGGTCTATGTCACCGGCGGGCGGCCGGTGGGTTGACGCCATTGATGAAGCCGTGCCTGCCACCCCGCCCATCAACCTCCCCCGTCTCTTGCAGATTTTTGCGGAGCGGTGGGGGACACCAGATGGCACGCCGCCCATTGCGTCTGCACTTTAACCAGCGGCGGATCCTCGGAGTT
>JAJZXC010000213.1 GCA_021846365.1 Bacillota bacterium | reverse complement strand
TCACCCCTCCAAAAAAAATTGACCGTTTTGAAGGGCAGCTTTGCTGTACCCCGGTGAGAGGGAAACCACGGCGCATGGTCAACCATCCGAAGGTACCATGTCCCCCGGGCGGGCTTTGCCCCCCCAAGAAGACGTCAAGAGTCAGACTTTGAGTAAACTTGTTCGCCACACATATGCGCCTGTGCGTGCTTAATCTGACGACATTGCGGTAGCTTCCGGAGCCTTGTGGAACGACTGGTCCGGCAGGTTGGTGCCCGCAGCGTCGATATTGCTGTTGGCATCACAGATGAGTGACGAAGGGATTGGCCAGCGTTGCTTGTCCCCCCAAGCTGGGGGGGTTGAACCATTGCAAGGCGTAGAAAGCCAAGAGTTGCTGTGGGGCTAGTGGCTCCATTCTTCAGAAGGGCATTGCCGACTCAACCGCCATGTTAAGGGCCCCGGCCCATCTTATGTTTGGACCATTACTTGCCTGCGTATCATCAAAGCGGCCTGTCATGGATTCGAACCCAAAGATCGCAAATACCGAGCATTTAACTCCGCATACGAAACCGGAAGCTCGTCGAGCCAGGGCTTAAGTTCTTCCTGCGCCCAGTTGCGTTCAAAGGCATCCCATTCCGGCCAGAGCTCCAGTTCGGTTAACGCGTCTTTAAACCGACGAAATGGTCGGTTTTGGCTCAGGGCATCTAACAAGAGGTCGTCGGGGTCGGAATCGGTCCGTTGGGCGAATCGCATGCGCACCCAAAAGGCTTCCTCGGAAGAAATTTGAGGAACGTTCCAGTAGCGGTCGAGACTGTTTCCGTCCTCCCAGTCAATCGCCGACTCTCCCATCATCGATTCCTCGGCGTCTATGACCACCTGCCCAGTTTCGATGTCCAACAGATAGCCCTGTTCGAAGCTGTTATCCAAATATGCGTCAATCAGTTCGTCTACCAGTCGTCTTGGGGCCATCGCCGCTTCCTCCTATCGAATGGTGAACAGGCTGGGACAAATTCAGCCATCGGCTCTATTTCCTCGCTTATCGTCTGGTCTTGGCACTACCCAACCTGTCTTCGATAGAACGATAAGAGAGGCGCCCAAGGCATCGGCTGGAGTCAATGATCGCGAGAAGGAGACATTTTGTCCGTCTAACCATGGGGAGGTTCAGCCGGACGGATCGCACCGGTCGGCAACAACAATTGATGGACCTCTTGTGGGTTCGGGTGCCCATCGCCGAATAATCTATATTGAATGCACCGTCCGATCCCGAAACCTCTTGCAGCGCAAGGGGTTTATTGCTCCCTCAATCGTTAACTCGGAAAGTTCTGCTAGGTCATGGTTATGCAATCAACCCAGTTCCACGCCGACGGTGGTGACCGCTGCGCCAGCTCCTGAAAATCCTTGTAACACGCTTGCACGGCTTCGACATGTGCACCGATCACACCGTCCGCAGGAGCCAGGAAGAACATGGGCTTACCAGCCTCCATCGCCATCGGCATCAGGCTTCGGTAATGCTTGAGGAGCGCCAGATTGTAGGGATCGTGCTCCGGGGCAGGCGGATTGGAGGCACGCTCATCAAGGACCGATTCCCGATATACTCGTTAAAACCCCCAGATTTCGTGTACCACAATCACCGCCGGCCGCTGTTCGGTGCCATCTGGAACAACCAGGTATCCTTCCACCGTGCGACCATCGGCAGCCGACGTGATCATTTCTTCGTGCATGCTTTGCAACTCCTTTCTTTGGTATACGGCGGGTTGGGGGAAAGACACGGCCCCCGCCGCGATTTTGGACCGAACGGCCGCGGTCATGGTTATGAACGAAAATCGATCTCCACCTAGCCAGGAGATCCCTCCTCCCATGGAGGATGGCCTCACGTTGTCAGGGCACTTGAGCAGAATATGCTGCGCCGCTGGCCCTCTGCCCCGCAACAGATCGGCGATCCCGCTCGCGGTCCGCCCCTCCGCCGAGGCGAAGCCGGTAAGGGCGGGTCTAGGTCATGGTCAAGTCAGCGCCCGCGGCGCATATCATGCGCAAGTCGATCATCTCTATCGCTCCGGAATTGAATTCGTACCGGCACTGTTGTTCACCTTCTTCTCCGCTTGGGCACGCACCCGGGCCAAGAGGCCCTGGAGCACCGATTGCTCTTGCGGACTGAGCCCAGCCAGGATCTGCGCGGCGGTATCATGCATAAGGTCGGCCCACCGTTCAATGCGTACCTTGCCTTTCCCCGTCAGCCCAACCAGTACTACCCGCTCGTCGTCGCTCTTCCGCGCCCGGGTGACCATTCCCTGGCGCTCCAATCGCTTGCAGGCAGTGGTCGCCGCGCTCTGGCCAATGCCGAGGCACGCGGCCAGTTGACCCACCCTGCGCGGCCCTGTCTTGCCGAGCAGACGCAACAACCAGTACTGCTCTGCGGTGATCTCTCCCCGCCGCACGGGATGGGTGAACCACCGCAATAAGCGCAGCAGTTCGAGAAGCTCATCTACCAGTTGCTCCGAAGCCACCTTGTCATCCTTCCCCGATACTTTTACCATAGATTATATTGCTCGTCAATCTATGTCAATGCGCTAGCGATTTCACCGACCTCAGCGACCAGGCCCCTCCCAAGGGGCGAGATGTGGATTGAGGTCGAATTTCCGTGACAAATTCGGCGATCGGCGTAACCTTTTTCCCCCCGTCGACGTTTATTTTAGTAGAGCTAAGACAGACATGCCGGCAACGGCCCCAGGGGCAATCTTTATCGCCCGGTCAGCATACCCTGGCGGGTGATACACGAGGAGGTCGAAGTACGATCCAGTCGCTCAGAATGGCGCCAAGCCAAACCATCGAGGAGGACGCCTTCGGGCCCGGCCGGCCCACGGGTCTCCCCCATACGTCTCACCTGGTTCAACGTTGGTGCGGACACCAAGAACTCATTTATGTGTGGCGGCCATGGGCGTATGTAGACAATGTGGCCGCCCAAGTGGCGTGCAACTCCTGTCGGCGGATGGGAGTGCACGGTCCCCTGGACACCTCGGAACGCGGCAGCGGGAGGTCTGCAGCCGACTCAGAGTCGGGCGCAACCTCCCATGTATCAGATGCGCCTGTTGAAGGCGGAGATTTAAGGCGTTGACCCCACAGGGGTCAATTGTGGCTCAACATATTGGCCAATGATTGAGAGCGGGGCTCCCCATGTTGATCCGGCAAAGTAACTTGAGGCGGCCAGCCCATAGCCCCGCTCGATAGGCGGGCAGTATGAGCAAGGCGGACACGCCACCCAGGTGTCCGCCTTGCTGCCATCTTGACCAGTCAAGGGATCGAACCTGCCGTTGTCGCACCGTTGGCCGGCGAACGCACCGGGATGGGGTGGGTGCGATCAACCAGCGAGCTGCGATGGTTTCGCCTGAATCCACGCCCCATGGGCGAACGGAGAGGGGGCGAGACGGCGCCCGCCCTCAGGATTTGGCTCGCGCTATTCTTTCAGTCCGCCGACGACAATACCGCGAATGAACAGACGCTGGCCAAAGTAAAACAGCACCAATATGGGGGCTAAAATCACCGTGCTGGCCGCCATCAACAAGTTCCATCCACCGGTATATTGGCCGGTAAAGTACTGCAGTCCCAATTGGACGGTGAATAGCGATTCCTTGTTGAGGTAGAGCAAGGGACCGAGAAAGTCGTTCCAGGTGCCCTGAATGGCAAAAATACAGACGGTTACCATCGCCGGCCAGCTCATGGGGAGAATAACCCGCCAGATGGTGGCAAACACGCCGGCTCCATCTAATGCCGCGGCGTCTTCCATTTCTTTGGGAATCCCCATGAAAAACTGGCGCAATAGGAAGATGAAAAAGGGATTGCCGAAATAGTTGGGCACGATTAGCGGCCAAAAGGTGTTGACCCAATGCAAACGGGAGAAAATCGCGTATTGCGGAACCATGGTGACGGCATAGGGCAGCATCATGGTGGACAATACAATGTAAAATAGGACATTTTTGCCTTTTGCTTCTAAGCGGGCAAAGGCATAGGCAATCAGCGTGTTGGAGACCAGGGTGCCCATGAGGGCGGCGCCGGCGATAATTCCGGTGTTGATAAAGAAGCGTAAGAAGGGCACAAACGTAAGCGCCCGGGGGTAGTTCGTCCATTGCAGGGGATGGGGAATCCAGACCGGGGGGAATTGAAAGACGTCATAGTTCGGTTTTAGGGACGAGGATACCATCCAAAAGAATGGCACCAGCATTCCCAGGCTAAATACGACCAAGGCCAGGTAGGTGAACGCCTGGCCGATATAGTCGGCAAGCCTGCCGGTACGACGCATGCTATTCGCCTCCCTGATAGAAAACCCATCGGCCAGAACTGGCCAGGACGATAACGGTCAGACTCAGCACGATGAAAAAGAGGACCCAGGCCATGGCCGCCGCATAACCGAAATTCAAGTACTGAAAGGCATTGTCAAAGAGGTAGTACACGTAAAACAAGGTGGAGTTGAGCGGTCCCCCCTGGGTCATCACATAAGCCTGGGTAAAGACCTGAAATTGGTTGATGATCGAGAGCACCAAATTGAACAAGATTGTCGGCGTCAACAGCGGAATGACAACCGTCCAAAACCTCCGCCAGTTGCTCGCCCCGTCCAGTGAAGCCGCCTCCATCAACGCCGGCGGCACGTTTTGCAAACCGGCCAAGAAAATGATCATTGGCGCGCCCACCCCAAACAGGCTCATCAAAATGAGTGCCGGCAGCGCCCAGTTAGGGCTCGCAATCCACCCTGGACCATGAAGCCCGAGATATGACAAAAACACGTTGAGCACCCCAAACTGGGGATTGAAGACCCACATGAAGACTTCCGCCACGGCAACCCCTGAAATGACCGAAGGCAGGTAAAAAATCGTGCGAAACAGGGAAAGACCCCGCACCTTTTGATTCAGCAACACGGCCAAGAACAACCCGAACGCCATGGTCAACGGCACGCTGATCAGCGCGTAGACCGTCGTCACCTTGAGCGACTGCCAAAACAGCGGATCCCTGAGCATAGCTTGGTAATTGCCCAGGCCAATAAACGCGGGGCGGTTGAGCAAGTTCCAGCGCGTCAGACTGAGGTAGGCCGAAAACACCATGGGCCCGAGGACAAACGCCAAGAAGCCAAAGATCCACGGGGAAATCAGCCAGTAGAAAAGGCGTTGGCGCTGGGCGGCTAAAGAAGCGCGTTTTCGCCGCGGTCTTGCCGTCGGCGTGGTCCGCCCGGCGGGATGGAGACTTGCCATGGTATGCGGCCAGCCACCGAACTGGTGGCTGGCCTTCCCTCCTGTCCAAAGATGCTTGTCTCGGCTATTTCAGCTTGGCGTCGATCGTCTGCACCGTTCGCTTG
>JAJZXC010000212.1 GCA_021846365.1 Bacillota bacterium | reverse complement strand
GTTGAGCAAGTTCCAGCGCGTCAGGCTGAGGTAGGCCGAAAACACCATGGGCCCGAGGACAAACGCCAAGAAGCCAAAGATCCACGGGGAAATCAGCCAGTAGAAAAGGCGTTGGCGCTGGGCGGCTAAAGAAGCGCGTTTCCGCCGCGGTCTTGCCGTCGGCGTGGTCCGCGCGGCGGGATGGAGACTTGCCATGGTATGCGGCCAGCCACCGAACTGGTGGCTGGCCTTCCCTCCTGTCCAAAGATGCTTGTCTCGGCTATTTCAGCTTGGCGTCGATCGTCTGCACCGTTCGCTTGATCAGTTGGTTCAGGTTGGTGTGCGAATTGACCGTGGCCGTCTCGATCATGTTTTGCAACGCTGGCTGCACGTCCTGTACCCAGTTCAAGGGAGCCGTCACTTGCAAGGGCAGGGCGTGGGGCGCCTGCGCGTAAAAAGGCTTCAGGCCGGGATTTTTCTCTTGCTGAGCGATGATGGCGGGGTCAATCAAGCCCGGCATGGCCCAGTGACTGTCAATCTTGGCCCAGGTTGGCGACGCGAAGAACGCCAACAGTTGCTTGGCCTGGGGCAGATGATGGGAATGCTTATTGATCGCCCATCCCGCCCAGAAGATCATCGTGTAGGGCTTGTGCGCGGGGCCCTGCGGCATCGGCGCCACCCCAAAGTGAAATCCGGGCTTAGCTTCATATTGACTGACGTTCCACGGCCCGGTGGGTTCCATCGCCACCCGGTTGGTCAAGAAAAGGTCGGTGCTGCCGTAGCCCGCCATCTGGGTCGGCGTTGGACTCACGTGGTCGACATTGTACAGGTTCAGAAAGAAGCGAATGGCCGATTTGCTGCGGGGAGAATTCAGATACCCGTTAACCGTCTTGCCGTTGGGACTGATCAGGCGGCCGCCCCACGCCCCCGTAAACGCCTCGATCCCGGCGCGAAGCCAGGTGCCCGGCAATTGGGCCCCATATTGCGCCGTGACCCCGTTCTTGATGATGGTAAGTTTCTTGGCGTCGGCGGCAAACTGCTGCCATGTCCATCCCGCCTTGGGAAAGGGCAAGTGGGCCTTCTTGAACATGGTCTGGTTGTACAGCACCGCTTCGTCGGACCAGTCCTTGGGAACAAAATAGGCTTTGCCCCCCAGCATGCCGACGTGCCACACGCTCTTGTAAAAGTGGCTCGGATTGATATGATAGGGCTTGAGCATCGGATTGAGGTTGAGCAGCTGGCGGCTGGCAACAAATCCATGCACTTCACTGTCCCCGACCAGCATCAGGTCGGGGCCGGTGCCGTTAGCCAATTGCGTGAGCAGTTTGGGCTCATAGTATTGGCTGGAGACACTTTCGATCTGTACCCGAATATTGGGGTGCAGCTTTTCAAAGGCGGCAATCCCCTTATGGTAGGCAGCAAGACCGCTGCCAGAGTCCCAGGTGGAAATGGTGAGGGTGACGGGCGCACCTTTAGCCTGGGTAACTCCCGGCAGGAGCATGAAACCTCCCGTCATGGCCGCCGACAGAGCCAGCGGGCCGGCGGTTTTCGTCCAACGCATCATCGTTACCTCCTCCTTGTGAGTGACTTCTTTACTGAGCCGATGAATTCGGGGCCGCGTGATAATGGGAACCCAACCGGTTTGTATGCCTTGACGGTTTCTTGACTGCGGGGCTCCGGGGCCCTGGCCGTCGGCTTAGCGCCGACGCGGTCGTTCCGGCTTCACCCGCCTACCACCCCCTTTAGCGTCCAGTCCGGCGGCAACCCGCTCACCGTCGCCTGCCTGGTGTCGACGTTAAGTGATACCGTCGCCTTGGGCGTCAAACGCAGTCCTTCGATGTGGAACCAGACATCATGCAACGCCGCTGGCAGGGGATGGACGGCAATCTCTTTTGCTCTTCCGTCTATCCTAAGCCCAATCAGGCTTTGCAAAATCAGCCAGGAGCTGCCCGCCGCCCACGCTTGCGGCATGCACGCCGAGGGATACACCGACGGGCGACTGGCGGCCGAGTCGCGCCCTTCGCCGGAGAACAGTTCGGGCAAGCGGTGGCGAGGCAAGCGGTAGGCGGCATCGATGAGGCCCTGGCCGACTCGGGCCGCCTCGTCAAGTGCGCCCGCCCGGGCCATGCCGGCGACCGCAATCGCGGTGTCGTGCGGCCACACGCTCCCACGGTGATAGCTGTACGGGTCGTAAGCCACTTCCCCGCTGCCCAGAGTGCGGATTCCCCATCCGTTAAACAACTCGCCGTCCACCAGCCGCCGGATCACATCGGCGCGAAAGGTCGGGGGAACAATGCCCGTCCACAGACAGTGACCGGGGTCGGAGCTCAGCACGGCAAGCGGCTTGCCCTCTCCGTCGATGGCCATCGCATAATAGCGGTGGGCTTCCTGCCAAAAAATATCGTGGAAATTTTCGCCGAGCCTGTCCGCCTGCCGCTCAAGGCGTTCGGCGGTTTCGCTCTCGCCAACCAGCCGAAGCATCCAGGCCATGTGTCTCAGCGCCTGGTAGATGTACCCTTGCACCTCGGCCACGGCCAGCGGCGGGTTAGCCCGCTTTCCATCCGGGTACACCATCGAGTCTGCGGAATCTTTCCACGATTGCACCGTCAGCCCCCCCCTGGCCAAGGGTTCGAACCGCACAACGCGGTGGTTCCACTCTTTGTAGCGTTGGCGGTCCAGCCAATCGGCGGCCAACCGCGCGGCTGGCAAATACAACTGGGCCCAGGCGTCGTCACCCGACCGCCGCCAGGTCTCCGCCAACAGACTGATATAGAGCGGCGTGACGTCAACCGAGCCATAGTAGCGGCCGAAGGGCACCATGCCGCGATTGGCCCATTCGCCAACTCGCATTTCGTGAAGAATTTTCCCCGGTTCCTCTTCTCGTTCGGGCAAGTCTTGGGCTCCCTGCCAGGCGGCGAGCGTGGCCACCGTGTTCTCCGCCACCGTCGGCACCCATTCCAGCAGTTCCATCGCTGAAAGCACGGCATCGCGCCCAAACAGGGTCCCGAACCAGGGCAGTCCCGCCATCGGCACGGGTCCCTGGCCGAAGTCGGTGAGGAGCATCCGTAGGTCTTGGCGCGACTGGTCCAACACCGCTTGCCAGTCCAGGCGGTTAGTTTGCACCGTGGGCCAGGACACCGCGTCTTCGACCGGTTCGCGCATTGGCGCGAGGACCGCCGAATTTTGCCAGGAGACCCGAATGGTCAGCGCACCGGAGGTTTCCCCGGCGGCGATCGTCCAGCTAATATGGTCGCCCTCCCAGTCCCGGGGATGGCGTGAGGCCTCGACCTCCACCGACCGCTCAATCCCATCCAGTCCTTGGTAGCGATAGCATATCCGCTCCTCCCGGCAGCCGAGGCTGATGGCACCGTGCTCCGTAGCCCTCACCCCGCGCAGTTCAAACACATCGCGAAAATCGCAGCCGACTTGCACCGCAAAGCGCCATTCCGACGGGCTTGGCCCAAAGTGGCGCCACTGCCAGGTGTCTTCCCAATGGTCAGGAAACAAACTGAGGGTGCGGCGCAAGTGCCGGGTAAATCCCGTGCGCTGAATAACGTACGACCAGGTCAAGCGGTGCAGGTCGCGTTCCACCGCAATCGGCCGCAGGACGACGTCATCCGAGTACGCTCGGTACAGGTGGACCAAACGAGTATCGCCGTCGAATAGTCCGGTGCCCGAGTGCATAGGATCGATGGTCGCCTGGCGGGAAAAGAGCACAAAGGTTCCTGCCCGCTTAATCATTTCCAGGTCCGCGGAATGGCCCGGCATTTCGTAATGGCCGGCGGGCGCACAACTGGCCCCCACCTCCAGCGATGGCACGCTCAAAGCCCCTCGTACCGTGTTGGCATCCACTCGCTCCAGGGCGACTTCGGCCAGCAGAACGCCCAGCGCATAGCCATCGGAGGTCACCGTGGTTAGCGGCGGGATGGTATGCCTAGCCAACGCCGCGTCCCCGAACCCGACCACCGAAAGTTGCTGGGGCACGGCGATGCCGAGTTCTCCGGCCGCCCGCAACACACCTTCGGCGAGCGGATTGTTGGCAGAAAACACGGCGGTGGCGCGAAATCCGGAAAGTCCCAGCCGATGCATGGCCTGGTAGCCGCCGGCGATCGTGCCATCGGTCTCCTCGACCACGACCGCGTCATGGGGCAAGGCTTCGCGCAACGCGTCTTCGAATCCCTGGCGGATCAGGCTGCCTTCTTGACTGGTTAGCGCCAAGTGGGCGATATTGTGGTGACCCAACCCCAATAAATACTGGGTGGCAATGCGCCCGCCCTGATAGCGGTCCCAATCCCCCCAAGCTTCCCCCAGCACCTGGCCCAGCCAGATGATGGGCACCTCGGCTTCACGCACCGCACTAATCAAGGCGTCGCGAGAACGCCGATCGAGGCATACCACTCCATTGATGCGCTTGGTCTTAAGGGCATCCAAGACGACCGACAGGGTATCATCGATGGTCGACCGGGCCGCAAACAGGACCAAGTCGTAGGCGTGGGTGCGGAGATGGTCGGCCAGGCCGGCCATGACATTGACCATCATGCTGTCGAGCAGGCTGGATCCCATCGGCAGAATCACGCCGACCGCGTTGCCGCGCTGCGAAGCCAGCGCCCGGCCCGCCGAATTCGGCCTATAGCCCAGCCGCTCCGCTGTCTTCAGCACGCGTTCTCTCGTCTCCTGCGAGATATGGCCGCGGCCGTTCATGGCATACGAAACGGTGGCTATCGACACCTGAGCCGCCTTGGCTACTTCTTGAATTTTCACCGCACGCGTGCCTTTTTCCATCCTGCATTTCGGCTCCTCACAGTCGAGTAGTGAAGCGTTTCAACTATGAATGGGAATTCTCCATCGTTTTCGAAATTCCTGCCTGAAACGATTAACTTACAAAAATTACTTTTTAACTGGATTTCACTCATATTGTCTGGTGGGAACGCGCCGCTGACCGCCTTCCTCACATCCAAGCTCACGCCATTCGGCGAGTTCCGCCACCAACTGGAATTAAAGGCGACTCAGCGCGGAAAAGCGGTCGAAAGTCAGCCGTTGGTATGCCGGCAGCAAGACCTGTTCCGCCCGCGGCCGCCTACTGTCGAAAGTGCCACTCTACATGCCGAAGTGGACCCCTGCGCAGGGTTTTAGCAGTTTCTCAAAAGGTTGTCTATGGTTAGCCATAATTGTATAATTTAGGCATGAGCTCAAAATTTGTGGGGATTCGTGAAGCCGCCCAGTTTTTGGGGGTTACCCCGTCCACATTGCGGCGATGGGAACGCGAAGGCAAACTGTTGCCCGATGAACGGACCATCGGGGGCTATCGTCGCTATGATCTGGCGCGATTGCGGCCGGAGACGTTTCA
>JAJZXC010000211.1 GCA_021846365.1 Bacillota bacterium | reverse complement strand
GAAGACGTCAAAAGTCAGACTTTGAGTAAACTTGTTCGCCACACATATGCGCCTGTGTGTGCTTAACCTGACGACATTGTCCTTAAGTGAGTTGAATTTGCGCTTGGGGGATACAAACTCTCAACAATGCTCCGGCACACAGTTCCGCCAATTCCGACAACAATTGCAGCGCCAAGATCACCGAGAACTACTACGCCTTTTTTATACCACCGAGAACACTAAAAGCGCAATATCGAAATGCCGTGTACTAGATTTTAAAGAGCATGTTTTCGCATAGTTCAGAGTCGGTTTCCCCGAGGATGCTCGAATTTTTCATTCGTTAGGCCACAAGGACTTATGACAGGTTTCTGCGATCACCCTCAATACCTGGACGGTTGCCCTTTTGGCCCATGATCATCGTCCGTAGGCCGCTCCCCCTGGCGGCAATCGTTACGTATCCGGCTCTTCCTTGCGACAAACGTTCAACGTGAAACGGGCCCGCCCCCTGTAAAAATGTGATGGCGTGCACTCCGGTGTCGGGCAGGTAGATCACGGTGTCATCTCCTCCATTGGGATCTTCTTCCCACGACATCTGGAACGTGGCCGCAGCCGGATCATACCAATACTCCAAAAGCCTCCCGCCGATCGCCATGGGATACCCGCGACAAAGCGACGGAAAGAAGGGATATTGGTCCAGGTCCGGCAAGTAGTGCCAGTACGTATCGCTGGCGAGGATGCGTTCGAGAATGCGCTGCACTGTCAAGGCCACGCCTTGAGCCCGCGAAGAGCACCCAAACGCTCCCCATTCCCCCACCACCATTGGCCATTGCCAGCGGTCTTGAACCCGGGTTAATTGTGCGAAAATGAACTGCACCCGTTCAGGAGTCGCCGCATGCACCCATTCGGTGTCGGTCAACAAATCGTACGCGTGCGGCGCATAGGCCTGCAGGGCGTCCGCCTCGCCGTTTTCAGCTCGCACTGGTTCGATCGCGCTGGGAACACCCATATTCGAAAAGTACCCGGGTTCCAAGAAGATGCATTTTTCCTCATCTACGGTGCGAATGGCGTCCCGGACGCCCTGGTGAAACGGGGTCAAATACTCTCGCTCCCATGCCTGAAACCACGGTGCCGCGCTCTCCACGATACTTTGGTAGGTTTTCGGATCGTCCAACAGGGGGAGCATCGACAACTTCGTCTCCGCCTGCCGCCATTGCCGGAACAGGTCTTCCAGCGCGGGTACCGTTTGCCCATTTCGTCGCGCCCAGGCGGCGCCATAGGCAACGAAGAGTTGTTGCCAGCCAGCCGTAGCCGACGAGCCCGGAAAAGGCTCATTCATCACATCATAACCGACCACATTGGGCTCGCATCCCAAGGCTTGCGCCAGGACCTTCCAGGCTTCCCGGTAATGGGCGGTTAGCCCGAGGCCATCGGGTCCTCGATCGTCTGACCAAAAATGGTCGAAGGCCTGCATCACCGCTCCGCTTGTGAGATAGGCGTCTCCCCAGGGCTCGGTGGGACGATAGGGCGTCCCATCCGTGATGGTGGCCCACTTTGGGGCTCCATCCCCAAAGCTCACTCCGTACAAGTCTTGGTGCATATCCACGATCACGCGGAGACCCCACGCGTCAGCTTGCTGAATAAACCGCCGCAAGCGCCGCAAATATTCTTGGTCAAAGATCCCGGGCTCCGGTTCCAGCCCATCCCAGAGCACCCCGAGCCGGATGGCGTTAAATCCCCAATTCCGCAGCTGTGCCAAGTCCTGCTCGCCCCAAGGCCCAATATAGCCGCGCCAGCGGTCCTTGCAGACCATGTTTACTCCGTGCAGGAGCACCTGCCGACCGTGTCCATCAACGAATCGTCGACCATTCACTCCTATCGATGTCTCCCCATTCACGGCATTCTCCTTCCCCATCTCGCCTTGCTCGGCGTTCTGTTCCAAGCGACTTGCAGCCACCAGACGGTCTGCTCCAACGTTCCTATCAGCGGCAGGCAAATCCAGCCTCATCGGGCCCAACCTCTGTCGCAAACCCTCGCCCTTCGATCCGCCGGAGCGCAGATTGAGGCCGATGCCAGTCCCTCACCTACTCGGCGGCAGTGGCCAGATCCCCAATCAGCAAGAAACTTCGCAGCAGGTGAAACGGATCCTTGACCGGCAACGCCGGAACTTGCTCGACCGGCCGCCCTGCGCGGTCGCGAATCTGAATCCATTCGCCAACGGTAGGGTCGGGGTTAGGAAAGACGGAAAACACATACCGCTCCGTCATCGAATAGATGGTGTCAAATTCCGTGTCGTTGGTAAGGTAGCTAGCCAGGAGAGTCGCGTAAAGCGTCTCTCCATGGGGCCACCATAGCTTGGTGTCCCAGCTGTCTCGGACCAATGCCTCGTAGCGCCCACCGCCCAGCGTCCCGCGAGGCGGGCCGCCGTCACGATCCACAAAGCGCAGAATTCCTCCGTACTGGCTGTCCCAGCCCAATTCGAAGGCCCGCTTTAGCCCAGCCGCGGCACGCCCGACCCACCCGGGCTCACCCGCTCTCTGAGCCATTCGCAAGATGAACCCCATGTCCTCAATGGCGTGACCCGGGTTCACGTGGCGGCCCACGAGGGTATCCCGATCAGAACCGGTTGCGGGCACCATCTCGAGCACAGTGTCTTCATCGACGAAGGTCTGCCACACGGCTGATCCTAATGCGCGCCAGGACTCCCGCAGGCGACCGGCGGACTCGCCTCCATCCAATCTGTCAGCGGCGTCGGCGAGCGTCTCGGCCACATTCAAGAGAACCATCGGCTGAGCGTGCTGCATCCATCCTGGCCACACCGGGTACGGTTCGCTGGGCGCTTTTCCGGCTGCGAGACGTGCATTTAAATGTTGCCAAAGGTTAAGGCCGCGCTCGTACCAATGCCGGTCACCCGTCACCCGAGCCAACTCTGCCCAGCCCACAATCACGAAGCAGTCCGAAAAAAAGCTGGGAGCGTAGCCCGCCCCGGGAATAGTTTCGAGCGGTTCGCCTTCCTGGGTGACAAAATAGGCTACCTCGCCCGAAGGCAGGATCGCGTGCCGCTCCACGAATCGAGCCGCCGCCTCCCCCTCGGCCAAGAAACGGGACGCGTCCCCCGAAAGCCAACGCCGCTCCATGGCCTCCGCCAGACGGGCCCACAGCCAGACCATCCGGCCCTGGGACCAGATGAACTTATCCGTGCTGCGGAGTTGGCGCCCGTCATTGCTAAAACAGGTAAACATCCCGCCCCGCTCCCGATCCACCGCTCGTTGCCAGAATGGCAACAGTGATGTCTCAATTTGGTGCCGGTAAAAGGCCTTGATTCTCGACCAATCGTTGGGGGTCATGGCTACCTCCTTTTCTGCGGACCGCGGACGCTCAGATGTCTTCATTGATCCAGTCCTAGCCTGCTAGCTACCGTTATCGCGCACTCTCGCCAGGGGGCGCCCGGGGTGAGTTCGAACAGAGCGCGTCCGACCCGGCGCAAGCCAAGCACGGTTGCGATCCAGGTGTTCGTCCACCCGGTCTCTACTGACCACGCACCCCATCCCGCGTCCGCCGAACTGCCGCCGAATTCCCACCGCGCGTAATCAAATCCCCTCATCCAGGCACCGTGCAGATAGGGGTGAAGCGGTGCCTCCACCTGCACCCGGCAGAGAAAGCTCACGATTCGGTCGGCGGCCTCCCCCAGGCGGGTCTCGCCTGTGGCGTAAAACGCCTCGTGCAGGCCGAGCAGAGCGAAATTGACGGTGTAAAGCAAGTCGGCGACCGGATCCCCTTCCCTCTGGATGAGCGACGCTTCGCTACTGCCATAAGCGGCATGGCTCTTCGGCGGAGGATAAATCCCGAGCTCCGGATCCCCTAAGCGCTCGCGAATTGCCCCCATCGGCGTCAGTTCTGCTAACACGGCATCGGTGATGATCTCCAGCCATTGGCGATGCAATGCGGTATCGTCAACCCGCACCAGCCAGGCCAAGGGCAGCAGCATCCGCGCGATTTCTTGCGACCATCCGTTCATCCAGGACCAGCGCGGATACCGGAGCATCATGGTCGCCAACGCCCGTTGGGTACGCTCCAAGAGCGGCTGGTACCCGGTCAGATGGTACATCCACAGATAAGTGGCCCAAAGATACGCCTGCATGTGAGGATTGGCATGAATCAGCTCGGATGAGTGAAATTTGCGCCATCCATCTGGACCGGGATCGAAGTCGTCGGACCGGACCATGGGGGGTCGGAAGCCGGTTGGCGCCGTGATCCTGAAGTTGCTAAAAGTGGCCGCCAGGATAGCGTCATCCCATCGGTCAGAGGTCAAAAACGCCCGCGCGGCCAGGGTTGCCAGCAGCACCCGGGCCTGATCGTCGGCGTAGAAAATCCGTCCCCGCTCGTACCAGTTGATCAATGCAGTCCAGGGGTGGTTCCGATCGCGGTCCACGAAGTCCTCGGCCTGCCACACACGGTCGAGAAGCCCTTCGGCCAGTTGTCGCGTCGCCGGATTCTGATTCATCTGTGCTTCAAGCGCTACGGCCATCCCGCTCTCCGCAATACAGTCCGATCGGAACCACCCGCGCGGGCGTTGTCGCCCACGATAGTCGATCGCCGACTCGACACCTTCCAGCACTGACACCTTGCCGTCGACGCTGACCACCATTTCATCCTCAAGCCAACGCAGGCAACGTATGCGAGCCTCATCTTCGACGTCGCCGGGGAGGGGCTGCTGAGGCCGAAAGCGGGGACTCACCACAGACGGGAAAGGTCCTCTTAGCACCGTCGGCGCCTGCGTCGCCCAGGTGATGAGCCACTGCCATAACACGGCAAACTCGTTCGTGGGAAAGTAGCGCCCACGTATCCATTCACTGAATCTGATGGTCGCCACGATCACGTCGGAGGCGGGGGCGAAGAGGACGGGCGTGGTCCGCTCCAGCTCTTCAAACGCCGTCGTCAGATAGCCGGCCACCCGGGCCGAGACCAGATAAACGGGTGCCGTCCCGGCATCCATCGGTGCCATCCAGGCTTGGTGCGGGGTTAAGATGCTGCCCCGCGCCAGATCTGGGGTGAGGGCGTCCGACGTCACCACCACCCGCTCCCAATTCATACGCGTGGGAGTCCCCGCGATAAGCTTGCCCACCTGCCGCGGATACTCCACCACCAACCGAAGGTGCTTTAACCGGGCCTGGCTCAAAAGCTGGTCATCGATGACGGGGCCGAGCTTGGGATATTCGTCGGCGGTTACGATTAGCCCGCTTTCCGGTGGCACCATTTTGACGGCCTCAGCGCCAGTTGCAAACTGTTGAAACGCATGGCCCCCAGCACCCAGCGCGCTGGTCAAGTCATTTCGCCCCGCAGACACCACAGCCAGCATCAA
>JAJZXC010000210.1 GCA_021846365.1 Bacillota bacterium | reverse complement strand
CCGCCTGGGCCAGTTTCCCGCGCTGTACTCCGTGGCGCGTATTTGGCGTTGTGGGGGAAATTCCACCGAGTAGGGATGGCCACGACCATCCCTACTCGGTGTTGCGCTGCTCAACGAAACTCTGCTCAAAGAGAGTCTCAGACGACCAAACCGTTAATGCTTACCATTGAGTTTGGGTGGTCTAAACAGTTACATTTAGTCAGCGCTTCTCGCTTGCTCGCCGTCGTGGGCGGGATAGGACGAAGGGCAAGGGGGCAATACTGTGAGGGGCGGTCTCCTCCCAACTGGTCTGAGCCTGGCCAGCCGGAAACCGACCGAATACCGGCAAAGGAGCGTAAACTATGGCAACCAGGGTGAGAGTCGGGGCGGGGTGGGCGGTGGCCATCCTAGCCTGGGCGGGATTCGGTTGGATAGGGGCAAGCGGGGTCGGCGCTGAAACCTTGCCGGCGGTGATCGTTAAGTCCGTGCCAACGACAAAAAGGGTGGCCGCGCTTACCTTCGACGACGGACCTAGCCCCAAATGGACATCGGACATTCTGCGCATTTTGCACCAAAACCACGTGAAGGCCACCTTCTTTGTGGTGGGCAAGGAGGCTGCCCGTTTTCCCCAATACCTCCAAGAGGAAATCAAGGCAGGAATGGAGATCGGATCGCACGGATATCGTCATCGAACGTTGCGCGGACTATCGGAAACCGCGGTGGAACAAGACATCAGTCAAAACGCGTCTACGCTGGAGGCCCTTGGAGCCCGTCCCCTCAGGTTATACCGACTTCCCGGCGGCGGATCCGATGCTACTGCACTCCGGGTGTTGGGACGTCTAGGCTATACGGTGATCGGATGGTCGGTCGATCCCAGAGACTGGCGGCACATCTATAGCGCTCAGCAAATGACCCGCATGGTTGACAAGCAGATTCGGCCCGGCGGCATCATAATTTTCCATGACGGACCCAATTCCTCCCAGGCTACGGTCGACGCCGTGGCCAATATTATTCCCCAACTCAAACAAGAAGGCTATCGACTGGTCACCGTAGGGCAATTGCTGAAGAATGCAATTCGCTCCGGAGGCCGTTTACCGGTGGCCGCCCAGGGCGCCGAGTCCGCTCCGGCGAGACACTGAGAGTGAGATCAGCGGTTTAGTCGCCGAAGACGCTGAGCCTTTTTTCAGTGGCAAGGCTTGGCCGTGGCGAGCCATTTTGATATGATCCTCGGGGACTGTGGACGGTCGAGCGAGCCCTTTTGCAGGGTGCGGCCACCGTAGAGGAAGGTACCGGCCTGGGGGACGAAGAGGGATGATGCTCGGTAGCGGCGAGCGCGCACGGATGCAAGATCGTTTGGGGCCCGATCTGCAAGCGATCGAAAGGTTGGTGACCGCGGAGCCAACCCTGGTCGCGGTGGCTGATGAAGAGACAACCGAGGTCGGGGTGTGGGGGAGGTTGCCGCGCTCGATTTGCTTGGGCCGGTGGGGGCGTCTCAGGGCCCTCAGCCGCGTGGCCCCGGGCGTGCCGCGCCTATGGTGGACGACTCGGCCGTACTTGAAATTGGTGACCTTTGTCCCTGCCGCAGACTTGGACAAGGTGCGCCACGCGCTGGGGGAAGCTGGCGCCGGGCGGACGGGGAGATATGCCTGCACCGCTTTTTGGGCGGGCGGTCAAGGAAGTTTCTTACCCTTGAACGGAGCTCGGCCAGCAGTGGGAAGGGTGGGCAAACTCACCGTAGTCGATGAATACCGGCTCGAAGCGTTGGTTCCCGAGTGGTATCAGGAGGCGGTAGAAGCCGCTCTACTCGACGTCCACCCGTACGAAGAAGTGGCCCGGGACTGGATTCGGCTCGAAAACGCGGTCCGGCTGCCCAAGGTATGGGAAGCCGAGAACGAGTGGTGGTGCGCCGAAATGGAGCCGGACATAGTTAACGCGGCCGAATCCGCCCACCCTCGATGCATTCGGGTCGAGCGCAGCGGATGGTCAGACGAACTAGCCTTGCGGCGCAATGGAATCGCGGTGGAGCGAACGGGACCGGGAGGGCTTCTGTTTGAAGGACTCACCCGGCTGTGGGAGGAGCCGGACCTGCCGGATTTCCTGCTAAAGCCATAACCTAGCTAGGACCGCGGCCGTCCTTCGGACGAGAATTCGGTAACCTTGTGGCCGGTGCCGACGTTATTCTTGTTGACGGTCGGACCCGCGGTCAGCGGTGACATCCGGCTGGTAGTGCCTTGACCTTGGCTAGCGCTGGTGGGGACGCGGATTGGGCCCAGGGGCAGCGGCGCATGAAATTGGGACAACAGGCGAGCATTACCAAAACAAAACCGGGCTTTTGAGATTGCTTTTTAGTTCAACACTTTTTAGGATGAAGTAAGGAGCAATCAGGGACTCATGGGAAATGGCGGTGACGGAGTGACTCCGACGGTTCTGGAAGAAATGGCTCGCCCCACGGAACGGGTGCTGAGTGTACAGGGAGGTCGGCGCCTTCACGGGGAGGTAGGCATCAGCGGTTCCAAAAATGCGTCTTTGCCGATATTCGTGGCGACGCTTTTGGCCGAACAAGGGCAGACCCGACTATTGGGGGTGCCGCAGATTTCTGACGTGGAAGTGCTCTGTGACATCTTCCGTGGTCTGGGAGCCAAAGTATCGTGGCGCGGCGACGTGATCGATATTGATACCACAACGCTGACTAATCATAACGTGGAGCAGGAACTGGGACAAAAACTGCGGGCGTCGACGTACCTGTTCGGGGCGCTATTGGCCCGTACCGGCCAGGCCAAGGTACCCTACCCGGGCGGGGATCGCATCGGCAGTCGACCAATTGACTTTCACATTGCGGGCTTGCGTGCGATGGGTGCCGAGGTGTATACCGAAGGTGGATTTTTGGTGGGGTCGGGGCGCTTACAGGAGGCCTCCATATATCTCGAACGGCCGTCGGTAGGAGCTACCATCCATCTTATGATGGCGGCGACATTGGGCCGGGACACCGTCACCACGATTGCCAATTGTGCGATGGAACCTGAAGTTATCGATGTCGCTCGCTTTTTAAGTGCGATGGGCGCCAAAATATACGGTGCGGGCACCAAGACATTGAAGATTATGGCCGTGAAGCGCCTTCATGCAGCGACCTATGAGGTTATTCCTGACCGCCTGGAGGCGGGTACATTTTTGATGGCAGCGGGTCAGACCAATGGCAGAATTGCCGTGAGCGGAGTCATCCCTGAACACCTGACCGCCGTCATCGCCAAGCTTCGCCAGATGGGCGTAACGGTGGACATCTTTGGCGATGCCATTGAGGCTCGAAACGAAGGCGGCATGCTGCGGGCTACCGACGTCATGGCCGAAGAATACCCGGGTTTTCCCACCGACCTGCAACCGTGCATTGCGGCGTTACTGGCCTCTGCCCGGGGGGACAGTTTGGTAACCGATTTAGTGTGGGCCGATCGCTTCCAGTACGTCGACGAATTGCTGCGTATGGGCGGCCAGATTAAGGTGGCCGGGTCAGGAGTGCGCATTCAGGGAGTGCCGAGGCTGACTGCGGCGGAGGTGTGCGCTAACGATATTCGGGGGGGAGCAGCGCTGGTGCTCGCCGCCCTGAGAGCCGAGGGCACGACCCGAATCTACGGCATGCACCATCTGGACCGTGGATATGCGGGCCTGATCGAGAAATTGGTGGAGCTCGGGGCCGATATCGAAGAGGATGTAGTCTAGGCGGCCAGGCGGGCAGGAAAAACGCGTGCGGTCGCCCCCAACCTCAATCGTGCAAATGGCTAGCAACGGCGTTTAAGAATTCGACCAGCGGTGCCGAGGTATCCAGACTCAACTTGGTGTGCTGAATGGTGCTGGCCGACTGCTGGATATGAGCCACTGCCTCAGCCGATGGACGGTGACCGCTTCGGGCCTCGGTCCACAGCCGGATGGCGTTCAATCCGGCCTGTCCCTCTTGCGAAAATAGCCGGCTCCAAGGCGCTATTTGCTGATATAGGCGCTGATCGGTCAAGTGTTCCGCCAGGTCATGGTTGGTCGCCGCCATTTGGGCAAAGGTGGCCGCTAACCCACTCTGAAGCGGATGGGCCGGTGGATGAGCCCAAAATTGCGTCACTTGATGGTTTAATGTGCTCAATGTTCCCGACAAATAGCTCTGGCTGTTGGCTTTCGCGAAAAGCCGCAAGCTTTTCTGGGCGCCCCCGCCCAGCTTGACCACGGCTTGGCTCCAGGCAGTTAGCGGCCGGTAGCGGTGGGGGTGATGCAGGAAGGCGGCTCCCGTCCACAGCGCAATCTCAGAAGCCTCAGCTTGTAGCATGGGATTGAAGAAGTAGCCCCCGACCTGGTGGACGAGACCGGCGCTCCTGCCGGTTAACGGACCCAGGAAAAGGCGGGGGTGGTGCGGGGGCTGCACATAGGTGTAGTCGTTGACCGGATAGTTGTCCCAAATGACCAGCCGATGGCCGGTGAGCTGCTCGACCGTGCGCGCCTGGCTGGCCGTAATTGTGCGTGAGAGCACCCAGGGTCCCGTCCAAATCACATCGATACCCTGGTAAAGGGCCGTCTTCAGGCCCCTCCAATACGGATTGGGCGACGTCCCGTAATAGAGGGTTGGCGTGAAGAGCAGGCTAAAGGTGGGTTGGCTCTGACGCTCCTGGTGGAGCACGTGGTCGGCCAGCTGAGCCTGAGCCACGGCCAGCTGAAAGTTGGGCGGTGAGGTGATATCGTCAAACGACAGCATAAAATGGCGGACGCCAAGGCTTTCCACTTGCCGAATTTTGGCCATCAACAGCGAAAAGTCGTGCGCGCTATGGTAATTGATCGACTGTCCGGGACTAATCGAGTACACAAAGATAAGGTGGTCGCGTTGAGCGGCATGCACCAAGTTGGCCAGGTAGGCCAAGCGCTTGGGTGGATAGGGCCGATCCCACTCCGCGCGTTGGTAGGGGTCATATTTAGGCGCATAGACGAAGGTGTTGAGGTGATGAGCGGCCATGAAGCCAAATAGGGCGGTTGTCTCCCCTGCGCTCCAGACGGGACCGTAAAATCCTTCAATCACCCCAGCCATGAAGCCGGTGGTGGGCGCTTTAGCGCCCGAAAACGCCGCCGACGCGGCCTCGGAGTCGGCGAGCGGCGAAGCGCAAAGCAGGGCGGCCAGGGAAAGGCACGCGGTCCAATAGCGGTATCCCACTCCAACTCACCTCACTGAAACGATCATTAAGGCTCATCTTAGCACGGGGGGCCGAGACGTTGAACATAATGCCCGCGCATTCCCCTTCTTAGGCGATAGCCAAGAGGCGGTCAAGCGGGCGGCGGCCTCTTGGCCGCTTTGCGGGGTTTTTCTTTCGTCCCTTGGGCCTCGACATAGCATTTCACCG
>JAJZXC010000209.1 GCA_021846365.1 Bacillota bacterium | reverse complement strand
TGACGCCAATTCGTCCAGGACGTTCGTATCCGCGCACCAAAGCGCCGGCCGCTAATCGCTATTCGCCCAAACGCCGACGATCGCTGTAGACGCGCAACGGTCGTAGGCTACTGGATCATAGGCAGGGCCTAGGCCAGCCAAGCCTGAACCATCCTGGTGGATCAGGGGAATCTCCGGGACTGCTTCCGTGCGTCCATTACAGAGGGTGAATTCCGAGGGAATCGATTTTTCCGAAGCACCATCCGACTTCCGGTACAGTACTCGAACGCATTCCTGGCGATTCCGAGTCGTTTTAGGCTATGTATACGTCCCAATATTCCCTCTACCTCGTACTTTGCTGAATGCCCGGACTCTTCGCTCATCGTTAACTTGACACCATTGCCACCCCTATCCCCACCATCTTGCTGCCCAGGGGATCGGCTGCGATGGCCGCCTGCACAACGTCGGCCATTTGCCGCAACACCGCCTCGGCCGACGTGCCTTCCTGAAGGGGCAGCGTGCGATGGCCGCGGACTTCTCCGGCCAAATCCACCACCGCGACATCGACCTGATCCCGCTCAATGTTGCAACCCACGGCAAGGGCGCCATCCGGGTTGATGGCGAGCCCTATCGGTTGCTTGCCCACGGTTCCCCGCGGGGTGGGTCCGGTTTCGACCACCAGCCCGGCATCCAGCAACCGCCGCACAATCACGCCGATCGCCTGCACACTCAAGCCGGTTTCACTGCTGAGGTCGACCCGGGACACCTGATGCAGTTGCCGAATGCGTTGAAATACGCGGCGCTCGTTTTCCCACTTGACCCGCTGGGGTGCGCTGAGGCCAGTCCGGTCGCCGTCATAATAGGGGGTCAGCATCCTATTCACCGTCTCCCATCCGCCGTTCCGTGATGTCCACGGTTTGTACCGGCTGGCCCGCATCGTCGGGCACAAATACCGTCCATAGGGCATAGGGGTGAAGCCGCTGCGATAGGACGCGCGGGCCAAGCAAGACCCCCGCCACCGTACACGCCGTCTCCCGTCCCCGGCTTTCCCAAAGTCTCAGAATCATACCCTGGCCATTTTCCGCCCGCTTGACCGCCGATAGGATCATCCCGTCGCCGGTCACCGCGCAAAAGCTTCCTCGCGGCGGCAGCAGGCCGGGGTGGCAGGTGTCGATCAGCACCGCGGCTGGCACGTCCTGCTCCCGCGCCCGGCGCGGTAAGTCGGCCCCGGACCAGGTGTCGGCGTAAGGATGGATGCGGAGCGTAAAGGCGTGCGGGCCCTGATCGGTATAGCCAAATCCCCCATCGCCCTGGGCCCAGCCCCGTCCATGATCGGCGACCCAGGGACTGCGAAGAATCGTCACCCGGAGCACCGCGCCCCGCACATCATAACTGTAGCGGTCGCCCGTCGTGCAGGCCACGCCCCCGCCCGCCTCCGTTTCACACGCCACCCACTGTTGAACCGGCTCCTCCTCCCCCGTCGGCTCGCGGCGGATCACGCTATAGGCTGCGCCGGAATAGGTCTTGACCGGTCCGGCCAGGTTCCACGGCATGCGGAGCTTCAACAGGGACCGACCGTCATGCCAGTCTACCCGCCCGCGCACCTCGATCCAGGGCGCCGCCTCATACAAGGACCAATCCAGCGTTATCCCGCTCTGTCCCCAGCCATACCGCAAGCGGAGCGTCGTCCGCACCGGCCCCGATTCTACCCACTCGGCTCCCAAAAAACGGCACGCCTGTTCCGCCTCGCCATAGTCGCTCACGCCATGCGACCACGTATCGCTCAGGTCCTCCAGCACCACCGGCCGGCATCCGCCCGCGGCCAACCATTGCCGCCCCTGGCCAACCTCCTCAATACTCTGCACGGCTCCCGAGACGGCGTCTAGGCCAACCCGAAAGTGGTCATTTGCCAACGCCTCACCCGCCCATGGACGGCTTTGCGGCGATCTGGCATTCGGTTGGGGCTTGAGCCAGTGCACCTGGTATCCCATGGCCGGCAGCTCTGCCTGAAAGATCGTATGGGCAGCGAAGCGCGTGCTTTCTCCCGAGGCGAGCGCTTGGCTCGGTACGCTGCGGCCGCAGGCGTCCCATACCGTCTGGGCGGGGCGGTCGATCACCACCGCCTGCCGGACTGGCCAGCCGAGCGGGTTGTAGAGGAGCACGGGAATGTTTTGTTGCTCATCGTTGCCGCCATCCTCGGTGCACAGCGGCGGATTCTCCGTATCCACCTGGCGGGCGAGCCCCGCTAGCCCCTGGAACTGCACGCGATCGGCGATGGTCTCGGCAAATCCATAGCCGTGGCGCACGCTGACGTAGGCCGGTTCCGAGGACGTCCCGGCCAGAATGTCGTGAAATTGGTTGAACAGGACCGCCTTCCAAGCTTCGATGAGGTCGCCGGGATGAGCCCGCGTGCCCCACAACGCGTGTGCCACCGTATCGAGTTGCTCGCTGCTGCCCAGCGCGATTTCCGCGTGATGGTTGGCGGCCTTGACCCAGTCAGTAACCGCATAGCATCCCCGGGCATGATGCTGCAGATCGTCGCGCACAACCGGCAACTGCTGCCGGTCGAGGTGGGCCAGGTGGCCAAAGTAGTCCTCCGGCGTGCTGAAGACGAGGCCGGCATCGTCGGCGCGCGCCTTCACGATGGCGCAGAGGGTCGCCCGGGTCGGCCCGCCGCCGTGGTTGCCGACGCCGTAAAATACCATCACCGGCAGCCCCGACTGGGCGGCGACGTCCTTGGCGGCGGCTATTCGGCCTAACAGCGCGGTTTGGTCGCCACCGGCAGACGCGTAGCCCTCGGCGATCCGAAAGGTGAGCACTTCTGCGCCGTCGGGGCTCTGCCACCGAAACACCGGGTCGGGCAAGCGTTTTTCATGCGGCCCCGGACGCATCATCACGTAATAGGGGAGTCCGCTTTGGGCGAGGATCTGCGGCAGGCCGACGTTATGCCCGAAGGAGTCGATATTGTAGCCTACCCTGGCTGGGCGGCCAAACGCGCGCTGGAAGAAGTTCTGCGCATAAAGCGTCTGGCGGCAGAAGGACTCGCCGCTGGGAAGGTTGCAGTCCGGCTCAACCCACATTCCGCCCACGATGGCCCAACGACCGGCGGCGACCAAGGCCTGAATGGCCGCGAAGAGGGCGGGATCTTCGGCCTCGAGCCACGCGTAGTAGGCGGCCGAACTCGCCGTAAAGCAGGCTTGGGGATACTCGGCGAGGCGCTCCACCGCCGACCGAAAGGTTGACCACACCTCGTGCATCCCCTCCCGCCAAGTCCAAATCCAAACCGGGTCAATGTGGGCGTTGCCCACCATATGCACCCGCAGTTCTTCCGCATCGACCATGGTGATACCTCCTCGGGGGGGTTGGTTTACCGACACCCTTCATCATCCGTCTCGCCGTCTTGATCAAGGTTCGGGCAACGGTGCTCGGGGTCGGGGATATGTTTTCTGGCCCAACTTCGGGCGGGAAGCGACAAGGTGGTCAGACACCCGGTTTCGATGCCCGCGCTACAGCGGCCACATCCGCGCCGGCAAGAATCCGCCGTCGACCACATGCACGGCGCCGGTGATGAACCGACTGTCGGGGCCAAGCAAAAAGCGGATCACGCCCACCACGTCGTCGGGCTGACCCAGCCGCCGCAAGGGCGTGTTCTCGGTCACCCATGCGCTGAGTTCCTGCCGCGCCCACAAGGCGGCGTTGAAGTCCGTACGAATAAAGCCGGGCGCCACCGCGTTGACCCGGATGCCGCGGTCGGCAAAGTCGATGGCCATCGCGCGCGTCAGTTGCACCACCGCCGCCTTGCTGGCCGCATAAAGCCCCGCCCCTTTCAATACGTCGAACGCATTGAGCGAGGCCAGATTGACGATCGCTCCCCCGGGTGCCATCGAGGCCACCACCGCTTGGGTGAAAAACAGGAGCCCTTTCACATTGACGCCCATCACCGTCTCATAGTCATCGGGGGTAATCGTCGTCAGCGTTCCCCGTCGCGTCGTGCCCGCATTATTCACCAGGCCGTCAATCGCTCCCGCCCGGTGGACGATCTCTTCTACCACCCGAGGCGCCTCGGCCGTATCCGAAAGGTCATAGGCCAAAAGGTCAGCCTGCCCCCCCTGCTGTCGGATCGCGCTCACCACCTCCGCCAACCCTCGGCCGTCGCGGGCGATGGCCCACACCCAGGCCCCCTCTCGAGCCAACGCTTGCGCCACCGCCCGACCGATTCCCCGACTGGCCCCGGTCACCACCACCACCGGCGCTGCGTCTCCCATCCCGTCATCGCTCCTTTCCCGGCCCCTACGCGCTTGCCCGCATCCGAATCAGCGTCTTGCCCCACCGCGCCGGGACCTCCCACCGCCGCTCGCGCAAGAACTCCGCGGCCTCCTCCAAACTTAACCGGTCCGACACCACATCTTGGGGGGTGATGACCCCGTCGGCGATTAGGGCCAGCGCCGGGGAAAAATCATGCGTATACAAGCGGCTGAAGGTCAGCCGCGCGTTTTTGCGAAAGAGCCCGGCGGGCGACGGGAGCAGGGTATCCGCCTTGGGCACGCCGTAGACGACGAGGTGTCCCCCTGCCCGCACGGCGTCTGCCGCCAGCGCCAGGGTGGCGCTGGCTCCCACCCCGTCGACGACCACGTCGAGAGCCGGGGTAACCCCCGCCGGCCAGCTCAGTGCGCCCAGGGCCAGCGCCCGCTCGCGCCGTTCGGGCACGGTTTCCTGCACCCACACCGCGGTGGCGGGCCATCGCTGACGGCAGACCCGCACCAGCATCAGTCCCAGCGCCCCGCTGCCGATCACCAGCATCTGCTCCGGCGGCATCGCCCCCATCGCCTGCATGACCGTGGCCACCACCTGCGCCGGCTCCACCAGCACCCCGGCTTCCAGCGGCAACTCCGCCGGCCAGCTAAGCCATCGCTCGGCCGGCAAGACCATTTCCTCCCGCGCCCCCCCATCGCGCACCACCCCGGTCACGCCCACCTCGGGACACCACTCAGGATGGCCCTGACGGCACGCCGTGCAGTGGCCACAACTCATCAACGGATCCAAGATCACCCGCTCGCCCACGCAGAGCGCGGGACTAGCCGATGCCGTCACCGTGCCCAACACCTCATGGCCGGGAATCACCGGCAGCACATTGAGCCCCAAGGTGCCGGCCGTCAAGGCAAAGTCGGTCCCGCATAATCCGACGCGGTCAACCGCCACCCGGACCATCCCCGCGGCCATGGTCTCTGCGGGGAGATCGACGATGGCCACGTCCTGTGGCCCTCGAATTTGTAAGGCTCGCAATTCGCAACCCTCCTTCTCCTTGTCCAGCGGGCAGGAAGCGTTTCACCCCCCCGCCCTCTCCAGGCCCTTTCACGGAGCGTCCTTCCGAGCTT
>JAJZXC010000015.1 GCA_021846365.1 Bacillota bacterium | reverse complement strand
CAGACCGCCCAAGTGTTGGAGGTGTTGGAAATGACGGAGCTCATGCGAATCGTGGAACAGAAGGCGATAAAAAAAGGCTGGCAAGAAGGTCGGCAAGAAGGTCGGCAAGAAGGTCGGCAAGAAGGTCGGCAAGAAACTGCATCAAATATTGTAAAGGCAATGTTGCAGAAAGGCTTGTCGGTCGAGGAGGTGGCCGAACTGACTAATTTGCCCTTGGCCGAGATTCGCAGCCTTGATCAGAGTCCGCTAAAGCAATAACAGCACACACAGGTTTGGACCCCTCCGTTGATGACGCCCTGTTCGCCAAGAGGCAAATTGGGTACCGCTAGTACACGACGACCAAAGTTCTTGGTCAGACTATATAATTGCGACTATTAGTAATTGAAACGATTTGTTATAAAGCAATGTTTCGGTTAACTGAGAACGCCCAGACCAAGATTCTGATTAGCGAGACGCCCATGAAACGCCCTTGCGATGCGTTGCTTCACGGCGGAAGAGTTCGGCGAGACGGGCTTCCGTTTGCACTTGCCGTCGGCTCTTTTGCCTAGGGTGTTTGTCGGGAATGGCCCGACCCTGGGCATCATAGCAATCGGGATTATTCGCCCGGCGTTGCCGGTCGAGATGCCGTTGCAACCAGCGAATCATGCGATGATCCCGCAGAATTTGGCAGCAAATTGTTGGAGACTGGCTTGACTGTCACCCACGATAGCAATGGTGGACGGGGGTCCAGGGTTTCGAACCCGAGAGGAGTTTTGGGGGGGGGGTCAACTTCTCGCCTCGGGAGACCTTCACACACCAGTTGGGCAAACAACCGCAAGCTTCGGCCCACTTGCAATACAGTCGTGCCCCCGTTCGCGCCAGCTGGCCAACTGGGTTGCCAAGCATCCGTGCCAGGCAAACCGCACAATGCCTTGTTTGGATTTAACTTGGCCAACTAGCACGGTTTACGGTTAGACGACAAGAAGGCCCATTGACATTTGCGTCCGCTGGGATACACTAGAGACAATCATTCCTTACTAAAATGGTCGGATTTAAATCCGACCCTCCAGGGAGGTTGGTTCCACAATGGCAACACCGGTCTTGGTGGTTGACGATCTGCACGTTGAGGTGGACGGCAGGGAAATTCTCAAAGGCGTTAACCTCACCGTCCGCGGGAACGAAGTACATGCCGTCATGGGTCCTAACGGCACCGGCAAGACCTCATTGGCTCAAGCGCTGATGGGGCATCCGACATACGTCGTGACCCGGGGCCGCGTTACTTTAGACGGGCAGGATGTCTTGACCATGCGCACTGACCAGCGGGCACGAGCCGGCCTTTTCTTGGCGATGCAGTATCCGAGCGAGATCTCTGGCGTAACCACGGCCAATTTTCTGCGCACGGCGATTAATGCACGCAGGCAGGGCCAAGCCATAGGTTTGAAGGCATTCCGAGATGAGTTGGAAGAGGCGATGGATCTCCTGCAGATAGACCACCAATTCGCTAACCGCTATCTTAATGAAGGGTTTTCGGGAGGAGAAAAGAAGCGCAACGAGATTTTGCAGCTTTTGTTGCTGAAGCCCCGGATTGCGATCTTAGATGAAATTGACTCCGGACTCGACATCGACGCGGTCAAAGTGGTTGCTCAGGGTCTCGGTTCCATGCTTAACCGAGAGTTCGGAGCCTTGGTAATTACCCATTACCAACGCATCTTGAATTATGTGCGCCCTCAATTCGTCCATATCATGGTCGACGGTCGCATCGTAAAATCGGGAGACTACCACTTGGCCGAAGAGTTGGATGCCAAGGGCTACGATTGGGTTCGGGCCGCCGAAGCCATTTCGGGAGGTGCGTGATGGCACTGTCGCCGCAACCGCTTACGATTACCGCGCATAATGCTGCCGACCGCCTTCGTGAACAGTTTTCTTCCGATCCCGAATGGTTGCTGGCACACCGAAGGGACGCGATGGCGGCATACTTTGCCCTGCCCACCCCCAACCGGCGACGCACGGCTTTGAATGCGGGTCGACTTGAGGCCATCGAGTGCTTTGACAACGCTCCGGTGCCCGCCGACCTGGACCTGCCCGCGCCTGATACCGAGGGCGCCGTATTGGGCTTGGCACACGACCGAGTTGTCACCAGTCGCACGCCGTCACAGCTGCTGGAAGAGGGCGTCATTGTCACCGATCTTCGATCGGCGTGCCGGACCCAGCCGAAACTCGTTCAGCCGTTCTTCGGTTCGGTGATAGATGCTGCCGCGGACAAGTATCAAGCACTGAATGCCAGCTGGTGGCACAACGGAGGGTTTCTTTATGTTCCCGCGGGCGTCCGCGTGGCCTATCCAGTCACCTGGTTGCACTACCATTTGCCCGACCAGCCGGGATTTTTCCCGCGTTCCTTAATTATCCTGGAAGAAGACAGCGAGATCGTCCTAATTGATCATTATGCGGCGTGGGAGAGCGGGTATTCCCCGGTAGCCCACTCGCTGGCCGCAATCACGGTGGAGGTCAAGCTCGGTCCGGGCGCCCGCCTGCACTACGGTTCGATCGAGCGGCTGTCAGGAACCACCAGCACCTTTGTTAACCGGTCCGCGCTGGCCGGCGCCCATTCGGCCATCTATTGGAACGTTGGAATTTTTGGCTCCGAATTGGAGATTTCCCGGCAATCCACACGACTGGTTGAGCCGGGCGCAGAGAACCATAGTGTTACGGTGTTCTTCGGATCCGGGCGCCAACGCCACGACATCGATGTGGCCAGCGTCCATGACGCGCCTCACACCGCCAGTACCATGGTCGGCAAAGGAGTGATGAAAGGGCGTGCGCGCAGCGTGTTCACCGGCGTCACCGACATTCGGCGCGGGGCGCGGGGGAGCGACGCCCGCCAACGCGAACAGACGTTAATGTTGTCGGACCACGCCCGGGCTGACGCCATCCCCTCGCTATTGATTGACGAAAGCGACGTCTTTGCCGCGCATTCGGCCAGCGCGGGCCCGGTCGAGCGGGCCGCCCTGTTCTATCTGATGGCGCGCGGGCTGAGCGAAGAGGCGGCGGTTCGCCTGATCGTGGAGGGATTCTTAGCACCCGCCATTGATACGATTTCCATCGATGACCTGCGCCAACAAGTTTGGGCCGCGGTCGAACGGAAGGTGAGCGAATGACCACGACGGTAACGCAGTATCAGGCGGATTTTCCCATTTTGCGCCGCCAAGTTCATGGTCATCGCCTGGTGTATTTGGATTCCGCGGCCACCTCGCAGAAGCCAACGGCGGTGATCGATGCCGAACTAGAGTACTATCGGCATTCGAATGCCAATATTTTGCGCAGCGTCCATACCTTGGCCGAAGAGTCGACGGAGGCTTACGAGGCCACTCGGCGGGAAGTTGCCCACTTTATCGGTGCCCCTCGTCCCGAAGAAGTGATCTTTACCCGAGGGACGACGGAGAGCCTCAACCTGGTCGCGCGGGGATGGGGCGATGCCCATCTTGAAGCCGGCGACGCCATCGTGGTGACCGTCTTGGAGCACCATTCCAACCTGATTCCGTGGCAGCAGCTCGCCCGGCGTAAGGGCGCCGAACTTCGCTATATCGAACTCAACCCCGACGGCACGCTATCCATGGAGTCGGCTGAGCGGGTGATTGACCGGCGCACCAAGATAGTCGCCGTGACCCACACTTCGAATGTGTTGGGCACGATTACCCCGGTTGTCAGCTTGGCAGACCTAGTCCATGGGGTGGGCGCGATTTTGGTCGTCGACGCCGCCCAGTCGGTGCCCCATCAACCGACGGACGTGGCAGCGCTAGGAGCCGACTTCTTAGCCTTCTCCGGTCACAAAATGTACGGACCGACCGGAATCGGGGTGTTATGGGGACGCACCGCCCATCTGTGGGGCATGGATCCCGTTCTGTACGGCGGGGAAATGATTGGCCTGGTGGAACGCGATCGGGCCACCTGGGCGGAAATCCCCCAGCGCTTCGAAGGCGGAACGCCCAACATCGCAGGGGTGGTGGGACTTCGCTCCGCCGTCCGCTATTTAGAGCAGGTGGGGTTGAACCAGACAGCCGACCACGAACGGGCATTGGCCGAGATGGCGTGCCGCCGCCTGCAGAACATCCCCGGCGTTACCGTCTATGGTCCTTCCGGCAATCGCGGCGCACTAGTCGCCTTTAATGTCGACGGGATTCATCCCCACGACCTGGCTCAGGCGTTAGACGCCGAGGGGGTGGCCATTCGAGCCGGGCACCACTGTGCCCAGCCGCTGATGCAGTGGCTGGGAGTGCCGGCCACCGCGCGGGCAAGTTTTGGGCTTTACAACGACGAAAGCGACATCGACGCCTTGGCTGCCGCCATCGACAGTGCGCAGAGGTATTTTCAGCGATGAATCTGGACGATATCTACCGAGAGACGATTTTGGACCATAACCAGATGCCCCGCAACAAAGGAACCCTGGCCCGTCCCACGCACACCTTCGGGCTGTTGAACCCAACCTGCGGCGATCGCATCCGAATTGACATATCGATCGAAGACGGGATAATCGCCGATATCCGGTTCGACGGACAGGGGTGTGCAATTAGCATGGCGTCGGCTTCCATGATGACCGAAGCGATCAAGGGACGCCCGGTAGAAGAGGCGTTAGACCTCACCCGAAACTTCAAGCGCTTGGTGCTGGGCCAGGATCCGGACCGCGATCTGGGGGAATTGGCTACCCTCGAAGGCGTTGCCCGATTTCCCAGCCGGGTGAAGTGCGCTACACTCGCCCACAATGCATTACAAGAGGCCCTCGAAGGCGGGAGAACGGGCCGGGAGTAGCCTGCAAGGCGGCAAAGACCACCCATTCGATGTGAAGGAGGTATGGCTGATGGCAGTCAACAAGCCGATGGTGACCGACTATGCATACGGCTTCAACGACGGCGATGTGGGCGTTCTCAAGTTCGGCCAAGGACTGACTCGGCAGACGGTGGAGGATATTTCCCGCATTAAGCAAGAGCCCAAGTGGATGCTCGACTTTCGTCTGCATGCGCTAGACGTGTTCTTGAACAAGCCCATGCCAGGATGGGGAGCGGACCTAAGCGGGCTCGACTTTGACAAAATCGTGTACTACGTGAAGCCGTCCGAAAATCAAGGCCGCACCTGGGACGAGGTGCCTCAAACCATTAAGGACACCTTTGAACGACTCGGAATCCCTGAGGCGGAACGAAAGTTCCTGGCCGGAGTCTCGGCCCAATACGAGTCGGAGGTCGTCTACCACAGTATTCACCAAGATTTGACGGAAAAGGGCATTATCTTCACCGACACCGATTCCGCCCTGCGGGAATACCCGGAGTTGGTCCGAGAGTATTTCGGCACTATCGTTCCCCCTGAAGACAACAAATTTGCCGCCCTCAACTCGGCGGTGTGGTCAGGCGGATCCTTTGTCTATATTCCGCCCGGAGTCACCAGTCCGATTCCTCTGCAGGCCTATTTCCGGATTAACTCCCAGAATATGGGCCAATTCGAGCGTACGCTGATCATCGCGGACGAAAACTCCTTTGGCCATTATGTCGAGGGATGCACGGCACCCACCTATAACAGCGAATCGCTGCACTCGGCGGTAGTGGAAATCCTAGTCAAGGCAGGGGCGCGCATGCGCTACACGACGGTGCAGAATTGGGCATCCAATGTGTATAATCTGGTCACCAAGCGCGCCATGGCGTACCGGGATGCCACCATGGAGTGGGTAGACGGCAATATCGGGTCGAAGAGGACGATGAAATATCCCTCGGTCTACCTGATGGAGGAGGGCGCGCGGGGAATGGTGCTGTCCATTGCGGTGGCTGGCCAAGGTCAGCATCAGGACACCGGAGCCAAGATGATTCACGCGGCGCCCCACACTACCTCAACCATCGTGTCCAAGTCGATCAGCCAACACGGAGGCAAGACGACCTACCGCGGACTGGTCCACCTGACGCCGGACGCTGAAGGCGCCAAATCCAACGTCAAGTGCGACACCTTGATTATGGATGACGCGTCGGGTTCAGACACCGTACCTACCGCCGAGATCGAGACGGCACAGGCAATCATGGAGCACGAGGCGACCGTGACCAAGGTCAGTGCAGAGCAGCTCTTCTATCTCACCTCGCGCGGCCTCAGCGAAGAAGAGGCAACGCGTTTGATTGTGATGGGATTCATCGAGCCTTTTACTCGCGAATTGCCGATGGAATTTGCGGTGGAGATGAATCGTTTAATCAAGTTCGAGATGGAAGGGGCGATCGGCTAAATCGTGGCCAGATGGGTGTTGGCGACCACCTTGGACCGTCTGGTGGAGGGGATTCCGCTTTTGGTAAGTGTAGAGGGCGAGGACGTGGCGGTGTTTCGCGTAGGCGATGAAGTGTACGCCATCGACGACCTTTGTTCTCACGCGCAAGCATCGTTAAGCGAAGGCGAACAGCGGGGCTATATAATCGCCTGCCCGCAGCACGGAGGCAAATTTGACATCCGCAGCGGTCGCGCTACTCGCTTTCCCGCCGTCTCTTCGGTACGATGCTACCCAGTTCGGCTGGAAGGCAACGCAGTCTTGATTGACGCCGAAGCCTGGTGACGAGTCCGCTCCTCTGCGGGGAACAGTTAACAAGTTGATCCGCGATGTCGGCGCAGGACGAAGCCCTGGCCGAGCCGGACTAGGGGTCGGTTTAGAATCGCGGCTGGCATTGCGGCCTCGCATCGATGCTCGTACCCTCCCGGCAGGCGATGGTACCGGTTGGATGTGCAGGTGTGGAGCGCAGTTGGATCGGATGAACCATCCACGGTTTAGGCATCGTCGAATGGTCTTGGGTGGGATGTGATGGATGGGCCGCGGTGCCCAAGTCGTGGCAGCTCGCGCTGTATTGATCAGACCAACAGCGCCACTCTTGTCCGCAGCTGCCCTACTGCAGGCGCGCGTCAGGGCCGCTCGGGCAACTGCGCGACGCTACCGCCGGAGCCTGCTCGGCGGCTTGGGGGCGCATCGCTTGACAAAGGGGCACTCAGACACATTGCCGATTCAGGGCATGCTTGCGTGGCGGCATCACGGCGGCAGCCCGGCAAATGGGTCGGGGATACCGGTCTAAAAGGGGACGACCGGTCGGAGGGTGGTACTCGACCTGACAGGGCCGGTCCACACGCCGTCACCGGGCAATAGCAGGAAGATTCTCCCTCCCGACACCCACACGCGGACATTGGGCGGCACCCAGCCGCCGGGCACCAGATCCAGGGCGATATGCATCGGTGGCGCACCCGTTCGGTAGACGGTCACACCGCTTCCGTGCATGAATGCCATCTGCCCCGGGCTGGCGGTGGTCAGGGATGCGGGCAGCCTGCGAGCCACCATTGCGGTCGGCATCCATTTGATGCCGCCGTCCTGCGTGGACCAAAGACGTTGCTGACAGCCGCCGATCACCTTCCCACAGCGCTGTGCAAGCGCAAACCCGCGCTGCGCGGTAAGAAAGGCGACGGCCGTGGTTCCGTTCGGCACTGGACTGGTGGGACGCCAGTGTCGACCAGCGTCTACCGTGCCGTACAGTCTGGCCCCAACTCTGCCAACCACGCAGCCATTCGCTCCCAAGAGCGCATAGCCAACGCGCGCGTTCACGAAGGACAGGCTCGAGATCAAATGGCCGTCGGGTGGAGTCCAGACGGTGCGCAAGGTCTCGCCGTCGTTCCCGACCGCCATCAGATTGGGGCCGGCCAGGTTGGCGGCAAACCCTCTTCCAACCGCGGTAAACTGAAGAAGAACTGGACCCCCGCACCCACTGGCTTTGGTCTGCACCCGGCCGACTTGGCGCCACCGCCGTCCACTCGTGCTGGCAAGCACGGCTCCAGGATCGGCTGGAGTGCCGATCGCATACCAGTGGCCGTCGCCGGTCCCCGCGACAACGTTGGAGGGACTGAGGGGACCCCTGATTACATGCCAGGAATAGCCGCCGTCGACGGTTTTGGCCACCTCCGCAGGGCAACTGGCACTATCGGTGGTATTGCACCCTATGGGAGGCCCAACTGCATATCCCGTCTTAGCGTCGAGAAAGTTTACCGCTCCCACGTCCAACGGCAAGGGATCGCCCCGGGAGAGATGAAGGAATCCGTCACGGGTGGACCAGACTACGTTGGACCGGGGCGAAGAATCCTGGCATGCGGTTTGACCGGCGAGCAGCAGGATGCCCTGAGTCGGAGAACGGAAGTGCACAGTTGTGGTGTCGGTGCAATACTGGGTCCAGAGTTGTCTCCATGTGCGTCCGCCGTTCACCGATTGAAACAGATAATTGTCGCAGCCGCCGTTGCCCACCGCCGCGGTATTGCAGACGCTCGCATAGACTCGACCGGGCTGGGGTTGGACCAGCGATCCGGCTCCGGCGTCAAATACCCCCCGGACGGGAAGATGTCCCCGCACGGTCCAGGTTTTCCCGCCGTCGGAGCTCTGGTAGACCCAAGCGCCGGCCAGGCCGAGGAGGCCACGCCGCACGGGAGCGACTTGCGCAAAAGCGGGCACGCGGACCCCTTTGGTCATCAACGTCCACTGGGCACCGTTGTTCGACCCCATCCAAATATGCTGCACCGACCGGCAAGCAACTGAAAAACAATTGGCCGTCGCGCTCTCGAGCCACACGCGACCCATCGACAGGTCCACCATCAGGGTCACCATCTGGCCGCGAAGGGTGAGCACATTTTGCCAAGAAGAACCACCGTTGGTCGTTCGGCGCACCACGGTGGCACAGCCAGGTTTGACCAGCCCGCACTGAGCGGTGTCGCCGACCACCAAGGCGACTTGCGGCGAAAGGAACCGGGCTTGGCTATACTGGAGCGGACCCGAAATCACCGACGCGGTCCACGTGCGTCCGCCGTCCGCTGTCTTAAAGAGAACGGCACCCTTGGCATAGGAGGCGCCGCCAGTCGCCTCAAAAGCCCGTCCGATGTCTGGAGAGAAGAAGCGGACTTGGCTCGGCATAGCCATCTCCAGCGGGTTTTGGGCCACCCGCGCTTGGATCGTGAGGGGCGCCGGGGCGGCCATCGTCACCGATCCCAGACATGCCAAGGCCGCCATTATGATCGAACCGAACCTAAACCATCTCCCCAACACGACGCACAATCTCCACATCGAATCTCATCCCTTCTCTGGGCCGAGCCGCAGCACCGAACATCCGGGGGGCTGAGCCAACTTCTCCGACCTCATCGTCCAAGCCTGGGTTTCGAACCTGCACCAACCGAGGATGCGGTCCCGGCCCGCGCGCGAAAGCAACACGGCCGCGCGGAATTCTCGGCGGTCCAACTCGCGTGTTCACCGGCTGACGCTCGGCCGCATAGGGCGATGCCTTGCGGCCTTGCCGCTGAGGCCAAGGGCCCGTTGGCGAATGCCAGAACCGGGATTAGGGCCGAGCCAAGGCGAAACTAGTCAGCGCCCCTCCCATCCATGGATTTCGATCCGAGGCCGCGGCGTGATGCCCTGTAACCTAGGCCGCCACGAGATGAATTAGGGCTCAGCTATGTTTTCCCAGGGGGCTAGCACCCGGGCCAATCATCTGAAAGATACCCGCTTGAATCGTCACCCTCTCCGCTGTTCAGACGATACGACTTCTTCGACTAGACTAACGCCACTCAGGGTCATCCGGTTACACTCGCGAATTACTTTCGCACGAATGCCGCGAGCCGCCACCCTACGGAGACAAGTATCCGGCTTAGGCGGGACCGCTAAGCTGCGGCCAACGCAATTCTATACCGACCCGGGTTAAGAGCCCCTGGTATTCCTGCAGGATAGCGGGACGGTAGTGCACCGTCTCCGGCATCAACTGGCGCTGGAGGCAAAATCCCACCAAATGCCCGACGGCTTCCCCGATATTCCACTCGACCGGATGCAGTCGGTAACATCCGTTAGTAACGTGGGTAGTGCCGATGTTTTTGGCCGCGGGCAGCAGGTTGCGGATCCGGATCGGAATCAGGCTGCCCAGCGGAATCTGAAACGGCAGCGTCGGAATGTCGACGTAGTTGTCCCCTGCGCAGGTGGGATGCAAGTCAATATTGTAGTGGCCGATGCCGACGCTGTCGGGAAATTCTGCCGCATATTGACTTCCTCGCAGGGCTTTTCCTACGTGTTCTTCGGTCACCGTAAACCGCGCCCTAATCCGTCTGCCTTCCCGAATATATGGAAAGAGCGCCAAGCCGTCATGGCTGCCCACCACGTCGGGCCGCAGACAAAGCCCAGGATACCCGGTATGGCCATCTATCCGGGGGGCTTCGGTTTGCATCCAGTACAGGTAGGAGAGGCTTAATTCCCTGGCGGCGGTCAGATGAGCCTGAGCTTGCTCGGGCGGAACTTCGATAATCGGGCCCAGGAAATAGTCGGTCTGCGGCCAGTTGACCAGGGTAATATCGCTGGTGTAGGTGCCCGGGGCGAAGTTAGTGCGATCGACGATTCGCCGATAGTGCCAGAGCGACACACCTGAGGCGTCGGTCGCGCTGGGATGGTCTTGGCCGCCAAAGAGCGTTTGGGTCCGGGGAGCGAGACTGGCGGGAGTGGGATAGGTCCAACTGAACAGCCGCCCGGTCCAGGCCGGCCTCACCGCAGGGGTATACGTACGCCAAAACTCGTAGGCGGCCGGACGTTCGACGGTGTGATCTTCACCGGGGCGATAATCGAGGGCGAAGACCACGGAAATGGCCTGCATATTCAGCGCATCGGCGGTGCTGGCGGCGTGAAGCTCTCCGGTTTGAGCTTGGGCCTCCGCCCCGCTGATGTATTCGGTGCCGGTCAACGGCAACAGGTCGCCGAGTTCGCTGGCGTCGACGAAGAAGGCGCCGTGAAGCGTAATTCGCTCCCAATCGGTGGCGCGGACACAGGTAACCGCCCGCACCATGTCTCTCTCAGTCTCGGCGGCGAGCGGACGGCACTCCAGCAGAATCCTAATCCTCCCCGCCTTGAGGTGGGGGGCCAACATTTCGTAGAGGACGGTCAGAGCGACCCGGGGTTCGTGACACAGTCGGCTGACCGTGCCATTGCCGGGGTTAAAGTCAGGCTGAGCTAGCGCTGACTCACTCAGGTGGAAATTCCGACGGTAGTATTGGCGCACCCGGTGGCGAAACTGGCGGTAACGGCGGGTGCCCCCGAACGTTTCGATCCATTGGTTCTCGTCGGGGGGAACCGCTTGACTGGTCAGCTGACCGCCAATCCATGGCGTCGCTTCGCAGACGATCACTGACGCCCCCATCTCAGCGGCCGCCAAGGCAGCCGCCACGCCGCCGACGCCACCGCCGATAACAATTACATCGGCAGAATACTCTGTCATTAGAGCCCCCCTCGATTGGTGGTTTACGGATGCTTGCCGCCCGCCGACCAACACTATTATCTCAATCTGCGCTGGAGGATCACCAGAACGATGAAGACGAGGAGCGTGCACCAGCCAAGCCAGGATCTTCGACTGGTGCTTTCACCGTTGCCCGCTGGACACTGACGTCAAAGAGGTAAACGGCCAGGGCACCCCGGTCGTATTTTGGCCCGCGCCGCCGGCGAGAACTCAAGCACCACTGTACTGTGCAATTATACCGACAAATTCCGGGCAGGCTTGTTATACTGGAAAGAGGAACCTGGCACCTGGAGGTCATACACGCCTAAAGGCAGGCTTGTCTTTGGAAAGTTGACAAGTCGGCGGCTCTAGACGGCAAAGCGGTATAACCGGCGCCGGGATGCGCGCGGTTACACGTCAGCGCGGCAGGGAAGGTGACCATTGCTAAACATCTTGCGGCCGGACCTGTTCTTGCGTTCGGTTTATGACCTGGACTGGGAGCTCCTGGCAAAAAGGGGAATTCGAGGCCTGATCGTCGACCTCGACAACACGCTGGTGGGGTACAACCGTCCCCATGCATCGGAAAAGCTGGTGCACTGGATGGCCAACGCCAGAGACCAGGGATTTCGGCTGTGCATCGTGTCCAATAACCTCAGTGGGCGAGTGGAGGAGTTTGCCCGTCAAGTCGGAGTGCCTGGTGTCCCCAAGGCCGCCAAGCCCCGTCGGCGGGGGTTTCGGCGGGCCATGGCGCTGATGCGAACCAAGGCTTCGGATACGGCGGTAATCGGCGATCAGGTGTTCACCGACATCTTGGGGGGCAATCGATTGGGCCTCTATACCATCTTAGTGCATCCGCTGGAGGATCGCGAATTTTTTACCACCCGTCTCGTGCGTCGGATAGAACATATGGTGGTTAAGCGACCTGAGCGGACCGGAGTCCGCGATAGACCTCGCCCGGCCCACCACCGTTGAGGATTGGCACAGTAATCTCGAAACCGAAAGGATTGCCCACTGTTATGGGACTTTATGCGGTGTTTGGGTCTCCCATCGGTCATTCCCTTTCGCCGCGCATTCACAATTCGGCTTTTGCCGAAGAGGGTATGGAGTGTGCCTACATTCCCGTCGAGGTAGCGCCCGACCGGTTGCTGACGGCACTGGACGCGTTCGCACGTCTGGGCGGCCGGGGGGTCAATCTCACCCGTCCGTTGAAAGAGACGGTGTTTGCCTATTTGGATGAGGTAAGTCCATGGGCCGAGGCGGCCGGCGCCGCCAACACACTCGCCTATCACCTCGATGGCTGGTACGGAGACAATACCGATGTGCGCGCCTTGATCGACGCCTTGAATGGCCCGCTGGCCGACCGTCCTACCCGGCGGGCATTGGTGGTCGGGGCGGGCGGGGTCGCGCGCGGCAGCGTGGTGGCGTTGCGGGAACTAGGCTGTGAGATCACCGTGGCTTCGCGGCACAAGATTGATTGGCCGAATTGCACGTGGACGGCCATGACGGCGGTGACCCGGCCGGCCGCATGGGCGGTGGTGGTCAACGCGACCCCCCTGGGTCAGCACGGAGAGGCGAATTGGCCCTATTTGCCCCACCTGGTCGCCGGGGAGACGATTGTCGTGGACTGGGTCTATCACCCGTTGCGCACGACGCTCATTGCCCAGGCGATGGAACTCGGCTGCCCGACGGTGGACGGGATTGGCCTGTTGATTGGACAAGCGCGCTGGGCGTGGCAGACCTGGTTCGGGCGCATGGGCCCCGAGGGACCGATGGTCCGGGCGCTTTGTGCACCATGAAACCTGGGTGGTGGGCTTTCGGGCTGGCGCTGGTGTGGACTGGATTAGCGCCATGGTTGGGCGGAACCCGACCATGGACCCGAGGATCGCGTCTGGCGGGGTCGGGGTTGGTGGCGGGGGCGGTCTGGGCGACGGTATCCCTTTTGTCGGCCATCAACCATGGCCGGACGGATGCGGCCGGCGTCGGTGGGCAGGCCGCCGGGGCCGCTTTGACGGCACTTTGGCTGTCGGTGGCCGTGATCGATCTCAGGGAACAGGTGATTCCGAATCGCTTGGTGCTGGCGAGCGCCTTGGCCGGTGTGGGCTGGACCTGGGTCAGGGGGCAAAATGTCGGGAGTCACCTCGCCGCCGGGGCGGTGATCGGCATCGGTTTTTCACTGCTCTCTAGACTCTCGCGAGGTGGCTTAGGCATGGGTGACGCGAAATTTGCGGGGGCGCTGGGAACAGCCCTGGGATGGCAAAACGGGTTTTGGGCACTGACCCTGGGGGCTTGGTCGGCGGCGTTCTACGCGTTGGGGAGCGTGCTGGCTCGCGGTTCGCGTCGGCGCTTTGCCCTGGGACCGTTTTTGGTGGCCGGCGGTTTTTTGGCCTGGCTGGCGCCGGCAGGCCGCTTTTGGCACTGAACAGTTGTGACATCAAATAGGGAGTGACGCGAATGGGCAGTTGGCGGTGGTATACGGCGGGAGAATCGCACGGACCGGGTTTGCTAGGCATCATCGAGGGGGCCCCGGCCGCGATTCCGGTCAGCCGGGAGACGATCAACGCCGATTTGGCACGCCGGCAAAAGGGGTATGGACGCGGGGGCAGAATGGCCATCGAGCGCGACCAGGTGGAAATTTGGGGCGGCGTCAGGCATGGATTGAGTCTGGGCTCCCCTATCGCGCTGCTGGTAAAAAATCGTGACTATGAAAACTGGAAAGACACCATGTCCCCCGATCCGGCTCCATCCGACCGCGAGGTGACGCGGCCGCGGCCGGGGCACGCTGATCTGGTGGGAGGCATAAAATATGGCCATCGAGACCTGCGTAACGTTCTCGAACGGGCATCGGCCCGCGAAACCACCATGCGGGTAGCCCTGGGCGCGGTCGCGCGTTCGTTTTTGCGCGCGCTGGGAGTGGAGGTGGGAGCCCACGTAACCCGGATTGGTGCGGTCGAATGCGAACGCCGCGACTACACCTTGGAAGAAGTGCGCCGGTCGGAAGAGTCACCCGTGCGCGTGGTCGATCGCGCGGTCGAGCCGCAAATGATTGCCGCCATCGATGAAGCCAAAGCCAGCGGCGACACCCTGGGCGGGGTGGTTGAGATCCTGACCTTCGGGGTGCCGGTAGGCCTCGGCAGCTACGTTCACTGGGCCCGTCGTCTGGAAGCCGATCTGGGTCGCGCCCTGCTCTCCATTCAAGCCATTAAGGCGTTTGAGGTGGGAGCGGGGTTTGCTCAGACCGAAACCCCGGGCTCGCTGGTACACGATCCGATTTGGTGGCAAGCGTCGGCCGGGTTTACTCGCGTGTCTAACCGTGCCGGCGGCCTGGAGGGAGGAATGACCACCGGCATGCCGCTGGTCGTGCGAGCGGCCATGAAGCCGCTGTCCACGTTAATGACTCCCCTGGGTTCGTTTGACATTCGCTCCAAAGAGCCCTTTTTGGCCCAAGTCGAGCGGTCGGACGTGACCGCTGTCCCGGCGGCGGCGGTGGTGGCGGAGGCGATGGTGATGCACGTGCTGGCCGACCACATGCTGGAAAAGTTTGGCGGCGACAGCCTGCAAGAAATCCGTGAGCGGGTGCGCGGTTGGCAGACCCATGTCCGTGAATTCTAAGCGCCACGTCTTGTTAACCGGAATGATGGGAGCGGGCAAGACTAGCGTCGGTGCCGCGCTGGCCGCGAGCTTGGGCTGGCGATTTTGTGATCTGGATGCGATTATCGTCCAACAGCGCGGGCAATCGGTGGCAGAGATCTTTCACCAGTTCGGGGAAACTGCTTTTCGGCAGTGGGAGCAGGCGACGCTAGCCGCGGAGCTCAGGAAGACAGGTGCCTCGGTGGTGGCGCTGGGGGGAGGGGCCGTTACCACCGAGGCGAACCACGGCTTAATGCGACCGTTTCCCGTGGTCTGGCTGGATGGGACGGTGGAAACGATGTGGTCCCGCATCGAGGGCAGCGACCGACCGCTGGCGGTGGGCCGGACGATGGCCGATTTTCGGCGCCTGTTCGAGCAGAGAAAGCCGCTGTATCAACGGCTCAGCCAACTCCGGATCGATGCCTCGATAAAGTCGCCGGAAACGATTGCGGCAGAGATTGCGCGATGGCTGAGAGCAAGATGGGAGGAAAATGCCGATGAGCAATGAATCAGCAGTGTATAAGTTGCAGAGCGTACGGAACGATGAGGGCGAAGTCTGGATCGCCGATGGGGGCTGGGACGCTCTCGCCGCCTGGGTGGCGGAGCGCGACGGCGTGGTCTGGATGATTCACGACCAGGCGGTTGACCACGTGGCGGAACGCGTGCACCAAGCTCTTAAGGCGCACGGGGTGCACGTGCTGGGCCGGCGGGCGGTTAAGGTTACGGAAGCGGTCAAAAGCCTGCACTCGCTGAGCGGTCTGTACACGGCTATGGCCGAGGCACAGATAACGCGCGACGCCTGGGTATTGGCGGTGGGCGGCGGCGTGTTGACGGACCTTGGCGGCTATGCGGCGGCGTCCTACTTGCGGGGGGTGCGCTGGATTGCGGTGCCCACGACGCTCTTGGCCCAGGTTGACGCCGGCATTGGGGGCAAGGTGGCGGTGAATCTGGCTGAGGGTAAAAACCTGGTGGGTGCATTTCATTTGCCCCGGTTGGTCTATATTAATCCTGACGTCTTGTCGACGCTGCCCTTGCGCGAGTGGCAAACGGGGCTGGGAGAAATCGTCAAGTCGGCCTTGATTGAGGGAGGTCCGCTTTGGCGTCGACTAAGCCAGGCCGTGCCGGCGATTGGGGAGATGAGCGATCAGTGGCGATGGATCATCGCGCGCACGGCGGAGATCAAGATCGATATCGTCAATCGCGACCTGGAAGAACACGGGGATCGGATGTTCTTGAATTTTGGCCACACTCTGGCCCACGCTGTTGAGCAGATAGCGGGCTATGGCCAGTTCAGCCATGGGCAAGCGGTGGCCATGGGCTCGCGGCTGGCGCTCTACTTGTCAGAGAAGAGGCTGGGGCTGGATCCCAGGGTGCGGCTCACGGTGGAGGGTTGGCTTGCCCGCTGGGGGCTCGCCATCGCCCTCCCGGAACTCGGCTATGACACTTTGGAACCCGTGTTGTTGCGCGACAAAAAGGCTCGGCAATTCGGTTTGCAGTGGGTGTTGCTCCAAGCGCCGGGTAAACCCCGGGTGGTGGACGACGTCCCCGCCGGCCTAGTGGCCGAGGGACTTCGTCTGTTGGCCGAGCATCACCCGGCCTGAGCATGGGGGGAGCAGATTGGAAGAAGAAACACCGTTGACCGCTTGGCATCGCCGCCACGGGGCGAAAATGACGAAATTCGGGGGCTATTGGATGCCGCTCGAATACACCGGAATTTTGGATGAGCATCACACCGTGCGCACCCGGATGGGGATGTTTGATGTCTCCCACATGGGAGAGTTTTTGGTGACTGGACCAGGGGCGGCCGACTTTGTCGACCGGGTAACCACCAATCGTCCCGGCCGGCTCGAGGTGGATCAGGCGACCTATGCTGCCCTGTGTCAAGAAGACGGCGGTACTCTGGATGACCTGGTGGTCTACCGCCGCGCCGCCACCGAGTTTATGCTAGTCGTTAACGCCGCTAGCCGGGAGCACGACTGGGCGTGGCTCAATCTGCAGCGAGCGCGCGAAGGGGATGCCGTCCAGCTCGCCGACGTCAGCGACACGCTGGCCCTGATTGCGTTGCAAGGTCCCCAGGCCATGGCTCTGATGCAAGCACTGGTTGGTCCGGGGGTGGCCGAATTGCTCAGATTTCGCTTCAGTACCACGTTTGCGATGGCGGGTCGGCCCGTCTTGATCTCCCGCACCGGATACACCGGAGAAGACGGGGTGGAAATCTATACCGCGGCTGACGACGCCCTCCGGGTGTGGCAGGCTTTAGCCGCCCGGGAGGTAAAGCCGATCGGACTGGGAGCGCGCGACACGCTGCGCCTGGAAGCCGGGTTGCCGCTTTACGGGCACGAGCTGGCAAGGGACATTTCGCCCGTAGAGGCCGGGCTCACACAGTTCATTCGCACGCGCCCGGATCAGGAGTTTATCGGTCAGCCCGCCTTGCTACGCCAGCTGAGGTCGGGGCCCGCGCGCAGACTGGTGGGATTAAGGTTGGAAGGCGGGGCGATTGCCCGCGCGGGGTACCCCGTCCTGGACGACTCGGCAACCGTCGTCGGCCGCGTGACCTCGGGAAGTTACGCGCCGACGCTTCGGCAACCGGTGGCGATGGTCTTGGTGGCGGCGGAGCGGGCAGATCCCGATACGGCGCTTTGGGTTGCTATCCGTGGAAAACCCATTTTAGGCCGGGTGGTCGCGCTTCCCTTCTACCGGCGGCGGGGGCCTCGGCCAAGCGGCCAGTAGCCAAGGTTTTGATGTGTTCAGGGGTGTGAGGGAGGAGTGTTAGGCATGAACTTTCCGACGGATCGACAATATACGGCAGAACACGAATGGATTGACTCCCAAGGTCAGGTCGGCATCACCGACTACGCCCAGGACGCGTTAGGTGATGTGGTCTTCGTGGACCTGCCGGCGGTGGGCAATCAGCTTCAAATTGGGGATACCTTTGGCGTCGTGGAGTCGGTGAAATCCGTTTCGGATTTGTATAGCCCCGTCCAAGGCGTGGTGGAGGCGGTGAACGACCAGTTGGTCGACCATCCGGAGTGGATTAATGAAGATCCATATGGGAAAGGGTGGATTATTCGCCTGCGGACGGAAAAGCTGGCCGAGGATCTGTTGAGCGCCGAGCAGTATCGGCAACAGGTGGGCGAAGGCAAAGGGGGAGTTTAATTGGCGTACCTGCCCCAGGCGCCGGCCGACCGCGAGGCCATGCTGGCCGGGCTCGGGATCACCGGGATCGACGCGCTGTTCGCCGACATTCCCTCCCAGGCCCGACTTACCCACCCGCTGAACTTGCCGCCGGGTCTTGGCGAGGCCGAACTGGCGGCGGTCATGGCCAACAAAGCCCGCGAGAATCGGTCGCTGGACGACTTGGTGTCTTTTCTGGGCTTTGGCTACTATGATCGCTATGTTCCCTACGCCGTCGACGCGCTGGCCAACCGGGGCGAATTTGCTACCGCCTACACGCCATATCAGGCTGAACTCTCGCAGGGAACGCTGGCCGCAATCTTTGAATACCAGACTATGGTCGCCTCGTTGACCGGCATGGACGCTGCCCAGGCATCTCTCTACGACGGAGCCTCGGCGGCGGCGGAAGCTGGGTTGCTGGCCATGGCTCACACCGGTCGCCGGACGGTGGCGCTGGCCAGGACACTGCACCCGGATGTCCGCCAGGTGGTCACCACCTATGTCCGCGGTCACGGCGGGGCGGTGGTGACCCTGAACCATCCCCGCCGGGAAGGGCTGAACAAGGCTGCGGCGCTGATTTGGCCCTATCCCGACGTCATGGGCAGCGTAGATGAACTGCCGTCGGCGATTGAAACCGCCCACGCTGAGGGTGCTTTGGCGGTATCATACTGTGACCCTGTGGCGCTGGCGCTGCTGACTCCGCCGGGGACGCTCGGGGCCGACCTCGCCGTCGGCGAGGGGCAGGCCTTGGGTAATCCTCTGCACTACGGCGGCCCCGGCTTGGGGTTTTTCGCCGCCAAAAGCAAGTTCATCCGACGCATGCCGGGCAGGCTGGTGGGGGTGGCCTACGATGAGCGCGGGCACCGGGGCTTGGTGCTCACCTTGCAGGCCCGGGAGCAGCATATCCGCCGGGAAAAGGCCGTCTCTAACGTGTGCTCCAACCATTCGTTGAATGCGCTGCGGGCGGCCATCTACCTTTCCCTGGTAGGTCCGCGCGGGTTGCGCGAAATAGCCCAGCTTTCGGTGCAAAAGGCTCACTATCTGCGCAGTCAGTTGCTGGCCATAGGCGGGATCGCTCCCGCCCGGCCAGGGCCGGTGCTCTATGAATTCGCCCTGCAAGTGCCTGGTGTGGTCGCGGATTTGAACCGCTGGCTCTTTGAGCGGGGAATCCTGGGGGGAGCCGACTTGGGGCGGTGGGACTCAGATTGGGCGGGGTGTTGGCAGCTGGCGGTGACGGAGCGGCGGACGCGGGAGGAAATCGACCGCTTGGTGGAGGAGGTGCGGGCGTGGATATCCCGTTGATTTTTGAACAGTCACGACCGGGCCGACGCGGGGTGAAGATTGCCCGCCCGGACGTGCCTGCCCTGGCGCTTGAATCCATCCTGCCGGCGGAACTGATGCGTCCTGAGCCGCCCCTTCTGCCCGAGGTGTCGGAGATGGACGTGGTGCGGCATTACACGGCCCTGTCGCAGCTGAATTACGGGGTGGACAGCGGGTTTTACCCGCTCGGATCTTGCACCATGAAATACAATCCCAAAGTCAACGACTGGGCGGCTTCACTCCCCGGCTTCGCCCGCCTGCATCCCTTGCAGCCGGATGAGACGGTCCAAGGGTTGTTGAGCCTGCTGGGCGAATTGGAACATTGGCTTGAGATCCTGACCGGCATGGAGGCCACCACCCTGCAACCCGCCGCCGGAGCTCACGGCGAGTTGACCGGGATGTTGGTGGTCAAGGCATACTTGGATCACACCGGCCAAACCGAACGCTCGCGCGTGTTAGTGCCCGATTCGGCGCATGGAACCAACCCGGCCACGGCGGCTATGGCCGGATTCACGGTCAATGTAGTGCCTTCCAATAGGCGGGGCAGGGTGGACCTGGGAGCGCTTCAAAAACTCGCCGACAACCGCCTGGCCGGCCTGATGTTAACCAACCCCAATACCCTCGGCCTTTTTGAGGCGGACATTTTGGAGATTGCGCACGTCGTTCACCGCGCGGGCGGTCTTTTGTATTACGATGGTGCCAACGCCAACGCTATTTTGGGCAAGGTGCGACCGGGTGACATGGGGTTCGACGTGGTTCATCTCAATTTGCACAAGACTTTTTCCACCCCTCACGGGGGCGGAGGGCCGGGAGCCGGCCCCGTCTGCGTGAGGGCGGCCCTGGAACCGTACTTGCCCACCCCAAAATTGGCTCAGGTCGACGGAGTTTGGCACTGGGTGGATCGAGGTCCCTTGTCCATTGGCAAGATGCGGTCTTATTATGGAAATATCGGGGTGTTGATTCGTGCCTTTGCCTATCTGTTGACTCAGGGCGGAGACGGATTGGCATCGGTGGCGGAAATGGCCGTCTTGAATGCCAACTATCTGCTATCGTTATTGCAGCCAACCTACCAGCCCGCCTTCCCGGGGCCGGTCAAGCATGAGTTCGTGCTTACTCTGGCCGATCAAAAGCGTCGCGGGGCGCGAGCCCTGGACGTTGCCAAGCGTTTGATTGACCATGGCTTTTATCCTCCCACCGTGTACTTTCCGTTGGTGGTGGAGGAGGCCTTGATGGTCGAACCGACCGAAACCGAGTCCAAAGAGACGTTGGAGCAGTTTGCCGAGGCCATGGGCCGCGTCGACCGGGAAATCGAGAGCGATATCAACGCGGTCAAGCGGGCGCCGGAGCGTACCGTGATCGGGCGGCTTAACGAGGTTGAGGCCGCCCGCCATCCCCAACTGGTTTGGCGTCCGCCCGACTCCGGTTTCGGCCCAGACGGCGATAGGTCCGAACTGACAAAGGGAGCGGGTCGCTTGGAGGACGAAGAGCACGATCAGGAGCACAAGAGGAGGCTAAAATGATCCGTACTATCGATGATCAATTGGATGATCTGCAGCACACCGATGCCAAGGTCTACGAGGCTATTTTGGGCGAAGCGCGCCGGCAAGCCGGCCACCTGGAGATGATCGCGTCCGAAAACTGGACGTCGGCCGCCGTGCGCCAAGCGGTGGGCTCGATCATGACCGACAAGTATGCCGAAGGCTACCCGGGTAAGCGCTATTATGGCGGGTGCGAGTATATGGACGTGGTGGAGGCGCTGGCCAAAGAGCGCGTGGCTATGCTGTTCGGTGGCGAGCACGTCAACGTTCAGCCGCACTCGGGGGCGTCAGCCAACACAGCGGTCTACTTTGCCGCGCTCAAAATTGGCGACCGGGTACTGGGAATGGACCTCACCCACGGCGGCCACCTGACCCACGGCAGTGCGGTCAACCTGTCAGGGCAATTCTACCGGGTGAGTCATTACGGAGTCGATCGTGAAACCGAACAACTAGACATGGAGGTCGTCCGTCGGCAGGCGCGGGAGTTTCAACCCGCCCTCATCGTCGCCGGCGCCTCGGCCTATCCCCGCACCCTGGATTTCTCGGCCTTTCGAGATATTGCCCGCGAAGTCGGTGCCCTGTTGATGGTCGACATGGCCCATATTGCTGGGCTGGTGGCGGCCGGACTGCATCCTAATCCGGTCGGACTGGCTGATTTCGTGACCTCCACTACCCACAAGACTCTCCGCGGACCGCGCGGCGGATTTGTGATCACTACCGCCGAGTGGGGGCCAAAAATTGACAAGTCCGTCTTTCCCGGCCTGCAAGGAGGCCCGTTGATGAACATCATCGCCGGCAAGGCGGTTGCCTTCGGCGAGGCGCTTACGCCCCAATTCCGGGCCTACCAGGCAAAGGTGGTGGCCAACGCCAAACGGCTGGGGGAAGGGCTGCGAGACCGAGGGTTGAGACTGGTGTCAGGGGGAACCGATACTCATTTGCTGCTGATCGACGTCAAGGCGAGTGGACTGACCGGCAAGACGGCCCAGGACCGTTTGGCCAGCATCGGCATTACGTCAAATAAGAACACCATTCCCTTTGAGACCGAAAAGCCTACGGTGGCGTCCGGAATCCGGCTGGGGACCCCGCAATTGACCACCCGTGGACTCGGCCTCGGCGAGATGGACGAGTTGGCGGACATTATCGCCGACGTCGTCTCCGCCCCGGTCGACTTCGATCCGCTGCCCTACTTGCGGCGCGTGAAAGCCGTGGCCGAAGCGTTTCCGCTGCCGGGGATTTAGCCATGGGGTACATAGTGGCGGTGGTAAACGGCCCCAACTTGGGGCGGCTTGAACGCCGTGAGCCCGAGATTTACGGCGGCGAAAGCTGGGAAGCAATTTGGCGGCGGCTGACCAAAGCGTTCGCGGAACTGGAACTAGAATATTACCAGTCGAATCACGAGGGCGCCATCCTGGACTTCATCGAAACCCTGAAGGATCGGGACTGTCGGGGCTTGGTAATTAATCCCGGCGCGCTGACGCATCAAAGTTACGCATTACGGGACTGCCTTAAAGTGCTGACCATTCCCGTCATCGAGGTGCACCTGAGCAACGTATATGCGCGGGAGAAGTTTCGGGCCACGTCGCTCACCGCTCCGGTAGCGACGGGCCAGATTTCGGGACTGGGACCACTTGGCTATGAGCTGGCGATTCGGGCCATATTGGCTCGGGAAGCGAGAGACAAGCGGTCAACCGCCCCCGCCTGAAGGCCGGAGCCTGCTTCGCTAAGTTCTGACCTTTAGGTGACGGTTGACCAGCCGTAGTTGGCCGAGACGTCGGAGACGACCCTTAGTGCAGACCTTTCAGGTGCTTTTCCAGCCTGAAGCGCTCTGGTCTTCCGTTGAACGCGAGCGAGGGTGTTGCCGTCGTCCCCCTTCGGGGACTTCCGAGGGTCGTCCCCCTTCGGGGACTTCCGAGGGTCGTCCCCCTTCGGGGACTTCCGAGGGTCGTCCCCCTTCGGGGACTTCCGAGGGTCGTGCGGAGGGACGATTCGACACCAGCGAACGTCGGCCAGAAGAGAGGTTCCTAGCGAATCCGTTATGAGCCCCTTACGTGGCTCCGAAAGGAGATTCCGGATTATGGTCTTTGTCTTGGACCGACACCAGAAACCCTTAATGCCTCGCACCGAAAATCGTGCCGGGCGGGCTTTTGCAGGCAAGATGGATCCGTTCACAATTTGCCTGAAGGATCGGATGGCGGAAGAATCCGTGTTTCAGCCGCTTCAGGTCAAATTCGACCCGGGAAGCAAGGAAACCGGAATGGCCATGGTCTTGGAGGGGGCCAAGGGCCCCAAGATCATTTTGTTCGGTATCCCGGTTGACAAGGCCGAGATTAAGGCCCGCTTGGATGGCCGGCGAGCACTGCGTGGAGGGCGACAGCACCGGAAAACCCGCTATCGCAAACCCAGCTTTCAGAACGGGAAAAGGAAGGCGGGTTGGCTTCCCCCAAGTTTGGAGGCTGGGGTGGACCAGACCCCGGACGCTCTGACCAAGATTCGAAAGCTTGCCCCCGTCACGGATCTCAGCGGAGAGCACGTGCGCTGCGACACAAAGAAGCTAGAAACTCCCGAAATCTCCACCAAGGCATTTCATACAAATACGGCTCCGAGTTACAACCAGGAGACGGCTGGCAGTATACCCAACAGCGCATCAGCGCCTAACCGGCTTTAGGCTATTCGTGGTTTCACGCAAGAAGGGAGGGAAGCGCGGCTCCTCCTTGGCCTGAACGCCGAGGTTTCCGCTGCGCTGTTATCTGATGAACTACCAAGCTCGGTTGGCCCGCCTGGCGGCCCGCCTGGACGATGTAGACGCCATATTGATCACGGGGATGGAGAACATCCGCTATCTGAGCGGATTTTCCGGGTCGTCGGGAGCGGTGGTGGTGGGACCCGAAAACGGCTGGTTGATCACCGATTTTCGCTATTGGGAGCAGGCGGAACGCGAAGCACCCCATCTCAGCCTGGTGCGCCAGCGCGATCCGCTCTGGCAGAGTGTAGCGGAGCACGTACTCCAGCTGGGGATCGAACGGGTGGGTTTCGAGGCGGACAAGCTGTCCGTAGATCACTGGCAACACCTGCGGGGGAAGACCGCGCAAATCGCGTGGCAACCCAAGGTAGGACTGGTGGAGTCCCTGCGCATGGTTAAGGACCCCGACGAACTGCGACTTCTTAACGAAGCCGCGGATATTGCGGCCCAAGCCTTGGCGGCCACCCTGGCCCGGGTCAAGGTGGGAATGGAAGAATGGGACGTCGCGGTCGAACTGGAATCCCATATGCGCCAACTGGGCTCCGACGGTCCCTCGTTTGACACTATTGCCGTCGCTGGCCCGCGAGCCTCACTGCCCCATGGCAAGCCCAGTCGGCGGAGAATTGAAGTCGGTGATCTGTTGACCATTGACTATGGTGCCACAACGCGCGGCTATCATTCGGATGAGACCGTGACCGTGGCGATGGGGATGGCATCGACTGAGGCCCGTACCGTGTACGAAGTTGTGCGTTCGGCGCAGGCGGCGGGTCTTGCTCAGGTTCGTCCGGGCGTCGCTGCCTCAACGGTGGATAGAGCCGCACGAGCGGTGATTGATGACGCCGGCCACGGAGAATTTTTCGGCCATTCCACCGGCCACGGGGTCGGCTTGGAGGTTCACGAGGCTCCTTGGGCCGGTCAAAAACCGGCCACCGATTGGACGTTGGCGGAGGGAATGGTGCTGACGGTAGAGCCGGGAATCTATTTGCCTGGCCGCCTCGGCGTGCGGTTGGAAGATACGGTGGTGGTAACCAGCTCGGGTTGCCAGCGGGTGACGAAGACCGACAAGGCGTGGAGAGAACTGTAACGCCGGCCGGGGATGCTGTGAAAGGTGGGATACGGTGATTTCTTCAAACGATTTTCGTAACGGAGTAACCCTGGAATTGGACGGACAGGTGTACCAGGTGCTGGAATTTCAGCACGTCAAACCCGGTAAGGGTTCGCCCTTCGTGCGTACCAAGCTTAAGAACCTGCTGACCGGCGGCGTTGTCGACCGGACTTTTAATGCGGGGGAAAAGATTCCCTTGGCCCGGGTGGAAAAACGGGAGATGCAGTACCTGTACAGCATGGACGACGATTACACCTTTATGGACACGGAAACCTTTGACCAGATTACGTTAAAGTCTTCCGACATCGGCGACGGCGTAAAATTCCTCAAAGAGAATACGACCTGCTACGTGGTGATGTATCGCGGTTCCAGCATTGGCGTGGACTTGCCGAACAGCGTAACCCTGGAAGTGACGCAAACCGACCCCGGATTTAAAGGAGATACCGCCACCGGCGGCACCAAGCCCGCCACCCTGGAAACGGGAGCGGTAGTCAAGGTGCCGCTTTTCGTTGAAGTGGGCGAAAAAATTGTCGTCGACACCCGAACTGGCCAGTACTTGGGCAGAAGTTAGAGGAAGCGTGGCCGACGAAGTTGGATAAAGAGAGACTACCCATGGAATCCTAGGTTACGGGGTTACCCTATCAACGTTTAGGGATGGGTGAACAAAGGAGGTGCACCATGGCAGATCTTCGCCGGAGGATCTCTCATCTTCAAAATCTCACGGAGCGCTACCAGGCGCAGGAGGGAGGGCGCCAGGGACGGATACTTGCCGAGATGGTCGACGTGCTGCGGGAGATGGCGTTGGACGTCGAAGAGGTCACTGCAAACCAGGCGGACCTCGAAGAATATCTGGAAGAAGTGGACTCTGACCTCATCACCTTGGAAGACGAAGTGTATGACGACCTCGGTGATCACGATGACGATGATGATTTCTCCGAATTGGGAACCGATGACGAGGGGGACGCGGAGTACATTGAACTCGAATGTCCGCAATGCGAACTCAATTCCTTTTATAACGGCGAGCTGTTCGATCGCGAGGGAATTCAGCTGACCTGTCCGCATTGTGGCAACATTCTGTTTGACTCCGACGAAGATCACCTGGTGCTGGACGAAGAGGACATCGACGGCGAGATTGACGACTAACCGGGTGGGTCAAAGGCGGTTAACGTAAATAGGCACGGGCTTCTGCTCCTAAAGAGGGGCGGGAGCCCGTTTTGTTGTGGGTGCCCTGGGACTCTCTATAACGGTCAATTGCGCGACCTGCGTCTCAGGACTTTGGGTGGGAGAACTGACCCGCGCGTAGCCGTACGCTTTCGGCCATTGCTTAAATCAGTTCCAGATTGTACTCCGGGACGCCGGCTCCGGCCCCGCCCGCAATCTTCATCGCACATCCACCCAAGCGGCTTCAACGATGCATTGGTGGGCGTGGCTTACCCGATCGACGACAAGCTACCTTCGCCCCGTCGGCTCCGCCATGCTTTGAGCCAGGTCAGGCTATAGACTAGCGAGGAGCCCTAAAGAGCGCGTTGCCCCAGTCCGATGGCGCTGGAAGCATCGGTTTACTGCCGAATCCGCCAACCTCCCTGTAACTGTTCAGGTATACCACCCAAACTCAAACCTCCGTCACCAAAATATGGCTGGACGTGGCACAAATTATGTAATTTTGTAATATATGTTTTGATTAAGATGGCATGTGAGGACGTTCCTTGCTCCCTTTGCCCATGACGCGGACATAGGGGTTGTTTTCGTCTAGGCAGACATCGTTGACCTGCAGATTCAGCATCATGAGAATAGGCGAACCCATTGGCATCCATGAAAATCCTAAACGCCTGGGTCATCCGTTGATCCGCCTGCCGGATACCGCGAGAATAATTCCGGCTCTGATGGATCTTCCCCAGGTGCTTTACCGCCGCATCATAATCTGTCCGGGAGCCGCCGCGATCGTTCTCCGATGCGGTGGCGACCGCAGCGAATCGGCACCGATCGGCTGGGGACAACTGCGCCACCAGAATCAAGTCGGGCAGAACAAATTTGTTCAAGGCTTGCCCGACGGTCTCGGAAAGAAGGCCCTGGTCAGCCATGTGCCGGAGGCATCCTCGGATGGTGTTGTCCATGCGGTCTCGAGTCGAGGATGTCGAACGCCAAACAATTCACCCACCTGAGGGCAAAAAACGTCACGTAATTCTACCACCCCTGCGTCAGATAATTCCACCGGGCAGGGAATCGTCAGCGCATCACGAATGGTGACGACAATTCGCT
>JAJZXC010000208.1 GCA_021846365.1 Bacillota bacterium | reverse complement strand
CGACCAACCTGAGGCGAGCCGCGCGCCCCGGAACCGGGCAGCCCAGGCTGGCCAAATAATGTATTTGTCCGAACATGCCGGCGAAGGTCGTCTTTCCCCCTTGATTGGGTCCCGAGACCACCAGCACCCGCTCGGGATCGCTCAGGTGCACATCATTGCTCACCATCCGAGCGTGCCCGTTGAGCTGTCTATAGCCGAGGGCGGCATCAAATCCGCCTACAATCGAAGTCTCGTGGCCAGCTAGTGAGAGCTGGGGATAACAAAACGGCAATCCAGCCTGTTTGAAGAGGGCCACATAATCTGAAACGGCGAGGTAAAATTGAACCTCGCGGTCAAATCTGCCGATGACCGGGTCCAGGTAGTCGCGCTGTGCGACCCGATACGCCTCCAGGCCGTCGAAGATATCGGGATACAGCTGGGCGATGTTGTCCAAAATCCTGGCTTCCACCGGATTCATCTGCGGGGTGACGACAAGTTGTGGGGGCTCCGGCTGAGGCGCATCCGGCGGCCGAAATTTGGCGAAGGTTGACGCTACCTCTAGGCTCAAATCCTCATCTGGGGGGAACCTGAAGACGTCGACCCGCATGCCTCGGATCCTCAGCCCGTAGCGGACAGTCGACAATGCGGTTTTTACCCGCTGAGTCTGCGTCCTGAGATCGGTAAAGGCCTGCGAGTGGGCGTAGTCCGTGAGATAATTCCGCCAGGCGGTTAACCCCCGAGCGCCGAAGTCTAGTTCGGCCAAGTCCAGCTGCAAGCCTTCTACGGCGTCGCAGTATATTTGTACCGCGTCGACGAACCAGGCTTGCTGCTGGTAACCGTAGTACATCTTATCCGCCTGGGCGAGATGTTGACGCATCGCCTGCATTTTACGAGCAAACAATTCGATGCTTTGCCGGAGCGGGGGTTTTTCCAAATCCCGCAGGACTTCCTGGCGGTAGGTGACGGCGTCGACCGTGTCCAAGCCCCGGTAAAAGAAGGGAGCCAAACCATATTCGTGGCGCCCCGCGGTAATCGTGTCAACGATTTGGTCGAGGCGCAAATCGGCAAAGAAAGGCGGCGCCTCATCAGTCTCGGGTGGCGCGGGTCCGGTCGCGGGAGCAAACAGAATACTCGAAAACGTCATTCGGCATCGTCCTCCTCGGTCCAGCCATGGCGGCTTTGCTGCCAAGCTGGCCGCCTGCCCATTTCCGGTCGCTGTATAGACGTTCTGGCAGTTGGCGATCTCCCCGCTGAAATCACGTCCTCAGGGTGGCTACCAATCGTGTGGGCACCAACAGCAGTTGCAGCGCATCGCCAACCGTACGGACAACCACGTCGGCCGCCAGGAGCGCGCTTAGCGCCGCTGCCTCGGGACCGATGACGCCGATGGCCAGTTCCGCCGCGGCAAACATCGCCCCGTCGTTGGCGCCATTGCCCACCGCGACCACTCCTCCGGTCAGACCTTGGACAAATTGTCGCTTGTCGTCCCCGGTCTGCACGATGTGACAAGCGATGCCCATCCGTTGGGCGAAGGGTCTGACGGTACCCAATGTATCAGCCGTTACCAGATGCGTACGGTAGCGAGTGCTCACATCTGTCAAGAGTTCGCTCACCTGGATGCTGACCCGCCCGTCCTCGGCCAGCGTGCCGTTAAAGTCAAAGACTGCGTGCTCCAGGGACAGCGATCCGCGTCCTGGAATATCGATTCGCATTGCTTGCGCTCCTTTCGGAGGGATTGTCAGCGATCTCTGGCATCCCCTCTCCTCGACTCGCCCCGCCCAAATCTTTGGGCTTGAGCGAGGCGCCGTCCTTACTTCGGCTATAGACGTTGTTCCCTGAGGCATCGACACTTACGTCAACCCTCATTGTTGACGGGTGCCGGATGTTGGCGGCGCTGGCACAGTCGGCCCGCGCAGACTGCCAAATCACCGCCTCACTTGCCTCTGGGCGCATTGAAGCCGGTACCGTTCGATGAAGATTAAGGCGCATCGCGCCGACTCAACTAGACCGCAACCCCAAGATGGATTGTTCGCGCGGCACCTGCCAGCTGGGTGAAATGGTCATGGCCGACGGCTATAGAGATCTTTGGCCAGGGGAGCGGTGGGAAACTCTTCCTGTAGCCGGATCAGCTGGTTGTACTTTGCCACCCGCTCGCCGCGAGCCGGTGCCCCCGACTTGATTTGACGTGCCGAAGTGGCCAGTGCAAAGTCGGCGATAAAGGGGTCGTCGGTTTCGCCCGAGCGATGGGAGACAACGGTCCGATAATTAGCCTGGGCGGCCATCCGCAGGGTGGCGAAGGTTTCTGAAATGGTCCCAATCTGGTTCGGTTTGATTAAGATGGCGTTGGCAACACCACGCTCGATGCCTGTTTGGAAGATGGTGGGATTGGTCACGAATATATCGTCCCCCACGCATTGAAGGCCAGCGGCGCTGAGCCGTTGGGTATGGCCCACCCAGCCCTCCCAGTCATCCTCGGCGAGTCCGTCCTCAATCGACACAATGGGAAATCGGCTGGCCATCTCAAGACAGTAGTCGGTCATTTCGTCGGCTGACCAGATATGGCCTTCAAATCCATAGCTGCCCGCCTGATAAAAGTCGTTGGCGGCAAAATCCAAGGCCAGCGCGATGTCCTCACCCGGGGAGTACCCCGCCTGTTCAATCGCTGCCGTCAACAGTTCGAGCGCCTCAGCTGACGACCGCAACTGCGGAGCAAAGCCGCCCTCGTCGCCCACCGACACTCTATATCCCTTGGCGGCGATAAGGCTCTGCAGAACATGGTAGGTTTGCGCCCCCATTCGAATGGCCTCGGCGACATTGGCCGCACCTTGCGGCACCAGCATAAATTCCTGGGTTGATATGCCGGAATCTGCATGCTTGCCGCCGTTGATAACGTTCATCATCGGCACCGGAAACACTAAAGCCTGATCTCCGTACAAATCGGCCAAGTGACGAACCAGCGACCGCCGCCGAGCTGTCGCTTGGGCGCGGGCAAAAGCCAGCGAGCAGCCCAAAATAGCATTGGCACCCAATTTGCGCTTGTCGGCAGTGCCATCCAAGTCGATCAGCGTACGATCGAACATCTCCTGATCCGGTATCCGCGCATTCTGCAAGGCCGCGCAGATCACCTTTTGCACGTGGTCGACCGCACTCAGAACGCCCTGGCCGCCGAAGCGAGCGGGATCCCCGTCACGCAGTTCCCGCGCCTCGCGGCGACCGGTCGACTTGCCGGAGGGGACCGACGCCCGACCGATAGACCCGTCGTCCAATTCCACATCCACCTCTAAGGTGGGAAATCCGCGCGAATCCAAAATCTCACGCGCCTTTACTGCAGTCACTCTTAGCATATTTCACGTCCTCCTGTGGTTGCACAGCCTTGAGCCGTGCCTGGCCCAGCGAAAAGATGACACATTGCAAGTCGCCCTTGCCCAACATCTCCGAGGCGCACAGCGCTCCGCTAGGTCTGCGTTTCCCGCTCCACCTTCCAACTCCGCACAGTCCACATCATGGCCAACCATCCCAGCAATGCCAGGCTTGCTTCCGTGCCAAAACCCGCCCTTGGCCCCGACAATGTCCACCAAATTCCCATGATGAGCCCGGCCAACAGTTGACCCATGCCGCGTACCGCCGCAATCTGACCGAGAGCCCGTCCTCGCTGTGCCGGCGATACCATTCGCACCGTGGCGATTTTTTGGGCCACCTCGATGATCCCGGTAGCCAAACCAGCCATTGCAAACAGTAGAGCCCACCATTCCACTGCCTGGGTCATCAGCCAGAACCCCAGGGTCGCCGTCCACAGCCCGTATCCAACCCCCAGCAGGGTCCGACCTCGCATCCGGTCTGCCAGCCAACCGACCGGATACGAGCTTATCGCATACACTGCGTTGTGGAGCGTGTAGAGCAACAAGGCGGCTGAATGCGCAGACAACGGCCCGAGGCCGTGGTGGCTTAGCCACACGCGCAGGATGAAGAAGGTGGGAGCCACATAGCCACACGCAAACAGGGCGCTTGCCGCACGATATCGGATAAAGAGGCTGGACCAAAGCTCGGTATGACGGCCGCGCTCTGGTTTCAATGACGGAAGCGGAAGCCGTCTGAGGCCAAGTGCGATGAAGATGGTGATGATGGCCGGGACCGCTGTCCACGCAATCAAAATGCGAGGCGTGGTGTATCCGGCGAAAATCGCTGCGCTCAGCGATCCCAATAAGGCGCCCGGTATCAAACGCCTCGCGCAGTCCGTACGCTTTACCCACCTGATCTTGAGCTACTTCCTCGGCGATATATGCATCGCGAATCGGACCCCGAGCCCCCCGGCCGGCCCATCCCACCGTGCGCAACACCACCACCCATGGCCACCAGTAAACAGCTGCGATCAGCGCCTTGAGCCCTGTCAAAGTGTAGCCCGCGATCAGCACGCGATGACGACGGGGGTCACGATCACTCACCCGTCCTCCCCATACCGCCGCCCAGGCCTGAACCAAATTGGAGACGCCTTCAGTTACCCCCAAGGCGATCGGAGGGGCACCCAAGGCAGCCAGAAAGCCAGGCATCAGGGCGGTGACCATTTCGTGTCCCCAGTCGGAAAACATGGACCCTAGAGAAAAGGTCCACACGTTATGCGTACGCCACGCATTCCGTCGCTTGGCCTGAGCCGATGCCGGTCCCCGGTCTCCGAACACTGGCCTGCTCCTCCTATTCCTAATTTTTCTGGGCCTCATCGACCTTGGATTGGATGGCGAGTCAGGTTTGTCGGTCAGCCGGCGCACCCGTGATCAACGCAAGATGGCGTTGGCCGGTTCGCCAGTCAATCGCCGCTCGTTCGCCGCGCGCCAAAGCTACGTCGGGCATGTTCGATAACCTCGACCGCCACCGGCAATTGGTGAAAATCGCCGATGGCGGTGACGATCCCCTGCAAGGCGTTGTATTCCTGGAAGAAGTGGCGCACCTCACGCAGAAGATGGGATCCCAAGTTCGCCATCATCTGCACGTGATCGAAGCGCGGATCGATCTGGGCGACTCCTATAATCTTGGTGTCGGGGCCATGTTCGTCGGCCATGAAAAAGGCGCCGATCACGCGTACAGCGACCTCAACACCGGGGTCTAGGCTGGTCGAACAAAAAATCAGCACATCCAGGGGATCATTGTCGTCAGCCCAGGTGTCGGGAATAAACCCGTAATTGGCGGGGTAATGCATGGCCGTAGAGAGTACCCGATCTATGCCGATCCTGCCGGTCGCGGGATCGTACTTACATTTGTTTTGCGATCCCTGGGGAATCTCGACGATTGCCTGAACCACCATCGAACACTCTTCCTCTCCATCTGGGATGGGTGGTTCGATCGGCGTGCCTGCGATGGCAACGAAAAGTTGAGACGCAAGACGACACCCACCGAACCGGTAGGTGTCATCATCCTGGATTTCGCCAGGCCGTTTCATCATTGTGGTCAACACCA
>JAJZXC010000207.1 GCA_021846365.1 Bacillota bacterium | reverse complement strand
CGCGAGCAACCGGACGGCCAAGGCGGTGCCACTATGGGCGAAATAGTTGGGGTCTTTTGTAGACTCCACGTTAACGGCAACAGGTAGTTTGATCATGTTCCAGCAATTCGACGTTGATCCGAAATATTCTTTGATCCAATTGTCTGACTATTAGTTGTCGAAAACGGAATGCCTGCCATAATTTGACATGCGGAACCTGGGTTATAGGTCCGCAGAACTCCCGTTCTGAGGTTGGCGCATAATGTTTGATGGAAACAACGCCGAGCGTGTTGCGGAACACGCTCGGCGATGGTCGGCTAGGTTGTAAAACGGAGACGGGATTTCTCAGCCAGAGGATCCTAGCACTTGGCGTAACCACAAGCAGAACAGTGCAAGCACCCTTCTTCGTAAATCAGCGTAGGTGCCTCACACTGCGGGCACAGGTCCAGGTGCGAACGTTTGCGCGAGACGGACTCTGAGTCAGCCTCCCCCTTGCCGTTCAGTTGGTCGGCCTGGCTGGTTCCTTCCATCAGATAGCGGTTTAGGATTTGTGCTATCCCGTCCACCACGCTCAACACCCGGCCGGCGCCAAATCCCATTTGATTGGCGCCCCCGATTCCGTGCAGTTGTTCCGCCACCAACCCCAGCTTGCGGCGGGGAGTGAGGTCGCCGCTGGAGCGCAGGAACAAGCTGATGATGCGCCCTAAGGCCTCCATGAACGACTGCACTTCGGAACCGGCGCGGCCCAAGAGCATGAACACCTCGAAGGGGGCATCATCGACTTCATTGATCACCACCCGGGCGGTCCCCGCCGGCGTTTCCTTGCGAAAGGTTCGGCCCGACACCTCGGACGGCACGGGATATACCTCGACTCCGGGCGCAGTCGTCGCCGGTTGGCCTTCGACCTCGGTGGTCGGCGTGTCTTCGGCCAGGTGCAGCACCTGTTCTTGCCGACTTTGGTCACGGTAAATGGTGACCCCCTTGCAGCCCAAGTCATAGGCCAGCTCGTAAAGCTTGGCGGTATCCTCTACCGTGTAGTCGCGGGGTGCGTTGGCCGTCTTGGAGATGCTGGAATCGGTCCACCGCTGAATAACCGCCTGCACCCGCACATGCTCTTCGGGGCTAAGGTCCATGGCACCGACAAACTGACGTGGCAAGGCAAGTCCCGGATGCTTATCGCGCCATTCGGCCGCCACCGGCACATATTGTTCATCAAAGCCAAGCCGTGACTGCCGAAAATAGGTCAGCGCGTAAAACGGTTCGATGCCAGTACTGGTGCCCACCATGGTCCCCACGGTTCCAGTGGGAGCCTGGGTGAGAATGGTCACGTTTCGGGTGCCGTGGTCGCGGATGGCGTCGCGAACCGCCTCCGGCAGGCGCCGAATGAACCCGCCCTGGAGGTACTTGTCGGCCTCGAAGGCAGGAAACGCCCCTTTTTCGCGGGCAAGTTCAACGTCGTAGAGATAGGCTTCGACGGCGATAAACTGATATAGCTTATCAATGAATTGCAGCGAATCTTGGTCGCCGTAGCGATAGCCAAGTCGGATCAAAAGCTCGCCCAACCCCATCGTGCCCAGGCCGATCCGCCGCTCGCGGTGCTGATTTTCGCGGTTCTCGGCAAAGAAATAGGGGGTGGCGTCAACAATGTCGTCCAAAAACCGCACTCCGATGCGCACGCTCGCCCGCAGTCCCTCCCAGTTCACCTCGTGCCGCTCGGCATCGCAAAAGGCGGCCACGTTAATGTGGCCCAAAGTGCAGACCCCCCAGGCGGGCAGCGGCTGTTCGGCGCACGGATTAGTGCAGATCAAGGGGTTGAAGTACCAGCTGTTGGAATCATGTTCATGGCGCTGGTCAAAGACCACGCCGGGTTCGGCGGCTTCCCAAGCTCCGCGCACGATCGCATCCCACAAGGATCGGGCCTTTACCGTTTCGTATACCATCACTGGCTTGCCCGCCGCCCGCCAGGCTTCCAAATTTCCGTCCCAGATACGGTCGTACTCAGGGTCACGGGTGTCGGGAAACATTAACTGCCAGTCTTCGTCCGCCTTCACCGCCGCCATGAAATCATCCGAAATCCTAAGACTGATATTGGCGTTTTCCACCATACCCGGCGTCTTCTTGACGTCGATAAAGCGCCAGATATCCGGATGCCAATCTTCCAGCTGGAGCATGAGGGCGCCCCGACGGGATCCGCCCTGCTCGACCAACCCGGTCGCCCGTGAATAGAGGTCCATCCAAGATACCGCGCCCGACGATCTGCCGTTGACTCCATGCACATTGGCCCGCGACGGTCTCAGGGACGAAACGTTGATACCCACCCCGCCGCCGCGGCTCATGATTTCAATCATCTGACCCAGGGTTTCCACGATGCCTTCGCGGCTGTCCTGGGGCGACGGAATGACATAACAGTTGAAGTAGGTAAGTTTCTGATCGGTCCCCGCGCCCGCCCAGATCCGCCCGCCGGGCACGAGGCGCAAATTTGCGATCTCTCCGGCGAAACTGTCCTCGACATCCTGCCGCACGGCAGCCTTTTCCACTCGGGCCACGCCTCGCGCGATCCGTCGGGCCACCTCGTCGATGCTGCGTTCCAACGGTCGGTCGCAGTCGGCGCGGCGCCGCTCGATCACGTCGCCTTTTTGGGGGCCGGTCACCAACTCGATGGTTAATTGCCCGTCGGCGGCCAAGGCCCGCACGATACCCACATCCTTCTTGGGCCATCGCGGATGCGGTTCCACCAGCGCGATGGCAAGGTCGCCCACTTCAAACTTCCGTTCGGAATCTTTAACCGTATATCGATCTAAAAATATCTTCCAGCTGAGCTCCGAAGAAAATCCGGTTTGCAGTTCCATCGCGTCCACGCGGTAGAGGCTTGTCCCTCGACCGCTTTTCCCTCCCTTGCAGTCCAACCGGCGGCGCAGAGTCTGCGGCGTCCCCTGGGAGACCGCTCGACACGCCGCGGTTGATGATGATGCTCATCTGGCGGGGTGATACCTTCCTGCTCGGCATCGCTCGGCGGGCGTCGAAGCCCGTCGCGGCCATGGGCCAAGACACCGTGGCCGTGCGGTCTATCACGGCTCGAGCGGTCTTTGACTTCTCAGCAAGCGCTCGAGTTCGCGACGGAATCCTTCCACGTCGGTAAATTGGCGATATACGGAGGCAAATCGCACGTAGGCTACCTCATCGAGTTCGCGCAGGGCATTAATGACGGCCTCACCAATGACCGCGGTGGATACCTCGTCCGAATGGCGGTCGCGCACGTCCCGCTCGACGGCGTCGACCAGCGCTTCCAAGCGCTCCCGGGCAATCGGCCGTTTTTCGCAGGCGGTCAGGAGGCCTCGCAAGATCTTGATCCGTTCAAAGGGCTCGCGCCGACCGTCTTTTTTAATCACCCACAGGGGGGTTTCTTCCACCCGTTCATGCGACGTGAATCGGCGTTTGCAGGCCAGGCATTCGCGACGGCGCCGAATTTCGGCTCCCTCGTGAGCTGGCCGGGAGTCTAGCACACGACTATCCGGGTGATTGCAAAACGGACACCGCACGCGATCGCCTCCACCATATTTTGTGATATCCAATTATAGCCCACAACATGTAGTTTGGCGAGTGCAATTCTAGCCTCATAGCCCGGGTGACTCGCCGAAATTCACGTCCACTCACCACCTACCTCGAGCAGACGAATCCGGCAGCGGAAATCAATGGGGGGTGGTCACATTCTGGAAGACTGGTGACGGCGGCCGACAGGGTATATGATTGTGCTACACAACAATGCGTAACAGAAGTTTAGGTTTCGATTCCCTTCGTCCAAATCTACGTATTCACCCGCAATCAAGGCGTCCCTACATATTGCCACGACACGGTTGACTGTCCCAAAACGCAAATAAAACCCTCAAGACTTGGGGTTTTCTGGACACCGCTCCTGCCGTCGCATGTATCCCCTAGCCTGAAGTTCGGGGCTTTACGTCCGAATTTGGTAAAACCCCGGAGCCAAGCCCCGATTTGGCAGCTCGGCCCCAGCCGACCCGGTGTTCCCACAAATCGGTTGCGGCAAACCCCCTTCACTTTCGGTACACTGATTTAGATACCCTGACAGGTGGAGGCGAGACGTATGGATAAAGAAACCAGGAAGTTTTGGCAGCAACGCCGTCGCGAGATGTTGCGGCGGGATCGACGGGCGGGCAGGGGGGCATTCAATGACGCCCCGATTACCAAGGTGTTTCTTGGCCTAATGGTGCTAACCTGGATAGCCATGATGTTTTTCCCCGGCCCATTGGAACTGCTGTTGAGCGGACCAGCCGGCGGGATATTAACCTACGTCCTTTCCGCTCTATATCCAGGCGATCTCTTGGGACTCCTATTCGAGGGGGTGTTTGTCTGGATCGTCGGCTCGGCCATCGAGCCCATGACCACGTGGTGGCAATATCTGGTGGTGTTTTTCGGCTCGGCGTTCATTGCCGGGACGGTCGAACACCTTGCCTCAGGCGCAAGCGCCGGGGCTTCACTGGCCGCCTACGGACTGGCCGGGGCCTACGTGCGCCTGATGATGCACCGCCATATGGAGGGTGCCCTGCGCTGGGTGCTCCTCTTGCTCCTTTTCAACTTGGTGCTCTCGGGATTTCAACCGTTGGCCATGGTAGGCATCCTGGCCGCGTTTGGCGCCGGGTTCGGACTGGCCCTGGCTGTGCAAATCGACCGTTGACACCGAAGTTTTCCCAGGCTCGCTGCATCGCCGCGACCCGCGGGCCTAATCTCGGTTCAACACCGAATAGCCCCAAAGGCCAAAGCCCACCATCAAGATGAGGCCAAACACGATGCTGCCCAGGTTGACCAGCCTGCCCAGGATGAAGAGGGCACCGACGGCCTCTCCCCACTTTACGTACCGCAACTGAGGCCGCTGACGTTCCAGCGTTCGCCACTTTCTGGCTAACATCTCATCGCCTCCTAGCCTAGATTGTATGCGATTGCGGCCAAAGTTCCTAGTGGCCGGCAGCCGGAAAATATCGGTCGTCGGCTACCCCCGCGCTCAAGGCGTCCCCTTTATGCACGGTTACCGTTTGCCATGCAGGGACGACGCGACGTTGAGCAGACCAAAGTGGCGGCATTCCGGGTAAAGGAGCTTTCCGGCCAACGTCGAAGATCTTCCTCTCAGCATTTCCCGCTGCGTTACTCTGAGAGGAGGTCAGTTATCATGGTTAGCCTCGAATCGATTACCCAGTTCTTTGTGAATAACGGGACACTACGGCTCTCGCAGCGCAAAACCTTGGCCGCGCTGGTGTGGGCCTTGTGGTATGAGCCGTTGCTACGAATTGCCAAGATGGGCCGCCACTTGGCCATGGCCAAACAGACTACGGCCAAACACTATATTACTCAACTTTCCAAGGTTAGAATGATGCCCAAAGCCTTACGGTGACTACGATTCCGGAATTTTTTTAACGGGCTTGCTTGGCCCAGCGAACGAGCACGCGTTGC
>JAJZXC010000206.1 GCA_021846365.1 Bacillota bacterium | reverse complement strand
CATCTATTTTCACAGGAGGATACAGCCAAACTCCTCTCTCCTCTGAAGAAGGAGAAAATGGTCAGACGCGCGACGCTTGTCTATATTTGTCTACCGGTTTAGGCGGCTGTTGACACCAGCCACCGATTTTGTCATGACAGACACTGTACGGGTTGTCCAATGCGATTAAAAAGTTGGTCGGCAGCCTCTGAGCGGTTGACTTTGGAGTCGCCGTTGGCCACTATGAAAGAGACGCATCCTGACGGAAACCAAGGAGGTAGCGGCATGGGGCAAGAAACGATCGTGCTCAACGAATTTAAGTGTGTGGACTGTGACCAACTATTCTTGATACCGGGCAAACCCAGCGCCAAATTCTGCCCGCGCTGCGGGTCGGGCGGTATTCAATATGGCGCCGTCAGCAAAGTACAGGTCATCGATACGCAAATTCGCGAAAAGTGACCAGCACAGCATGCCAACCCCAGGAGCCTCTGGCCGCTTTCCGGCCAGAGGCTCCTGGGGTTGGCGGTGGAGAATGTCCCCGCTCCGCGTGGTGGTGCCCGCTTCAGGGCCGATTGACGGCCCGCCCGCTTAGCCAGCGGCTTGGCGGATGGCTTGATCGAGGTCGGACACCAAGTCGCCGGCGGTTTCGATTCCGACCGACAGCCGGATCAAGTTTGGCCAAACACCAGATTGGCTTCGCTCCGCCTCTGAAAGTTGTTGATGGGTGGTCGAGGCGGGATGAATCACTAAGCTCTTGGCATCGCCTACATTGGCCAAGTGCTTAAAGAGCCGCAATTGATCAATAAGACGGCGGCCTTCTTCGACCCCGCCGCGAATGCCAAACGTCAAAATCGCTCCCTGGCCCTTCGGCAAATACTTCTTAGCCAGCGCATGGTAGGGGCTCGTCGGCAATCCGGGATATTGCACCCACTCAACCAAGGGATGCTTTTCTAGGAACCGGGCCACGGTGATGGCGTTGGCCGAATGCCGCTCCATGCGCAGAGCCAAAGTCTCTAGACCCTGGATGAGATAAAACGCGTTGGTCGGGCTAATCGCCGGACCAATGTCGCGCAGCAGCTGCACCCGCGCTTTGGTCACAAAGGCTGCGGCACCAACGTCTTTGGCATACGAAACGCCGTGGTAGGAAGCATCGGGTTCCACTAACCCCGGAAAACGGCCGTTATCCCAGTCAAATTGCCCGCCGTCGACAATAAGGCCGCCAATCGCGGTGCCGTGACCGCCAATAAACTTGGTCGCCGAATGTACCACAATATCGGCACCGAAGTCGAAGGGCCGGCAAAGATAGGGGCTGGCAAACGTATTATCGACGATCAGGGGCACGCCGTGGCGATGCGCGATGGCGCCAAGCGCTTCGAGGTCGGCCACGTCCAAACGGGGATTGCCCAGAGTCTCGACAAACACCGCCTTGGTGGTGGGCAAAATTGCACGCTCGATGGCGGTCAAGTCTCCCGGGTCGACAAAATCGACGACGAGACCAAGACGCCTCAACGTTACGTTAAAGAGGTTATAGGTTCCTCCATACAAATGGGCGGAACTCACCACATGATCGCCAGGGCCGGCAATATTGATTAGGCTCAGGGTAATCGCCGCCTGACCGGAGGCCAATGCGAGGGCTCCCACTCCGCCCTCTAAAGCGGCAACCCGTTGTTCCAGCACGTCTTGGGTGGGATTCATAATTCGCGTGTAGATGTTTCCGGTTTCCTTCAGTGCAAACAGGTTTTCCGCATGTTCCGTACTGTCGAATTGGTAGGACGTGGTCTGATAAATGGGCACCGCTACCGCCCGGGTCACCGGGTCGTGATCGAAAGCGGCATGCAAAGCCAGCGTCTCAAACCCCCAGCCGTTTTCGTTTTGGCTCATCTTGCACACTCCTCGTTGGTGGACTGCTACGGATCCCGGTTCGCATTTCTCTGCCTTCCGGTTGCACCCTTGCCCCTACCGGGGCTCGGCCGGTCCGTACTGTTGATACTACGCCAATTCTACCCGCTTCGGGATCAAGCCGCCAAGAAACAATATATAGTCTATCGTGTTTTTTGTCTTACGCAACTCCGATCCGCCCCCGCCACGGTAGTCCAGGGCACCCATTTGCCGACTGCTCGGCCGATCTCAGTCAGCCTCGGGTCACCCGCCGTCCCCGTCCACCACCGCCTCCCAGGCCGCACGCATCCTCATCGCGGCGGCCCGGGGCGTAATCCCGCCTACCCCGGTTCCCAGCCCGGGACAAGCCATACGCCCCAGCGGCCGGTCGGGGTTTTGCCAATTCCATGCCATCACCGCCAACAAGGCGGCACGGAAGGCCCGATAGGCGTTATCGGTGTGCGCAATATTGCCCGGACTTCGCATCGTCGGAGCGACAATGAGACCCAGCCAGCGGGGATGTTGCGGAGTGGCGACCACCACCGCGTTGCCGACCGGCAGTTCTCCTCCCCACTCGCTGGCGATGACCTGCTGCACCTGGTGCTCGATGTCGATCGAGTGCTCAGCATAGTCTAGAGCGTATTGATAGTCGAGGCCGCCACGCATCATCCCAAAGCTATTGGCCGGAGAAACGAGCGCTGTCCCCGGCGGTTGCAGCAAAATATTGCCTGCTGCAATCTCCACCCCGGTGACGCCTCCAAACGCGGCCGTCCAAGCCTCGAACAACGGCTCGGGGCCAATCAAAGCCACCGTCGGCAGCGTGCTTCGCCTGGTGGTCATGGCGCTCCCCTTTCTCGATCCGGAGTTGCCGATTAAGCCCAGGCCTGCCTAAACGCCCGGATGAAGTCGCTATACCACAGGGCACTGTCCTTGGGCAGACGCCGTCGGTTTGCCTCGTAATCCACGTAGACCAGACCGAATCGCTTTGAATAGCCGAAACCCCACTCGAAGTTATCCAATAACGACCAGAGATAATATCCGCGCACATCTACGCCAGAGTTCAAGGCGTCGGCCAGGGCGCGGATATGGCGTTCCAAATAGCTGATGCGGGCTAAATCGCGCACCTGGCCGTCGACTACCCGGTCAGGGTATGCCGCGCCGTTTTCGGTCACCATGAGCGGAATTCGCGTATATTGCTGGTGAATACGTCGCAACAGGTCGGTCAATCCGTGGGGGCCAACCGGCCAGCCCATATCGGTCACCTCGTCGCGAGGCGTTACATCCCGGGTACCGAGTAGTTCGGCATGCTCCGGGTCATCGGCAATCACCTGATAGGTATAGTAGTTAATCCCCAGAAAATCCAGCGGCGCCGCAATCTCCGCCAGGTCGTCGCCCTGAATAGCATCGTCCCCGGATCCGAGCAACTCGTTCAGGCCGCTGGGGTATTGGCCGAGGAAGAGGGGGTCGAGGAAACTGCGATTGAGCATGGTGTCCATCCGGTCCCGCGCGGCCAAGTCTTCGGGGCGGTTCGACGCGGGATAGACCGCGCTGAGGTTCAACGTGATACCGATTTGACCCTGGGCCGCGTGGCTCCGGTAGGCTGCGACGGCAAGCCCATGCGAAAGCAAAAGATGATGGGCGACCATGCCGGCCTGGGTAGGATCCTGGATGCCAGGCGCGTGTTGACCGAGCAAATGACCCAGTACCGCCGTGCACCATGGTTCGTTGTGCGTAATCCAGGTGTCCACGCGGTCGCCAAATTGGTCAAACATTAGAGCCGCATAATCCCGAAAGTAATATGCCGTGTCGCGATTGCGCCATCCCCCGTGATCCTCCAGGGCCTGAGGCAAGTCCCAGTGGTAAAGCGTCAGTACGGGCCGAATGCCAGCGTCGATCAAGGTGTCCAAGAGACGGTCGTAAAAGGCCACGCCGTCCATATTCAACGCTCCTGACCCGGTGGGGAAGATGCGCGGCCAAGCTACCGAAAAACGATAGTGGTCAAAGCCGAGTTGGCGCATGAGCTCGACGTCTTCCTGGTAGCGGTGGTAATGGTCGCAGGCCATATCTCCGGTATCTCCGTGCCAGGTCTTATCTGGGGTGTGGCTGAAGGTGTCCCAAATCGACGGTCCGCGCCCGTCTTCATGAACCGCCCCTTCGATTTGATAGGCGGCGGTTGCCGTACCCCAGCGAAAATCGGGCGGGAATTTCCTGAACCACTGGCTGTCAAACTCCATTTCATGCGCGGCCCGACGCGCGAGCGGCTCATTGTTGGTCGATAATGCCCGCGCGGGAAATGCCGCTTCCCCCTTTCTTCGACATCGTGCGGCTCTCGGCGGTCAATTTAACCGCTGGGCCCAGGCGCCGTCGGCAGAGCATCTCTTCGCTCCCGCCCGCCTTTCCCATTCAATCCACGCACGACCGCTACTTGAATGATACCGCATCGAACCACACGGCGAGCGGGTCGTCCACCAATCCGTAAACCGATTGCGAGACCGGTCGGCCAATTCCTTGCGCCCCGCAGGCGTAGCGGTGCCGCAGACCGGGCCGCCGGGGCAGGAAAAAATAGCTCGCCGTACTGACCCAAAGGGAACGCCGTTCCCCCCTTTATCCGCATAAGCGCATGGCGCTTGGTATTTGCTGAGGCATGATACCGGTCTCGAATTTGACTCTGGGTCTGTAGCCCCAGGATAGGGCACTAAAGGGAGTGAATCCGATGTTATCGGGCAGTCGTGGTTGGCCGGTCGGGATTGGAACAGTGATACTCGGCTGGGATGCCATACACAATAAGATTCTATTATCAAAACGCGGGTCCTAAAGCTCCTGGTTTCTGCCGCGGCGTTTCTAGTCTTCATCCCATGAGAGCCAATTCAATCCACTACGTATTAGTTTGAGGTCCATCGATTGCAGTTGATCTTTGGTCATGCTTCCATGCGCAAATAGTCCGAGGGCCTCAACCAGTACATCTCGGTGCTCAGTAGTGAGGTCCTCCGCCTTAAGTTTCACGACGACATCGTGCAAAATAGTGCACGCGTGTGACATCGTTACATCACTGAACCGCCCCATCATCTCCTTCAGCATAAGCTTTATCCGTACTAGCACCTCTAGCCGATTGCTCATGTCGTAAGCTTTTTGCGCTGTTCGGAAATCCGCATGAGACAAGGGGATCCGGGTAGGGGAAAAAATATTTTCCCCTAAGATTTGACGAGTTCTTGCGGATCTCAGTCGCCTTATCCGTCGGGTCGGGCGAAATTTACCCCAGGGATCTGAGCCTTTTCGTAAAATCCCCGAGGCCTTATAGATAGCGGCTTAGCGCCCCGCGCACAGTGACAGTTTGTAACACCAATCTTTGGGAATGACCCGATCCATGGCAATGACCTAAGATGACATTAGATGTCACTTGGCCGCGTTGTCAAGGTTGACGGAGATTCCGCCGGCGTGTCACTAGGTGTCATTAATAGACGATTGGATCGCCCTCCGCAGATGCGAAAAGAGGTCACCTAGTGACCTCTTGTTTTGGAACATTGGGGTGATTGGCAGATAGCCAAGGCCTCACGATCTGCCATCGGGATCACCATGACTTACCGTCCAAACTCGTCGCCTTCCCCTCCGGCCCTTATGCCACGACGCATCCCGCAGGCAGGGGCGGCGTCTCGCAGGAGGACT
>JAJZXC010000205.1 GCA_021846365.1 Bacillota bacterium | reverse complement strand
GACCGAAAGTGTGGGGTCACACGATAGCTCATCCGCTACCCGCTACCAACCCAGATCATCCAATCCATTTGGGTGTAGCTCTTCTGGAGGGACGACATTAACGAACACTCGTTCTTGTTATTAGAGTGCCAAAGGTGGGATCCATCGCGCAGCCGAAAACCGATCCGAATTCTGGGTGACGACCACTCAACCAGGCCCTCAGAAGCCTGACGCAACTCCCAACCACGCGCCGCTTGACGATCGCCGAAACCTCGCTCTCCGCTCTAGTCTGCTCTACGTGCTCTCCGAAGAGGCGACAATTCGTGGTTGCGGAAGGCGTCCGGGTCAAACTGGGGAACTGCTCCGAATGCGGGCACCACGACGGCAAGAGGACCGAAATTCATCTAGCCATCGGGGCTCCATGCCTCCGAGACGTCCCGAAGTGATGGCTCCAGGCGACCGATCTAACTTCCACGGGAGACGAGGCGAACACGCCATCGTAACAGATCCACAGGCCATACCACCTCTTCATTCTCGTCTGATTGCAACAGAGGCACAATGATGGACTAGCTCAATGGTTAACCATATGCCGCTTGATTACGCGTGGTTGGGGTCGGTCGGCTCCCCCGCCGTTGGCGCCACCTTATTGAGGGGAAATTCCGCCGTATATTCGCGATATAGGGCGTGATAGGCGTGGGAATGCATTGTAGGCCCCAAGGCGGGCCAGGCGGCGCCAAACGCGGCCAGCGAGTCGATGTGGCCGATGGCCATGGCCGCCAGCAGCGCGGCACCGCGGGGAACCGCCTCATTATCGGCAATCTCCAGCGGCAAGTCGCAAATGTCGCCGATAATGCTCAGCCAGACCCGGCTTTGGATGCCTCCCCCGCAGGCCACAATCCGATGCAGATCGGTCATCTGAACCGCATCCATCGTCCGCCGAATTTCAAAGGCGGTCCCCTCATAGACCGCGCGCAAGAGATGGGCGGGCCGGTGATGTAGGGAAAGACCGTGGATTTTTCCGCGCGCCGCCGCGTCGGGCCAGGGACTGCGGACACCCTGAAAAGCGGGAAAACATTTGACGCCGTCGGCCCCCGGCGGGAGCTCGGCGGCCAGGCCATCCAGCTCGGAGAGTGACAACCCCTGCCCCATCGTGTGCTCCACCCACCGCGCTACCGCGCCGGTCGAGGGCTGTCCCGCCTCCAATACGTCCAGCTCAAGACCGTAGATGTCTTTGAACGGTCCCCACAGTCCGGCGGTGGCAACCAGGCGAGACCCGTGAAAGAGTTCGCAATTGGACGACCCCAGGATCAAGGCCATGGTCCCCACTTTTAGCGCCCCCGAACCCACCGCCCCCGCATAGGCATCGATAATCGGACCGGCCACGCACACATCGCGGGCAAGGCCGAACGCGTCCGCCACCTCCGGCAAGAGGATACCCGCCACTTCGCCCGCGCGCACCAGCCGTCGCGGCAACGCCTGCCGCAGGCCGGCGAACAGGTTGGCCCATTCCGGCAAGTATTGGGGAGCGGTGCCATACCACTTCAAGACGGCGCTGGCCTGCGACCGGGTCACCTGGCCCGTCATCCGCCAAATGATCCAGTCGGCCACCTCGAACAGGCGGTGGTCGGGTTTAAACACGTCGGCCTGATGCCGACTGAGCCACACCGCCTTGGCCCAGGGCAGTTCCGCCGATTCGACCCGCCCGGTGAGCCCCCCAATCAGCTTGGCTTCCTTCTCGGCTCGCACATCCATCCACAAGATGACGTCGGTCATTGGCCGCCCTTCAGCGTCCGCCACCAGCAAGCTGGCGGTTGCGTCCAAACCGATGGCCCTGATGTGCTTGGCTTGGCTGCCAAGACCCTGCACAACATCGCCGACGGCGGCTTGCACACTGGTCCAAATCGCCTCCGCCCTTTGCACCGCCCACCCGTCGCGGGGAGTTTCGGTGGCCAGAGGCGCCCCGCCCCCGGCCACCACCCGCCGCTCCTCGTCCAAAGCCACACACCGCACTCCCTGGGTGCCGATGTCAATCCCCAACACGATGGCCTCCGCCAATTACTTCGCCCCCTTGATGGAAAGATCGAGTCCCGGCCGCCGCGTTGGCCAGGCGCAGGGCAGTCGGCCAGTCTTGTCCCCCGCCCGACGCCGTCGGCCAAGGCACCCGTGAAACGGGCGCCGGTGCGGGTTCCTCCCTTTCGGCGTTTTCACGCAATGTTTCGGCGACTGTCATTAATTTAGGCCGTCTTGTTGCTTGTTTCAAGGCGGCCGGCCCGTCCCCCAGGGAGATTGGGCCGAGCCCGGCAGTGTCTCTCCCCTCACCAGCGCTTGCCTTGACCCCGCCGGGCAGGTATCTTTAACCCAAGACGCATGGTCACAGTCGGCCGAGCAAGAGCGGTCGCCTGACCTGCCCTGGCGGGCCTTCAATGCCGCCCGCAAGCAAAGCCCAATATTGAAGGGAGCTCATCATTCGATGGCACCAGACCTGATGAAGGCGGCGCTGATCCGAGCCATATCGCACGATCCCGCCTTGGGTGAAATCGCGGTGCCGACGCCAAAGCCGGGCCAAGTCCTGATTGCGGTGCGGGCGGCTTCGCTTAATCCGATCGACCAGTGGATCGCCTCCGGCCAATTCTACCGTGGCCACCCGCCGCTACCTTACGTTCCCGGATGCGAGGGGGCGGGCGTAGTCCTTCAAGGCGACGGCCGTATCCGCTCGGGCATGCGTGTGCGATTTGAGTGTGCAGTGCCCGCCGCTTACGGAAGTCTTGCCCCCCGCACCGTGGTTGACGCTGACAACACCTTCCCGCTTGCCGACGACGCCCCCGATGACCTGGCCGCCGCCATCGGCATTGCCGGAATGGCGGGTTGGCTCGCGCTTGCCTCACGGGCGGGCTTGCGCCGCGGCGAGCGCGTCGTCGTGCTGGGAGCAACCGGGATGGTTGGCCAAGTCGCCGTGCAAGCGGCCCGATTGTTGGGCGCCGGTCGGGTGGTCGCTGTGGGCCGCAACCGCGAGGCGTTGGACAGGGTTAAGGCACTGGGCGCCGAGGCGCTGGTCGACCTGCACGGACAGAGTGTGGCGGAACTGGCCGGCGCGCTGCAAGAAGCAGCCGGCGGGCCTGTCGACGTGGTAATCGACGGGCTCTGGGGTGAGCCCGCGCTCGCCGCGATGACCGCCGCCGGCACCGGTGCCCGCGTGGTTAATCTTGGTCAGAGCGGCTACCCGACGCTCTCCCTGCCGTCGGGAATACTTCGCGGCAAGGTGCTCTCCATCCTCGGCTACTCGAATTTGCTCTTGTCCAAGTCAGAGCGGCAGGATGGCTTCCAAACCGTGTTATCCCACGCGGTGCGAGGTGACCTCATCATCGACCGCGAGCTGTTTTCCCTGAATCGCATCGCTAAAGCATGGCAACGGCAGCAACGCTCGCCCCACCGCAAGCTGGTGATCACCCTGGCCGACGACTCCCCGGCTTGAGCGCCTGTGCTTGCCAACCGTCGCCGCTTTGTGTTATAGGTTGCTTGAGAAGCGCTGAAGTCTGTTGAGTCGAACCAATTTGGCCATCGTGGCGCGTGCTTCCGTCGATTAAAGCAAATGGGTCGAAGCCCCCTACGGCCACATCTTCAAGACGGATCGACGGCATCGGACGGGGAGCGCACAAGCGGGAGAGAAGGAACGACATGCTGTTGCAGCTGGCCATTGACCGTCTGGAAGGCCTCTTTGCCCAACAACAGGCGGATGATGTCATCGACATCATTGAAGTGGGCACGCCGATGATCCAGCGCTTCGGCCTCAGCCTGGTGATGGAGATGAAAAGCCGCACCCTGCACCCCATCCTAGCCGATCTCAAGATCGTCGACGGAGGACGGGAAGAGGCAGAGGCCGCGTTTCGCGCCGGCGCCAAGTTTGTCACCGTGCTGGCCATGGCCAGCACCACCACCAAGCAGCTGGTTTTCGAGGTCGCCCGACAGTGGGATGGCTATGTCGTCCTCGACACCTTAGGCATGAGGACGGCTGACATCTTCGACCGGCGATGGCCGGATGAACTGGCCTATGTCCTCCTGCACGCCAACAGCGACGCCGCCAAGTCGGGGCAGGATTCGCTGTTGGACAGGGTCAGGCAAGACCTCGCCGCCGAATTCCCCCACCGCAGGCTAGCTCTCGCCGGCGGGATTGTACCAGACAAGGTGGATGCCCTGATTGCTCTCGGTCCCCAGGTCTTGGTGGTGGGCTCGGCGATTTATATGGCCCAAAATCCGCGCGAGGTGGCCAGCGCCATCCGCCAGCGGATGACGAATGCGGGCACCGGCTGGCCCTGGCAATAACCACTGAACGCATCACCGTGGTCGGCAGGGAAATCCGTCTGAATTCACCGTTGCTGCTACCTGTCAGACGCACATGCGATGCCAGGAGATGAACAGGCAAGGCCCCGCGCGTCCGGCTGGGGGATGCGACCGCTCCTCGGTAAGGCGTTTGGGTGCCCGCTCCAAGGCGTTATTATGGGGGGAAATATATATGGCGTACGGACATCCGCGCAATGACCGCCGTTCCGTACGACTGCACCAAGCCATTGCCCAAAAATTGCTCGAACAACCTGATCTGGTATTGACCAAAGCCCGGCACAACCTTGCCGGGATGATGCACCGTGCGCAGTCAACGCCTTACACCCAAAAGTGGCGCGCTTTGCTCGACCTGCCACTCCCGGTTTTGGCTGACCGGCTGACCGAAGAATCCGACGAGATGACCGCCTTGCGCCAGTGCACGCCCTTCGCCGGAGTCCTCTCGCCGCAAGAGCGATGGATCATCTACCGAACCTTTCGCGAGGAAGAGGATCATGACACGAAATGAATTGGAGCATATCATCCGCGCCGCGGGAGCCATTTTGAACGAAACGTCGATAATCATCGTGGGTAGTCAAGCTATTCTCGGATTGGCCGACGCCGATGGATTACCATCCGAAGTCACCCTGTCCATCGAGGCCGACATTGTCCCCTTGAACGATCCCGACGAGCGCAAAGCGGACCTGATTGACGGCACGATTGGCGAGGGCTCGCCGTTTCACGAAACCTTTCACGTCTATGCCCAAGGCGTCAACCGTGATACCAGCCGCCTGCCTCACGGGTGGAAATCGCGCCTGATTGCATGGGCCACCGAGGGCACGAAAGGCGTCACCGGATGGCTCTTGGACCCGTATGACCTGGTCGTCGCCAAGTACCTGGCCAATCGTCCAAAGGACCTCGATTTCTGCCGGGCTCTGGGGCGCTCGGGACTGCTGGATAGGGAGACGCTGCTTGAGCGAATGGGTGCTGCCAATTGTACGGACGAGGAGCGCACCCTCCTTCTTCACAAAATCCAGCGGGATTTTCACAAGACGTGATGGTCCCCAAGGCGCGGTTGCCAGCGACGGAGACCGGTCACCGGAAACGTCACTCTACTCGGGGCGGCCTGCTACGGGGACGCCGGCAGCTCCGGCCGACGGTGATCGGAGTCACCGCTTGCCAATGGCCAGGACTGCCCTCTTTGGAGGGCTTCTTTCGCCGAGCAAAGCGCCT
>JAJZXC010000204.1 GCA_021846365.1 Bacillota bacterium | reverse complement strand
CCAGCGACTAAGATCTTGGATGTTGTAGCCATCTCGCGCCCTTCGGGACAAGAGGTTGTGAGAGCCAAGAAGAGGCTGCCGGAATTCGCAAATAGAACCCCCCGGCTTTAGCCGTGGGGAGGTTCAGCCACCGTGTTTCTCGTCAAGCTTCCTATGGCGGTGGCGCTACCAAGCGTGCCCATCACCCCAACCAACCAATGCCAGGCATTCGATACTCGCCAACGCCTGTCGGCGAGGGGTGTGTCTATTCTAGAGGAACAGGTTTGGTGGCGGTCGCCACACCAATCGATAAATGAGCAAGCGGTATATGGCGAATCAGCATACTGCCTGTACTGCAATCACACGACGATGAAGATGGTATGGCCAGTCGGTCTGTGACGATGGAGCGTTCCGGCGGCTCATTCCCATCGACCCCGGCGGAAGTCAGCTGGGCCGCCTGGAGCCCTCACTTCAAGATGTCTCGGAGGCCCCGATGGCTCGATAAACTTCGATCCCGTTGCCGCCGTGCCCGGATTTGGAACCGATTCACCCTGAGTTCAGGATTTCAGCGATCGCCAAGCGGCGCGTTGTTGGGACGGCTCAGACGGGCTAGCCCGGTGGCCGCTCAGAATCCGGAGGCGATGGCACCATCCCACACCCTTGGCCCGCCACTAATCAGAGCTATCGTTGGTCAACGCCTTCCTCCGGAAAACCATACCCGTTGCCGAATGCAAATACACTGCCCATCATTTGAAAGTGACATTTGCTGTCCGCCAACCACTCGGGCCAGCGCACAGCAGATTTTCCGGAAAGTTGGGGGGGAGTCCCCCCTTGGTAACGTCAAATACCGGTGACATCCTATCCTTACAACGTACAGGGGACCTGTCCCCCTTCTTTAATCATTGTCGTGGGAATGGGAGGCGAGGCCAAATATTGCTGGGTCGGCAGCGCATCGGATGGCTAAGGGTTCGCTCCCCATATGATTTATCGACCGCCGCCAGGCCGGCGACCTCGCTTTACCTGTGAAGACGAGTATTCAAGGAGGTTTACCATGAAACGCTGGACACGCGACGCCATCTTGGCCGCGATTCAAAAAGTCCACCAAGAAGACGGTTATGTATCGTCGTATCGCTGGATGAAGGCCAGACGCCAACCGCACTTTTACACCATTATCCATGTTTTCGGCAATTGGCATGCTGCTTGGCAATCCGCTGGCTTCGACGTGCCGCGGAGACTGCCGCCCAAGGCCAACGGAGTGACCCGGGAGTCGGTGATACGTGCCATCCAAGACGTCGGCCAATTCGAGTCGGAACGGGTTTGGAGCATGCATCACCGTACCCCCAGCGCACCCGCCATCCGAAAACTCTTCGGCAGCTGGCAATCCGCCTGGGAAGCAGCTGGCTTATGGACGCCGCCGCTGTCGCCCGCCGAGCGTATCCTGCTCCGCTTGCGCCAACTGGATCGCTACTACACGGAAGTGGAATGGGACCGGGCTGGTTTCAAGCCGGTGTCACAAACGATTCGCAACAACTTTGGCTCCTGGACCGCCGCCTGGGAGGCGGCAGGCATTGGGCCCGACCCCGATCACCGACGCCTTAGCCGCAATGAAATCTTGGCCATCTTAAAAGAGCACGGCACCTATTGCACGGCCAAAACCTGGGACGAATCGCATGGGCGCCCAACCTCACGCACCGTGCGCAAATTGTTCGGGGCGTGGAAGAGCGCATGGCAGGCGGCGGGGATTCCCTGTCCCGACGGAGTCCGAGCGGTTAGTCGTCAACTAGCTTTAGAGGCATTAAAGGCAGAAGGCCAATTTGCCCCCGCCCAGTTGTGGGATGCTACTGGACATCGGCCGTCTTCGCGGACCATTCGCAAGATATTCGGGTCCTGGGCGGCAGCCTGGGATGCGGCCGAGATTTCGCCGGCACGACCGGGCACTTCGCTGGTATCGCCCAATGAACGTCCCATTCGTTCTCTCAGCGCAACCGATTTGGCCTTGTGGAAAGATCGACAACAAGGCAAGACGCTGACCGACTTGAGCCGCCAGTTCGGGTTGAGCACTTCCACGATTGCACGTCGCATCCTACGCGCCCGCATCCCCCAGAAGTAGGGCGCACGGCTCTCGAGGCAGTGCCTGCGGCGATGGAGCACCACCGATCATCGCCGCATGGCTGCCTTGAGTCTGAACATAATACCCGCACATTCCCCTTCCTAGGCCGGAGGCCGGGAGGCAATGGTGTCAAGTTAAGGATAGCCGCATCATCGGTTTATTCGGATGATTCCTGGTCTAATACGATGTTTGGAGCAAGCATGACCGATAACTCCTCAGTCCGATGTGTCGGAATTCGAATAATAGTGCATCAGGGACCCGAGGTTTCTTCGGGGAAAAGGCTTCCCCCCGGAATTCGCCCACGGTCGTGGGCGCGCGGAATCCATCCCGGAGATTCCCTTGATCGACCGGGATGATTTGGCCTCGGCGTGACACCAGGGCGCTGCGGATGATCTCGACGAGGGGTCTGCGTCTACAGCGATCGTCGCCGTTTATGCGAATAGCGATTGGCGGGCGGCGCTTTGGTGCGCGGGTAGGAAATTCCCGGACGAATGGGCGTCACCTTCCGGCGAACAATCTCGACCAACTGCCAAAACGCTTGTTCCCGGAGGACAGGATCCTCGGCGAACGCGATGGACATCCACTGATCCTTCCAGAGGCCAAAGGCCACGCTGGTATTGATTTTATAGCCAGTATATTTGTAGCGGTCAGCGTTCTCCGCCTGGTGGGCATCCCACAGGCTCTGAGCTTCCGCTTCGACAAGCGCGCATATTACTGAGGAGCACCGTGGCGTGATGTTCCTGCAAAATAGCGGAGGGTAAAATACCACAAAATTGGCGATCTCACATCGATTTTTGAGGACATCAAAATGGGTCTCGACGCCCCAGCGCAAGTGATACATCGCTTCGATGATGGCGTAGGGCAACTCGTCGACGGATATTGGGTGACCAATATTTCGGTTTCTCCGGTGGACAAGGTGAGTTTGATGACGCGCAGCGTCAGTTGGCTGGGGCACCGGATGCCCCTGTTCGGCAAATTCCTGCGCATGATCGGGAGTCACGGTGATGGTGACTCGCTCATCGCGGCGGACCGCCGCGAACTCCTTCGCGTAAAAATTGCTGGGCACCCGCATCAGAATAGGCCTCGCCTTGCGCGTCGAACTCCATCCAAAAGGGGAACGACGGATAGCCGCCATCCTCTAGCCATAAGATGCGGCGGGACTTCGGTACGATGGTACGAACCTCGGCGATGTTGCGCCGGGTCAGATCCCGCTCGCTGGTGTCATGGCGATCGAGAATCGCACTCAGACACAGGTGGTTCGCGACATCGTAGGCGTGCGACATTCGGGCTCGGGCAATGCCCGAGGCGGTGCCATACGCTTCCCGCAGGATGGCCGTGTTCGGAATTTCCAGGACACTTCCGTCAGTGGCGACGGCAATCCAGCCCTCCACAGTGCGATACGCACGGTCGGCATAGACATTTTGGATCAGCACATGGTTGAGATCGGCGAAAGCCTCGGCTTTCAGTTTATAGCGGGCTTTCGAAAACGCTTGTTGGGTATACGTATCCACCGTCGGCAGATGGTTGTCGCAAGAACGCTGCGCCTCGATCGCGGAGGTGCTTTCGAGCGATTCTCAAGAGCATCCGCATGGTAATGGTCATAATTAGCTTGACAATAGGGGCCGATCACGCCATGGTGGTGAGACGGAGAAAAAAACGACAACTTCAGCCCAGAGTGAACGAGCCGGGGCCTGGTTCAATCCGGATCGCGTTCAGGACCTATTGTTTCAGCAATATCCGACCTTCTTTGATGTTCACGACGAGATTCAGGTGAAATATGAAATGTTGCGAGCTCACCATATTCAGGGCGAGTCGGTCACGGCCGTGGCCCGTCGATTCGGCGTCAGTCGCCAGACCTTTTACACCATGGATGCCGCCTTTCAGCGGGTCCGATGGAAAGGCCTGGCGCGCGCCAAGCCGGGCCCCAGGGAGCCGATCAAGGTTACGGCCGCCTGTGCTCAGTTTCTGGCTGACGAACACCGGCTCCGCCCGGACGCCAGTTGGCAAGACTGGCTAACGCGGCTGCACAGCATTGCGGGATGGTGGTGCATCCCCGCACTGTTCAACGTCTCCTCGCTAAGAAAAACAGCCAGCGACCCGACCCGGAGTAGCGGCGCCGGGGGATTTCTTCAGACCGGTGATCGGCTCCCGGAAGCCTACGCAAACGCCCGACCGCCTGGATGGATGGCGGGCAAGGGCGGAATCCCATGCCGCACGGGGATTTTGCTCCCGGGATCGCGGTTACTAATGAGGATCGGAAACCCTGTCCCACAAGCTAGCCCGGATGAAGAGCTGACCGTGAATGCCCCCCGGGGATGCCGGGACAACTCATCCCGTGGCTGATTCGCTATCCGTGTCTCGGGCACGGTCTGTAACCCATCTCAACGCAACAGCGACGGTGAACGCCACCCGCTGGCAGTTCCATGCACTCAAAGCTACCTGGTGGTCGGTGAAAGGGGGATCGGGTGCTCGCACCAAGCCACAGCGGATCGCGCCCGGTCTAGCGAAAGAAAGTTACTGCGCGATGGCCGCCTCATCGTACGAATGGTTTGATCCACCCGCAAAAGCCGGCCCACGATTGCGGAAGCCGCGTTGCAGGCTGCGAAAATAGAGAGCATATAATCCTGTCACAGCCCATACAAAGAGCCTAAACCTCCCCCTTGGCTTAAGGATTGCCGCCCGCCGAGGGCTTGCTTCCGTCGGAACAAAAATTTCTTCAGCAAGACCACAACGAATTGAGAGTCCGTTCGTCATTATAATGTAAGGTGATAAGCATTAACTATCGGGCGGAGGGCTCTCACCGCCTTTGGCGTGTGGTCGGGGTCAAGGCTCACCGACAAACGCGCGAATACAGGTCCACAGAGATTACAGCGAAGGGGAGGGCGGGTGATGGATGCCAAGAGGCTGATTAGGCGGCTGGTCCTCCTGGCCGTCAGTTCGTCGATGGCAACGGGCATGATGGGATTTTTGCCTACTCATGTACGGCCCCAACCATCGCTCTGGCTCCCCGCCGGTGTCCTGTCCAATACCGACAAACCGATGGGATTACAGGCTGGCCGCCGGCATTTGTGGCTGCTGGTCAAGACTCCGGCCACCTCGACCCGGCCCTCCGGCTATCGCGGAGAAGCCGCTTCGTTGACGTCGCTTTCCGTGCGGGCGGTCACGCCGCCCCTACCCACGGCGGGCTCGCTTAACCAGACCGCCTGGGGTCGCACCCCCGGGGGGTCTTGGTGGGTGGCTTTTTCTGGCCTCAGCACTTTGTCTAATGGTCTGCCCGTGCGTGTGGTCAAGACGGCCATATGGAGACCCGGGCAGCCGACCTGGACCCAGTTGCCGTCGCTAACCTTCCCCTCGTCCGACAACGGGGGCCAAGCACCGCAGACCGTCATCGTGAAAGGCAAGCTCGGCCACGGATGGCTGGTGTCCCGCACCCCGGCCGGCGAGCGGACCACGG
>JAJZXC010000203.1 GCA_021846365.1 Bacillota bacterium | reverse complement strand
CTTGCGGCGGGATGGCGGCCGCGCGCACCGCATCCTCAGCCCACGCCGGGAGCGGTCAGATACGCCACGATTCTGTCCATCACTTCGCCGAAGCCAGTGGGGCCCGCTTTGACCTCGGGGGGAAAGCGGCCACCGGCCGCCCGCGCGTGGCCGCCGCCGCCGAAGAGATCGGCCATCAGTCGGGCCGCATCGACGTGCTCATCGCTGCGCGCGGAGAGCCTGCCGTCCGGTTTGGCGACCACCACCAAATTGTGGCCAGTGGATAGCAGGCGGTGGGCCACCGGATTGACCGAGCCTTCTTCTTCGAGAAAAATCCCCGCCGCCCGAACCCCCGGCGCGGTCAGCGTCTGGACCCTGGTCAGTGCCCGTTGCACGTAGGCGACCTCTTCCTCAATCAGTCCGGCTAGCACAAGTCCTTCCTCGGCACGGTACGGCACCCAGCCCTGGCCGAATCGAGCACTGTACCACTCGAAGCCCAGGTGACGAAAGAGTCGGTCGAGGTTTTGGCCGAATTCGTGCTGGGGCGCCCACAGGTCGTAGGCTTCCACCATGGCCACCAATCGGTTCCAGTCGGGCGAAGGGTCGATCCATTTTCGTTCGGCGGCGTAGTCGTACATCAGATGGGACCCGGCCCGGCCCACCACGATGATGGCCTTGGGCTCCTCCGCCAAGGCGAGAGCACTGGCGTGATGGTCCAGCAAGGCGGTGATGTGTGGTTGTGAAGTCTTCCAGGCGCAGAGAGGAATCGAGACGTCGGCCAGGTAAATGGGAGGCCGGGGATCCCGTTGGGCCAATTCGGCCACCGCCTGCTGGGCGCCGTCGGGTTCGACAAAAATTGGCTGCAGGCCGCCCGCCAGACCAATCACCGCCGCCGTGGCTCCGTCTAAACACTGTGCGTGGGTAATCAAATATCCCCTCACCGGTTTCGCCTCCTCAGTCATTGTAATGTTTTTGGGGAGCGAAGAGGAATCCAGCGATAGGGGCCGAGGCAAGAGTTTTGCCGGCGATATAATGAACCTGCCCACGGCTAAAGCCGGGGGGTTCTATCGGCGAAATCGGGCACTCTTGGGCCTTTCCAGGGCTCTCGCTTGCCTCTTGTCCCGATGGGATTCCCTACGGTTGCGAGGGGGCTACACCATCCCTGGCCTCAACTGCCGGATACCCCACGATGCCGACCGTGGCACCAACTTTCTCCAACGACCCACTCTGACTCGGACTGCTAGGAAAGCGGCCGAGGAGGAAGGCAACTGCCGTCCACTTGCAGGTTGGTTTTGGGTTGCCGGTTGCCAAGCCATCTGCACGTGTGACCAAGCCGGCCCAAAAACCGGCTAGGGGGTTCCGCACCCGGCCAAGACTCGCGAGCCTTGGCGACTTGGAGGGCATCGTCTTTCACCAAGCGGACCAGATTGGCGTTAAAGAGGTCGCGTTGCATCATCACGCCGCGGGTGCAGGCGTGGATGCGTTCCGACAGTCGCTTTTTGCGGTTTTGCCGGCATAAGCAAACTTGCGATAAGGCGGTGGTCAGAGTCTGAATGCGATGACCTAGCCGCCCGCTTTCAGCCTTGCGAGTCAGAATTGACACCAATAACTCCGGGGCGCGAACGTTTATATAACAACCAAAGATTTTCTGCCAGGCCTTGTAGGACAGCTTCTCGGTTTTGACCGTGATGCTTTGGGCAATAATCCGATTTCAGTTGGCCATGCAATGTTTTGCGATGGGTGGCTTCCCGGCGGCGCAACTCTGCCAACGTTCGGTTTGGATTTGACGTCGGCTTCTTCTTATGCGGTGCTTTCCTTTGATAGCACAGCCTTTGTCGTTTTAGCAATCCGGGTTGTTAGCTCGGAGCTGACGATCTTGCCGACGCTCCAGGCGACGGATCTCGTCCTGATGGCGGACAGTCTGCGCAAGCTGTTGGATCTCAGCTTGGGTTTGTCCAACGACAGCGATGGTCGATGGGCCGATATCCAAGCCTACAACTTCTAATCCGTAGGAGTGTTTGAACCGCCCCGTCTTGCACATGGGAACGCCTTGGCAGATCAATTGAGCAAACCAGCGGTGGCGGCCGTTTATCGTGCGCCGAACCAATCGCACGTATTTAACCCGTTGAGCCAGTCCGTAGGCGATAATCGGATCGCGGTGGTATCATCAGAATCGTCAATTTGCCCCAGCGCAAGGTTTCGTTGCGCCAGCGAAGACCGGCACCACGCGTAAAGGCGGGGGTTTTTACCCCCGATACCGGTAATGGCCGCGGCGTCAAGCCGGGGCGTACGCACCCGGGTCGGGTGATGAGGTACAGTTCACCGGAACCAAGGATGAACCAAAACCTGCGCCGGCCACGACCCGGTACCGCAAGGGTCTATCTTGTCGCCAGTGAGGACAGGGCAGCGCCGGTGGTGGCGGGATGTTTCTGAGGTTGATCGATAATAGGATGCACCCAGTCCTCTCCCCTCTTTGGAGGGAGAAAAAGGTCAGACGCACAACGATTGGCTATGTTTGTCTACCGTTTTGGGCAACGGTTCACACCGCGGTACTTGACCGTATTGCTGAACGATCGCATGCTAAGACTAGTTGAGCCGAACTGGTTGGGCCGTCTGCTGGCGATGCTCTGCCTCGGCGGCCGGCAAGAAGGCCGCGCCAGCAAGCATTTCGCGTCGCAAAGAACCCAGGCGAGAGTCTTTCGGGGAGTTGCGCCGGCAAGATGGCCGGATTCGAGGGTTCGACAGCTGCCGGGGATGGGACTCTCGAAATCCGGCCAGGGTAGGGCGTGGAATTGAAAGGCGGCGAGGATAGACCACGCTTGGGGACCGGGGTGAATGATCCCCAAGAGACAGAGGAGTGCTAGATTTCATGAATGTGGCGAACAATGTGTTGTCGAGCGTGCTGGAAGCGGTGGGGGATACCCCCATGGTCGGTTTGCGGCGGGTTGGCGTTCAAGGGGCCGAGGTGGCCCTCAAGCTGGAAGCGATGAATCCCGGCGGCAGCGCCAAGGACCGGATTGCGCTGTCGTTGATCGCGACGGCCGAGCAAGAGGGCCGATTACGGCCGGGAGGGACCATTGTGGAAGCCACTGCGGGCAACACCGGGATCGCGCTAGCGATGGTGGCAGCGGTGCGCGGGTACCATGCGCTCTTTTTTGTGCCCGACAAGATGAGCGTGGATAAGATTCGTCTGCTCAAGGCGTATGGTGCCGAGGTGCGGGTGGTCAAGGACGTTCCGCGCGAAGACCCCGAAAACTACCAGAATCTGGCCCGCATCGCGGCCGAAGAAATGGACAATGCGGCCTACATGGGCCAATTCGAGCTGGGCGCCAATCCCTTGGCCCACTACCAAACCACCGGGCCCGAAATTTGGCGTCAGGCCGGCCCTGCCCTGGCGGCGTTCGTAGCCGGCGCGGGCACCGGAGGGACGATTTCGGGCGTCGGTCGCTATCTTAAGGAGCAGGATCCCGCGATCCAAATTGTGGGTGCCGACCCGGTGGGATCGATTTTCACTGGAGGCCCCTTTCAACCTTTTCGCATCGAAGGGATGGGGGAGGACTACTATCCGTCAACCCTGGATACCCAAGTTGTCGACCGCTGGGTTGCCGTATCCGACCAGCAAGCGTTCACCATGGCCAAGCGTTTGGCGCGCGAAGAAGGACTCTTGGTGGGGGGATCGACGGGGGCGATGGTCGTCGTCGCTCTGCAAATCGCGGCCCAGTTGCCGCCTGACCGGATGGTCGTCGCGTTGGCCGCGGACACGGGCAGAAACTATCTAAGCGGTTTCTTTGCCGAGTAGGATGGCGGTGGGACAGCGCTCTTTGGCAAGCATGTGGGCGTGGGTCAGGACCGGGAAATTTAATGGAGCAGGAATTACCGATGACCATGGCGAATATTATGTGCAGGCCTGAATTGGTGAGGAGGCACCAAATGTGCGAGGGCATCGGTTCTGAGATTAAAGCGCTCCGGGAGAACATGGGTTGGTCTCAGTATCAGTTAGCGCAAAAAATTCCCTTGTCGCAAAAACAGATTTCCCGGATCGAGCATGGAGAAGTAGTCGGTATTTCCCGGGCCACCTTGATCCGCTTGGGGGAGGTGCTGGAATCACCCGTGGCCGACGGGGAGTTGAATCGTTGGCTGCATTTGCAGGGTTACCGCGCTTACCTTCGACCCGGGCTGCCGTTGCCTCCCGGGGCCACCGCCACCCTTACTCAAATGGAACCTTATCCCGCGGCCCTGGTCGATATAGGCGGCCACCTAGTGGCGTGCAACGGTGCCATGGAACGGGCGTTTGGAGCGGTGTCGCGGAGGGTGCCGCTTGGCCGCAACCTGGCCGTCGATTTGCTCCGACACAGCTCTGGCCGCCTGCTCTCGGCGATGTCCGAACAGTTGGCCACCAAGATTCTGCGTAGATTGTTGTGGGAATGGTCCTTTTTCGCCGACGAAGACTGGGTCTACGATATGCACGCAACCATAGGCGCAGCCTTGGGCACAGGATGGGAAGCGGCAACTTTGGGGTGGATGGCCCCCTTGGCGCGCCCGGCCATCGACGAAATCACCTGGCCCTTGCGCTCCGCGTCGCCCGGCCGCTTCATCGCCGTCGAACACGCCATCCGCCGCCGACCCGACCTCGGCCTCTTTCGTCTCCATCCCGCCAATGCTCAAGCCCGCGTGTGGTGCGCGGAACCGGAAGAACGGGTGTACGCTCCGCGCGCGCGCTAGTCTCGCGGTATAGACTCATTCACCGCCACATACAGGCGGTGAATTCCCCGATGGTACACGGCCACCATATTGCCGCCGGGCGGATTGGGGTACCGCTCGCCGGTGGGTTCATAACCTTGCGGGGGGGCTGTCAGCACATTTTGGTGACGGCGGTTGAAGCCCAGCGAAGTCGTCAGGAAGGCAAATCCGCTTAGTGCCAAATAGATTGCAATCACCGGCAGGCGGTCGCCGAAGCAGAGCGCGCTTCCCAGCCACGAAAGCACACTCAGCGCACGCAGCCAACGGCGGTCGAACAGGGTCAACGGACGGTCTTTCCCGGCCATGCGGAGAATCCTCCCACCAAATAGATTGCGTCATGTCCGTGCGTCCTCAAGAGGCGAGCCGCCTGCTGGCTTCGCCCTGAGGTCTTGCCGACCACGACAATCGGCTGCCCCCCACGGAGCTCGTGCAAGCGCTGGTTCAACTCGAAAGAAGGGATGAGAGTGGACCCCTTGATGTGACCTTGGCGAAATGCCTTTTGCTCGCGAATGTCCAAAATCACCAAGCGCCGACCTTCACTAATCCACTGAATGAGCTCCGCTCCGGAGACTGAAGTTTTGGGTCCCGTGTGCCGCTTGGGTATGCCCGGCAACCACGACTTGACGCGTTCCAGCATGTCTTGGCCTCCATCTGATCTCCATTGTAGCATCAATTTGGCAGCGGAAGAATTGCCAATGAGTCACTGGCCTGTGGGCGTCTCCCGCCCAAGACCCACCGCTCCGAAGTCTGGCGCGTGCCCACACACCTTCGTCACCATAATACCCGCTTAACCCCCTCCTGGGTCGGAGGCCAGGAAGGGGCTAAGCGGGTGACAATCTTTTAAGGTTTTTCTCTCGTGCCTTGAGCTTTGCGGTAATGTCTTA
>JAJZXC010000202.1 GCA_021846365.1 Bacillota bacterium | reverse complement strand
ACTCCTGCCCGTTAATGCCTCCAAGGCCCCCTAAGGATCACGTCTTGGGTCGCGTTTAGACGGTGCCCGTCGCCCTCTCTTGCAACCAACGCTGCACCGTCGCCCACGCGTCTTGCTCTTCACGGCTTAATACGGTCCCGCCATTCGCCAGCAACTCCGGATCATCTGACACCACGGCCTTAATCGCTCCGGCCGCTAAGGTGACCACCTCGGACACCACTTGGGCCGTGGACTTCGCCCGCATAAGCGATAGGCGAGCAGTTGGTGGAGATCCGCAAAGCCAAGTCCCGCTTATCCTACCTCGACGAAATTTGGCATCTGCTGGAATTTTTCATCCGTGATATGATGGGTCGGCACGGTGGGATCGCGATTCGCCATTTTGGGGTTCATGGTCGATGACTGTGATGAAGTGGCCGTTAAACGCACATGAACACTCCGGTTCTGAACCAAAAATCAGGCGAAGGAGGGACTTGGGGCCGTCCATGCGGGCGGGTTGCCGTGTTCTCCGCCAATCAGCCACGGGTCGCGTATCCGCGCTGAGTAACGTTGGGAGCTGGTTAATCGATCGAAAGAGGATCAGGACTGGCCACCCTTGGCTTGGTCAGCACTGAGTCGGGGTTTCCCAGATCCCAGGTGGCGCGTCCGGATCAACTCTGGCCCGGCATGACGCGGCCAAGAAGCATCCACTCCATTGTGCGACATGACCTGACGGAGTGTCTGATGAACCGGGCTAACCGCCCCCGCATGCAATTGCCGAGCGTTTTCAGTACACTGGTCTTGGCGTTAGTTTGGAAACGGTGCCTTCAGATGCGAGTCAAAACGCCTGCGACCACCACCCAATGCCAGCAACAGGCGGCAGCCCGCAGGGTCGAACTCTTAGCGATGGAGGACACCGACTTTCCTTCCACCAAAGCGAAAAACAGCGGACTGGAGCGGTGTTATGCGGCGCAAGGTGGAGATTGTGGGTGCCGGGCCAGCTGGGATCGCCGCCGCCATCTGGGCGCGACGGCTAAATTGGGAGCCCACCATTTATGAACGAAGATTAGTGCTAGGGGGGCAGTTGGCTCATGTCAGCCTGCCCATTACGGATTTGCCCGGATTGCCAGGAATTTACGCCCACGAACTTTGCCAGCGCTTGGCGGTTCAGTTGGACAGTCTACACGTCCCCATTTTATATGGGCGAGAAGCAATCGGGTATGATCGGGGATACCTTATATTTGCCGACGGGAGACGCGTCGCCTCTGCTGAAGTCGTGCTGGCTCCAGGTCTCCGGCCCCGCCAGCTGGCGGTTCCTGGGGCAGAGCTGATCGAGGAAGTTTCCGTGAGTGACTTGTTGGCAGCTAGGGAGGTGGGGCCGGCGGCGGTGATTGGTGGTGGTGACCGTGCTGTGGAAGCGGCCAGCCGGTTGGCCGAAGAGGGCATTGGAACCCTCGTGATACACCGGGGACGACGGCTTGACGCACGTCCCGCGCTTGAAGAGCGGTTGACTGCCAGCGGAGCTCAACTGTGGACGGAAAGCAGGGTGACCGCGGTTGAACCCTGCGCTGCTGGCTGGCAAATTACGGTCGAGTGGCGCGGTCGGCGGGCAGTTCACATAGTGCACCAGATACTAGTGCGCATCGGCATGATTCCCGATCTTTCGACCCGGTGGCAAGCATCGCTCGATTCCGCCAGCGATCACGTCAATCTGATTGGAGATGCGGCCCGGACACCGGCTTATCGCAGCTTGGTGACTGCCTTTGCCGACGGCATGACCGCGGTCAAAACCATGGTTTCGAAGCCGAATCCGGAGAATAACCCAGCCGTCGACGCCGACGGAATGGTCGGGCCGGGATCGAGCTCGACGTTTCGTTGAGGCATCGCCGACGGTTTGCGCGAGGGCTAGTGCCGCGCGATATTGCCCGAGAATATGGGGTGGCAGTACTGCCCGGCGGTATTTGCCGTCTCCCGGGTGGCCTACCGCGCTTACGGTGCGCCAAGTATCCTCTACGCATTCTCGACCGCCTGAGACCGTCGGATCGGTCACAATAGGGAGGTTCGGGTCGTCAGCGAGCAGCAGGACTTCCTCAAGACTCAACATGCGAGGAGAGCCCGGCGAGGGATGTGGCGATGCGCCGGTTGGGTCGGTGCTTTGCTTCCCAGTTTCAGTTGTGCGGCCCTACCGCAATAATCGGAACTGATTCTCAGCTAGGAGGCCACTCAATCGTTATCTGCCTGGCAGGTTGGCGCCACCGGACAGACAATCGAGCCCGGGGGCGCCCGACCCGTTGCCGGAGGGTTGTCGAACCCGCATGGATTCTGCATTAAACCCCACGGCGTAAAAATCCGCCCTTTTCGCCGTCGGCGTTTTTCTCGTCGCACATCTGCGCATTTGAGTTGCGGGATGGCCAGGATTCCCAATTTGCGTTAATAGGCAGAGAAATCGGCCTCTATGGCTCGAAATGATTTAGGTGCAGTAGAGCCCGGTACTCTAGGCTCCTTTAATTACTTGTCTGTTTGTTTCGCGTCCAGCGTACGGGCCAATAAATGGCCGTCAGCAGCAACACAACCGCCACGCCCAGGCCCAAAGGCAATAACTCGTGCGGTGCCCAGGGCGCCGTGGCGATAGCCCCCACCATTAAGAGCATCGCGATCCATGAAAACCAGGGATAGAAGGGAACCCGGAATTCCAGCGACTTGCCTCGTTGGAGTAGTTGGGGGCGATAGCGAATTTCGGTTCCCACAATCAGTATCCAAATGAACAACGCCTGAAACCCCGTCGCAGTCACCAGATAGGTGTATGCGGTCTTGGGCAGGAAGTAAGCCAGACCGCTGACAATGACCAATAAAATCCCGGACACCGCATTGGCTTGTCGCGGAATGCCATGGTGCTGCTTAGCCACCCAGCGAGGGGCATCGTGGATACGACCGAGGGTGGCGAGTACGCGGTTGGTGGCGTATAACCCGGCATTCATAGCGCTCAGCACGGCGACCAAAATTACGACGTTAAACACTTCGGCGGGCCATGACCAGCTAAGCCGAGATAGGGCGGTAGTAAATGGACTGGTGGTGGTCGGCATCTGCGTCCACAGCACGATTCCAGTAAGCGCCATCGCCGATGCAGCGTACAACACATAAATGGTAATCACGGTTTGGCGAATGGTCTTCCCGATGACCGCCTCCGGGCGTCGAATCTGTGGCGCGGCTAGACCCAAGACACCCGTTCCCGACATTGAAAACAAGACTAAAATCATCGCTGCGGCGACGCCGGTCAGACCATGGGGAAGAAAACTAGGGCGGTGAAACCAGAGAGTTGGTGCTGACGGTGCATGTCCTGGCAGCAGGCGGCTGACAACCAAGAGAGCGGTGACGATAAAGAGGGAGGTCGCCACAATCTTTACCCATGACATGGTGGATTCGACTTGGCTGAATCCTTTAACGGTCAGAAAATTGATTCCGGTGATCATCATGGCGAACCCGACGGAGAACACTACCACCGGCACCGAGGGAAACCACACTCGGGTAAACAAGGCCCCGGCGGTGGATTCGGCAGCAATATTGAGAATGCTTGAAAACCAGAAGACCCACCCGCCGACAAAGGCAAATCCTGGGCCCAGGGCATGATGGGCAAAGGCGAGAAACGATCCCTTTTCACGATCGGCGGCAGCCATTTCGGCTAAGATCGTTACCTCCATGGCCATGATGGTAACCCCGATTAGAAACGAAAGCAGTATACCGGGTCCAGCCAGCCTAATGGCGGTACCGCTGGCCAAGAATAGGCCGGAGCCCATAATGCCGCCTACGGTCATCAGGGACAGCGTGCCCGCTGAGATCTCACTCGGCGGCGTTGGTTGGGAACCGGACGCGTACTGATGGCTGGTCAGACCACGTTGGCTAACCTGACGTAATTTTGTCGTGTTCATAATCCTAGGATGGAGATGTTTCCAGCTTCTTATACCAGCCCTTTGCCGTCGCCTCACCTACCAAATTCCTGCCTGAAGAAAGAATACGGCCGAGAGTGCGGGAGAGACTATCGTCAGACAAAAGAGTCCAAAGTGAGGACATGAAATGGCAGCCAATCGTCATTCCCACAAGCTTCATCACGATTCGACCGCCGATCCGTCCGGTCCGCGGCGCAATTTAGGCATGGTCAGCCTGGTCGGGATGGGAATTGGCGGCATCATCGGAGCAGGGTTTTTTCTCGGCAGTGGTATTGTCATTCGTCAAGTAGGACCGGGCATTGTGCTTACCTACGTATTGGCTGGCATCATATTGGCTCAGGTCATGGGAGCGATTACCTCTTTAGCCATCAACGTACCCGTGCGTTCTTCGTATCAGGAGTATATCCACCGCTTTTTGGGAGCATTTGCGGGATTCCTCTTGGGCTGGGCGGTATTCATTTCCGGAGTCCTCGCTATCGGCTCGGAAGCGACCGCGATGGCGGTGTATTCCAGAACGTGGATCCCGACTATTCCCTTGGGAATATTTGCTGTGGCTTATGTCCTGGTAATTATTGCTTTGAATCTCTTTGGCGTCCGTGATCTCGGCAAGGCCGAGGCTTTGATGTCTGTGGTCAAGTCTGGGGTTCTGGTGGCCTTTATTTTAACCGCAGGCTGGGTGCTGGTGGGAGGATTGCCCCAGCGTCATTCGATCGCGCTGCCATCGGGGAACCTATGGCAAGGTGTCTTCCCTCACGGGATAGGGGCCGTATTTCAAGGCATGCTAATCGTCATTTTCAGTTATGCCGGGGTAACCACGGTCGCCATGGCGACCTCGCGCGCCCAACATCCCCAAGCAACCGTGCCCAAGGCTGCCTGGTTGACGACCATCGCCGTCGTGCTGCTATACGCATTGTCCGTACTAGCCCTCGTATTGCTAATCGGCTACCAGCATTTGTCTGCGCACCAATCACCATTTGTTACCGTTCTTGCCCGCTACCGATTGGTGTGGTTCGGCGGAATCTTCAACGCAGTAATCTTGATCGCATCGTTTTCCGTTATGGCCGGTACCTTCTATGCGACGGAGTGGATGCTGATTAGCCTGGCCCTGCAACGAGGAGCGCCCAAGTACTTCCGCCATGCTGGCCGAGGACGTCCGATGGCGGCCTTGGCGGCCACCGCGGGTATGGTGTTGGCGACCATGATATTGGCATTTGTGCTGCCGAAGACGGTGTATACGGACTTGACGGCGGCTTCCAGTTATTTCACCTTCGTCAACTGGCTGCTCATCCTCTTAGCCTTTATCGTATGGCACCGACGTAGAGGTCGCTCCGAACACACCGTGTCGGGTTTGGCTTTCGGGGCGCCTTACGGAGCTATCGTCATGGCCGCCGCTATCTTGACTCTGGGAATTTACAGCGTGACCGTGCCCTCCTTTCGCCTGGGATTTTACGTTTTCGCTGGGCTAACCGTCTTAATTGTGGCGGCCTGGCTCGCAGCCGGGCGGACGGCTCGTTCGACCGAAGCTGATGGTGGGCGCCAGCCCTGACATTCTCCTTGCACAGTTGTTTCGTCTGATTACGAACTAACGTCGTCGTGTACTAGCCACCGGAACGTAGCCCGCAAACGAGCCCTAAGAACGACATCGATCGGTTATTGACGGTCCCACCGAGCATCAAGGTATCCC
>JAJZXC010000201.1 GCA_021846365.1 Bacillota bacterium | reverse complement strand
AGGCTCATGCCCGGTCCGAACAGGGGATTGACCAGCATAAAGGTGCCGGCCCGATAATAGATGTCCTGGACCAAGAGGCCAGAATGGCTGCAGCCAAAGGCAAACAAGCTGTGACCGGACGTCGTGGCTCGGGTGATCATGCTCGCGGCTTCTTCCATCGCCGCCTTTTGCGTGTTATAGACTTCTTCCAGCAGTTCGGCGATCTTCTTGAAATAGCGTTCAATCAATCTCCATTCCCCTCTCCTGAGCTCTTCTCTATGCTGGCCAGATATTGCGCGGCCTTGTTTTGGTTGCGTTCCATCGCCCCCGGCAAATTCATGCTTTCCAAGACCAGGGGTGTCTTTCCCCGATTCCATTGACGGGCGACCACCTCGACGCAGAACATCCACATCAGGGTGGCCGCACTAATCCCCGAGCTAGGGCCGACGCGAACGCCGTCCGCGGCCATGGACAGCACCGCATCGCCCACCACACAGTGGTTGTCAATGACCACATCGCAAAGCTCGGTCAATTTTTTCCGCGACGAATGGCGGGCGGGCACAAATGCGGAGTATTCAAGCGAAGTTAGGCCGATGAGACGCACATCGGCCGCCCGGAGTTGCAGGGCGACCTCAATCGGCAACACCCGGGCACCGGTCACTGAGCCTATGATCACTACATCCCCCGACCGCACCCCCGCTTGTCCCAACGCATAGCGGACATAGCCGCGGACTTCGGTCTCGTCGGGCTCCCGCCGGGCCCGCGGCATCTCGTGAGCAATGGTGTTTTCCACCCCCAACTGAAACGCCAACGGCGTCAACGCGACCAGTCCGCCGGCGCGATTGACCAATTCACGGCTCAGCAGATGACCGGTGTCATAGATGTACAGCCGGTGACCGGCAACCAAGGCATCGGCAGCCAGATCGGCCGCGCGTTGAATTGCTGCTACTTGGCCGTTGACCGTCGCCTCCAATAGGGAGCGCAAGGCGTTCCAATATCGCATGGCTGGGCTGTCGTCCAAGGCGATTTCTCCTCTCTTTTCCGATCGGCTTCCACTACCGTCGGCGGGATCCCGGCCGGCGTCAATAACCGAGGTCCGCATAGCGCCGCTTGGCCGCCTCCAGTCGTTGGGGGCCGTCGGGATAATTGACGCTGCGAAATACGGTCGGGCTGATGCCCCGCCCCAAGAGCGCCTCGGCAATCGCCGCCTCCAACGACCACATGGCGACCGCGGCCATGATCCCCGAGGTCGGGGCAAGTTTTTCCGCCAGGCCTTCGACGGTAAGGGTGGCGTCGCCCGCCTCGGTCCCAATATCGATGACATCATCGCTCACCTGATACAGCAGCTTGCCGCTGACGTGCCCGGGGGGCAGGGTGCGGGCATATTTGAGGGCGGTCAGGGCTACGGTGTGGATGCCGCGCTCGCGTGCGCTTAAGGCCAGTTCGACGATAAAGGGGCTCCGGCCGGAAACTGAGCCGATAATCAGATAATCTCCGGCCACCGTCGCCGAACGATCAATCACGTAGCGCGCTAAGGCCATATCGAGCTCGTCGCCGCCGGCCGCCGGACTCGCTGCCGCAGCCACCGACGCTGGCCGCACCACGGGATTGGCCACCGCTGGCCGGGAAACTTCCAGGGGGGCCAACAAAGCCAATCCGCCCGCCCGGTTAAACATTTCGTGGTTAAGCATGTGTCCGTTGTCATAGAGGTGAATCACCTGGCCGGATTGCACGCCTTGGGCCATTCGTTCGCCCAGGGTTTGAATGCGGTCCATCTGGTCATGCTCCAACTCCTCAATCAACTGCCGCACTGCGCGGCTGTACGCCATTGCTAGCATTTTCCCTCCTGAGACCAAAAAGTTGCCTATCTCACCTACTTACCTGCCTCACCCCACTTACCCTGACCCGGCGGGGGGAGCGCTCATTAGCCCCGAGTCGCGATATCCAGAGGTTCCCGCCGCCGCCAGACTGCCGCCCCAAAGCAGCGGCACCGCAATCGGCAGCCACAGGCCGAGCCCAACCACCGCCATTAAGCAGATTCCAGCCAGGCCCGCGTTCAGCGGCCGGCGCAAGATGGCCGCGAGGCCGGCCCGCACTCCCCCCAGCGGCGAGAGGCCACTGGCCATCGCCGCCCAGGCGTACAGCGCCCACACCGTCAGGCTCAGTTCCGATACCAACAGCATGCCTCCCAACACTCCCCTCAGCGGGAGGCGGGATGCGGCCAAGAGGCTCGCTTCCGCCAGCGCGAAGGCAAGGCTTATCCCCCAGGGCAACCCGACCCAATAACTCTTGCCGCCCTCAGTCAAGCCCTGCCAAAACGGGCGCCAGGGGATCAACTCGGCGTCGGACTGCCACGCCCGGCAGGCGGCCATGGTGGCCGCCGGGAGCGTCACCACGGGCCAGGCGGTGAGCGCCCAAAACACCCCTACGGCGGCAAAGCGCACCAGCCGATACCATAGAGTCACCGCTCGCTCAACGATAGGCGCATAGTCGGTCGGGTCGCGCTGCATGCCAATTCCTCCCTGCTATAGTCGCCTCCGCTGGCCAGCCCTAAAGCTTCAACGAGCCTGAGAGTGAACCTTCGATGAAGTTTCGCTGCAATACGATGAAGGCCAGGATAAGGGGGGAAGCGACGATGAAAATACCCGCCGCCAGCAGCGTCCATTCGCTTTGATAGCTGCCGTAAAAGTTAAACAAGCCGCGGGTGAGCGGGAAGAGCGAATTGCTGGCCAAGAAGACCACCGGGCCGATCAGATCGTTCCACACCGCCACCGCCGCATAAATGCCCACCGTGGCCAAGGCGGGCTTAATCAAAGGCAGGATGATTTGAAAAATGTAGCGCAGGTACCCACAGCCGTCGAGGGCCGCGCTCTCGTCCAATTCGCGGGGAATGGTTTTGAAATAGGCGACAAAGAAGATGAAACCGAGCGTCAGTCCGCCCTGAACGTGCAGCAGGATGTAGCCAATCCGGTTGTTGTAAAGGTGGAGCAACTGCGACTCGATAAAGAGGGGAATAATCCCGATGGGCAGGAAAAATCCCAGGATCATCGACAAGTATACGGCATTCCAACCCCGGACGTACCGTCGCTCCACGGGAAAGGCGAGCAGGACGGCGCAAGCCACGGCCAAAATGGTGGCGGTGCCGGTGTAGATGACCGAGTTGGAGAAATAGACGCCCATCGTCGCGTCCCGCCAGGCGTTGACGAAATTCTGCCACATGATGGGATGCGGCAGGGTGAGCGGATTGGCCAAGAACTGATGTGCGGACTCCAAGGCCACGTTGAGCAGGTAGACCAACGGGGCGAGATAAAAAATGGTGCAAAATACTAGCAGAAAGACAAACGCGCCCAACGGGAAGTTCAACCTCCGATGCCTCATAGGATCCGCGCCTCCCGGGCTCGCAGATAGCGCTGCAGGGGCAAGGCCACCGCGAGAGTAATCGCAAACAACATCATCGACAGGGTGGCTCCGAAGCCCAAATTGCCCGAGCCCTGAAACGCCGAGTTGAACATGAACATACCAAGCGTATTGGTGTGGTAAAGACCGTCGGTAAGCACGTAAATCAGGTCGTAGACGTTGAGCGAGCCCACGGCGGCCAACAAGACATCAACCGTGACGCTGGGCGCGATCATGGGAAAGGTGACGAAGCGAAATACGCTCCAAGCCCCGCCTCCGTCCAGTTGGGCCACCTCGTACATTTCCACCGGCACCGCGTTCATTCCCGACAGGTAGACCAAAACGGTAAAGCCTAGACTAGCCCAGATCTGCACGAAGATGACCAGCGGCAGGGCCCAGGTATTGGAGCCAAAAAAGGCCGTGGTCACGTGGAACAGCCGGAGAAAATTGGCCGCTGGCCCCCCCGAGGGGTTGAAGATCAAGGCCCACAACAGGCCAATGACGGTAACCCCGAGGACGGCGGGCAGGAAGATCAAGGCGCGGAAGAAGGCCACCCCGGGGACCCGGCGGCGAAGCATCTCCGCCACCAAGAGCGCCAACACGTTTTGCACCACCGTCACCGCGGCGGCAAAAATCAGGGTGTCGACAATTGAATTGGCCACCCCAGGCCATTCGATGGTAAAGGCCTGCACATAATTTTGGATGCCGACAAAATTGGCCGGTATTCCCGGCACCCCGGTATAGTTGGTCAGCGAGATGACGGCGGTGGCCGCCGACGGCACGATGCCCAATACCAAGTAGATAGCCGCTCCGGGCAGCATGGATAAATAGATGGCGGCGCGCTGGCGCCCGCCAAAAACACCTGCCCGGGCGCCGCCGCGACTGGCTGGGACGGGCGCCCCGGAGGAAGGCTTCCCCGTGGCCCTATCCACCATAGCGACCTCCTTCATGACTATCGGATAACCTGTGGCCAGCTCTGCTGGTACATGTGGGTCACCTGCTTAGGCGTATATTTGCCGAGATACACGTCCAATTGCAGCTTGGGCCAGTTGGAACTCTGATCCCAGTACGGACCCGAGGCGGGCAGATCGGGGAACACCATCGCCGAGTTGACACCCTTGCCAAACCATTTTCCCAGCACTGTCTTGGCAAAGCTGTGATACGTCCCTCCGATCCGGCTGGGGGTAATGCCGACATAGTCTACATACTGCTGGTAGATCTTCGGCGACGAGAAAAAGTTAAGCCACTTGAATGCGGCGGCATGATTAGGCCCACGAGCCAACACCACCCAAGTTAGGTCGCCCCCGACCAGCGGCACGTTGTACTTCGCCTGGTTGCTGCCGGGGAGCGGAAAGAAGCCAACCTTCATTTTCGGATTAGCCGTGTGCACGGCGGCCAGATCCCACGATCCGTCGAGCAACATGGCCGCTTTGCCATCGGCAAAATCGCCCGGCATGGATTGCCAGGGAACCCCTTGGAAATTTGGTTCCAGATATTGCATGATTGCCTTTTCCCGCTGCATGGCCTTGACGAAATACGGACTTGTCCACTTGGTCTGGCCCGTGCTGAGCGCCCGGTTCAAATTCGCCCCGGGCACGTGCGGCCGCCAAAGCTCCTGCATCAAGGGCACATAAAGGAACCCCAAGTAACCCGGTCCAACGTTTTGCAGGCCGTCAAATAGCGGTGTGACGTGATGGCCTTTCAGCGTTTGGCACAGTGCAATAAAGGCGCGGTAGGTGTGGGGCACCTGGAGATGATACTTGGCAAATATCGCCTTGTTGTAAAACACTCCCTGGGTATAGGTCCCGGTAACCAGTCCCAGCAGCTTCCCCTTATAGGTTTCGGTGCGATTAATGTTGGGCATAAACTGCTTGACCCAAGGTTGGTTGTTGAGTTTAAGATACAGCCCATGCGTGCCCCACAGTTGTTCATTGGACTCGTTGTTCACGCTGGGATGAGGCGGCAGTGGCTGAATGGGCCCAGTGCCCATGATGTCCACCGTATTGCCCCGAATTGAGGTTGATTCCAAGGTTGCGTAGGGCCCGGATCGGTTGGCGGCGGTCTGAAAGACTACTCGGATGTTGGGATACCGTTTGTGAAACTCCGCGTTGATCCGCTTGAGGACGGTGACCGCGGGCGGATTCACCCAGGTAATCACCTTCAGCGTCTGGCTGCTGGCCGCGGGACGAAACGCCGTACTCCCGACCCCGCCCGCCGCGAATAGAAGGCTGGCAGCCATGGCTCCC
>JAJZXC010000200.1 GCA_021846365.1 Bacillota bacterium | reverse complement strand
GCCAACGCGTTCAGCGGTTCGACCCACACCGTCCAGTTTTCCGATCCGCTGTCCATGATTCCGCTGATTTAGCGTATCACGAGCCTGTACATGCTTTCTGGCGGAAAGTCTATATATAACATATTAAGAGATCCTCCTGGATTGTCAGCAAGCAGCTAAAGCCTCCGCCGAGGACGACTTTAACCTATCGATAGGCGGTCGGCCCGCCTTCCAGCCCCTGCCGCATTTGACCAAGCGCTGGACTGTGATCTCGGTCACCGTCTGAAGCTCGGCCAGGATGATACGGTATCACAGACGCTATCCTGTTTCCCACGGCAGTTCGCGCGACCCTCGGACCAATTGGGCGGCGCTATCTGTCCCGATCTGGCTGCCTGGGGCGGTGGCCTGTTTATTGATTACCGGCACACTGCCCGCCGCACCATCGTCCGAGAGGAGGCAAACCATTGCGCGGAGTTCGATTATCTCGGTGGAGCATGAGCTATTTCTCCGTTGCGCTGACCTCGCTCTTGTTGGCCGAGTTGCTGTGGGCGTCAGGAATGGCTCCCGTACTGCAAAATATCGGTGCCCCTTGGGTGCTGGTAGGCGTTCATTTGACCACCATCGGATTTCTCACGCTGCTCATCTTGGGCTCTCTGCACCAATTCGTGCCCGTGCTGACGGAAACCGAGCTCGCCAGTCAGACGTGGTCGGGGATAACCCTAATCAGCATAACTGTGGGCCTCCTGCTGATGATTGCGGGATTCCTGGCCCTGCCGGGGGGAGCTTTACCGAACGTACCGTGGTTGCTACCGACCGGCGGTAGCCTGGTCATGGCCGATGTCCTCGTCGCTGAGGTCAATTTGGGCATCACGCTCAAGCGAGCTTGGCCATGGGCGCTGTCGGTCTGGTTAGTGGCCACGGGACTCGTCTATTTACTCATCACACTTAGCGCGGGACCCATCTTGGCCCTTTCCTTGACCATACCACATCTGTTTTCCGTGAGTCAGTTGTCCGTGGTGGGAGGACGGGGACTGGCGGCGCACGTCATTGGAGGCATAGGCGGTTGGCTCACTCTCACCGCCATGGGAGTGTCCTACAAGTTGCCGGCTATGTTTACGCTGTCGGACGAGCACCGGGGGCTATGGGGATGGACCGCGTATGTGGCCATTGCGGCAGGCATCGCGGTGGTCTGGGGAGCCGGTTGGACGGGCTTAAACGGCTTGGCCAACGCAGCCTGGTTCTTCATTCTAGCCGGCCTGACCCTGTATCTGTGGGATATGCGCAGCCTGTATCATGAGCGCAAGCGCCGACACCTGGAGTTGAACATAATGCCCGTTACGGCATAATCCCTTTAGTCTTGTTGGCGGCATTGATTCTGGCTGCCGCCGGGGTCAGTTTAGGCGGCGCGCTGACTCGAGTCGACATCGGTCTCGTATTTCTTGCGCTCTACGGATGGATCGGGGGCCTCGCCCTGACCCAGTTGTACAAGATCGTCCCGTTCTTGACCTGGCTCGACCAATTCGGCAGTCGGCTAGGCAAGGAACGCACGCCGCGGGTCCAAGACTTAGTCAACGAGCGGCGCGACCGTTATGCCTTTTGGGTCTATTTCCTGGCCACTGCCCTGGCTGGCCTAAGCCTTGCCAACAGCTGGCTGACGGTGTTTCGCCTCGCCATGCTGGTCGCTTTTGTGGCAACCCTTGACCTCGTGCGAGCCCTTTACCGAGCCGCACACCCTCCGCAGGAGGATTGGGTACCCACGGTGGCAAGGCAGGGCACCCGCCAGCCACGGTGGCCCGGCTCCAGGGAATGACAAGCGCCCGGAGACCAGGAGTTCGAGCGTAGTACCGATGCGTTTTTCATCTCCAAGTTGGCGCGCGATAAACAGCGAACCATTCCCTACGGGAACCAAAATCACACGATTTAAGCGCCCGACATCATCAGCTACTCGATAGCTACTCGATGAACATCCCGCAAACGGCTGGTGAATTGGCCCTTGGCGGTGACACCGGGTCCAAGGCCTCGGACCACGCTTGGGCCAAATCCAAGATGATGGATTGCGCTTGGGCTAGAAAGCCGAATTTCCGGCGGAGCGGGCCGAAGCGGGTAGCCAACGCTTTCTCAACGGGTAGAGGATCCAGAGGGTCGAGGGACGGGCAATATCGGCGCGGAGCGGCCCTGAACGCATCCTTAGAATTTAGAACTTAAGACAGACACCTTTTTAAGCCCTCGTGAACAGACTCTGCATCAGGGCTGGGATCACGGTTTGACCAGCATTTGTTCCCGCCGGGGTCCCACCGAGATTAGGCGCATGGGGATATCCAACAGTTCCTCAATGCGTTCCACATACTCGCGGGCGGGCTGAGGCAGCGTCCGGTAATCGCGGATGGCCGAAATATCCGTACCCCATCCGCGGCAGGTTTCCCAAATGGGTTCAGCGGCGGCCAATCGCGTCGAGTTAGGAAATTTCATCTCGACCTTACCGTCGAGGCGATAACCTACGGCCAGCGGAATCTCTTGCCAGTGGCTGAGCACGTCCAAATTGGTTAGGGCGACCTCGGTTGCCCCCTGGATGTGCGTCCCGTAGCGGGTAGCGACGGCGTCAAACCAACCCACCCGGCGGGAACGCCCGGTGGTTGCCCCGTATTCACCTCCGTCTCCGCCTCGCTCGCGCAGGGTTTGTGCCTCAGCACCCATTAGCTCGGTCACCAATGGTCCCGCGCCCACACATGTGGAATACGCCTTGGTCACGGCGATTATCCGCCGCAGCGCATAGGGCGGTATCCCGGCACCAACGCTGGCATAGCCCGCCAAGGGCGAGGAGGAGGTGGTAAAGGGATAGATGCCGTGGTCGGGATCCCGAAGGGCGCCCAACTGTCCTTCCAGCAAAATTCTCTCTCCACGGCTTACCGCCTGCTGCAGCAGGGCGGTGGTATCGGCCACATAGGGCGCAATCCGGAGAGCGTCCGCTTGCAGTGTGTTGAGCAAATCAGCAGAGTCCACCGGCAGCTGGTGGTAGCCATGGACCAGGAGGGGGTTTTTTAAGTCAAGACACCGCCCTATCCGGTCTTGCAGGCGGTCGCGAATAAACAAATCCGCAATTTGTATGCCGGTTTTAAGCGCCTTATCGGCATAGAAGGGAGCGATCCCGGATCGCGTGGAGCCGAATTGGCTCGCGCCCAGCCGCTCTTCCTCCAAGCGATCCAAGAGGAGATGCACGGGTAAGACGACTTGTGCCCGTTCGGACACCAAGAGCTTGGGCAGTGGTACGCCGCGAGCTTGGAGAGCGTCCAGCTCATCCAGCAGCAGGCTGAGATTAACTGCGACTCCCGGGCCTATCACGTTGCTTACATGAGGGTAGAACACTCCCGAAGGCAGCAGGTGCAACGCAAACTTGCCCCACTGGTTGACGATGGTATGACCGGCATTGCTGCCCCCTTGGTAGCGAACAACCCATTCGCTATCCCCAGCCAGAAAATCGGTAATCTTCCCTTTGCCCTCGTCGCCCCAATTCGCTCCCACCACCGCGGTCACGGACATCTGAACAGCCCCCTCAGTCTTGTTTTCGGATCAAGGTATTGTGCGCCGCCAAGATCGCAACTACCGAGTCTCAGTATATGGGGAGGTAAGATATAATGGAAATTAATTGTTCTTATTGGAGGCATTACTGGCGTGAATACCTCAGGATCTCTTGACCGATACCGTATCTTCTATGCCGTGGCCCGGGCCGGCAACCTGACCCGCGCCGGCGAGCGGCTGTTCTTATCGCAGTCGGCGGTGAGCCAGGCTCTCAAAAAACTGGAAGCGGCGATCGGAAGCACGCTCTTTGTGCGCACCGCGCGGGGCGTCAAGTTGACCGCGGAGGGCGAAGTGCTATTCGCTCACCTGCAACGCGCATTTCGCCTGATCGAGGAGGGAGAGCGCCGAGTCACCGAACTGCAGCGCTTGCAAGGGGGGGAAGTCCGGGTGGGAGCCAGCGATACTCTCTGCCGCCACTACCTGCTGCCGGTTTTGGAGGCCTTTCATCAGGAATATCCCCACATCCAAATCCATGTGACTAACCGCACTTCCCGTGAGACCGTCGCCCTCCTAGAAGCGGGACGGGTCGATTTCGGAGTCGTCAATCTTCCCGTATCCAGCGGTCATCTCCTAATCGAAGAGGGGCCCCGCCTCCAAGACTGCTTCGTCGTTGGCCCTGGTTACCGGGTGCTAGCCGAGCGCCGTTGGCCATTGCTCGAGTTGGTCCGTCAACCCTTGTTGGTGCTCGAGCGTGACAGCGTCACCCGAACCCAACTGCAAGCGTTCTTTCTGACCAACGGCATCGACCTCACCCCAGAAATCGAGCTTGGCAGCATCGATCTCTTGGTGGATTTTGCGCGCATGGGGTGGGGAGTGGCACACGTTGTCCGCAATTTTGTGCAAGATGAGATTGCTCGCGGCGAGCTTTTCGAGGTGGCGACCGCCCCTGCATTACCCTCGCGACCGATTGGGCTGGTTCGTTCCTCAGATCGACCCATGTCGCACGCTGCGGCCGTCCTCATAGCCCGTCTCAGGACAGTTCCCTTGCCGACTTAGCGGTCATCCGCGGGCGGCGTGAATTCCGCCGCCCACGCCCTCAGAAGACGGCGCTGTGAACAACCCCCTTCCCCGAAGGCGCGGCCACACACATCCAGCCCGCCAGCCAGTCAGTCAGGATGGCGGCGAATGTGCTCCGGTCACCGCCTCCTTGGCGCCCGCCCCTGGCTGGCCGACCTAGGCGAAGAAATCCTGGCCCGCCTCAAAGTCAATCGGGCTGATGATGGGGGCCGCACAGCGCACGCACGGCGAGAGCGAAGTAGCCTAGCCAGGCCAGCAGCTGAAAAATGATACCCAGTCCGAACAAGCCATTCCAAGTGGCACCAGTAGGCGAACAATAGAGCCGCCAGGCCAAACGTCACCGCCATCACCGGGCCATAGCCCCAGCTGGGTCGCCAAATATCTTCCAGGCGTGGCGATTTTCCCTTGCCGTGGGCGTAGCGATGCAGCCAGATGAGAAAGGGCAAGAGTTTCTGACCGAAACCCATGAAGCTCAGCCCTAGCCACCCCAATCCATAGGCCAATAGCGCCGCCACCCACTGCCGGGGTTGATGCCCAAAAAGGGCGTAGGTGCCCAGGCCTTCCCCCAACGACAAAAAGGCGAGACTCAGCCCAACCGCCTGCAGTGCCGGGTCTCGCATGGTCCGCCGGTCAAAAAGTCCCGCCGCCACCAGGTCGGCACCATAGGCGAAAAATGCTGCCGACTGCAGCAACCAGCCCATCCCCACCACCCAGCCGAGGCCGGCCAAATCCCCAACCAGCATGACGCCAATTCCCGCATTAATCAGGGCCCAGGTTGCCCGCCAATAGTGCGGCTCGTGATGCCGCCGACCAAACATTGCCCACAAACGATCGCTAATCCCCACCGTCAGGACGCCGAACCACCCCCCCCCCTCCAGGGCTACCGTCACGTGCACCGCCAAGGCATGCCTGAAGGCAGGGTAGCCGGTGATCCAACGCAGGATCAGAAGACCGCCCGCTGCTAGGGTCAGCCCAAGATAGAAGAGCGCGGTGGTGAAAAACCAGGCCGTGATATTCCACGTTTGCCGCCGTCTAATTCGTCCGCCTAGGTTCCAAAATAAAAGGACGTTGCCGACTGCGATCCC
>JAJZXC010000199.1 GCA_021846365.1 Bacillota bacterium | reverse complement strand
CCCTTCGGCGACATTTCTTTCCACAATAAACCGCCGCGTCCAGGATGTCCAGCGCAAGATTTAGGTAACGTTGGCATCGAACCTTGGTCAGGGAAAACTCCTATGTATTCACTTAATCGTTATGGCGTCAATTGTTAATAACGGAAAGTGCGTAAGAGCCCACTTGCGATAAGCCAAGAGACGATACCACAATTTGCCAGACATGCTCAGAACTTGTGTCGACGACGGTCGGTAGGAGAAGGGCAGCCACTTCGTCGACGACACTCGCGCTGCCCGGTTCCGGCAATGCGGTCAGATCGCTTCGATATTCAGCACCAGTCGTGGGTCATATGCTTTTGACGGTGATATCCCGTGCTCGACCTAGCCGACGTGGCGCATTTCTCCCTCACCTGGCGAAGTCCGGGCAAAGTCGGCAAACCGCTGCCAGGTGGGCCACCGTTGGATTAGCCACCGGTCAACGCTCCACGCCGGCAGGCCCTCCAGGTATTGCATGGCGGCCAGGTATATGAATACCAAGGCGTAAATGATCGAGGTGCCGATGTCCGTCGCGCCGGGGGTGTACGGTCCGCCAAATCCTTCCGCGGTGCTCCAAATCCCCAGGCTAAACAGGATGCCGATGGCATAGCCGATTTTCTGCGCGAAGCCAAAGATGAGTCCCAGGGCGGTGGCCGTTTCAATCAAGGCGGTAGCAAATGCCCAGGTTTGGGGATGGGGGGCCACCATCCCCACCCAAATGTGGAACCATGGCGCCAACCACGCCGGTTGGCCCTGGGCGCCCGCCTTCAGTATGGACAGATACTGGCCAAAGAAGGCAGGAGACCACTTCATGGCGGCATCTATCAGCCAAATTACGCCGAATACGACGCGAAGACTTCCCACCAGTCGATTACGCGCCATCATATAGCCCCCCTATCTCATCCCGTTTGTTGACTCAAGGAAATTATTCGTTGACCGAATCGAAACTCCTGCCTGCCGAGACGCAACATTGCGACGTCATTCGCTGCCCTTTAATTATTCTTGCGGGTAGGCGTTTGACGGGGCCGGTTGTCCGCGCACACCCGGCACTCCCCGAAAAACTTGGAAAAGCGGGCTGCTTTTGCCCATATCGGCAACGGAACTTTGGACCGCTGGAACACCGTCCCTGCCGTCACGCTGGTTTGCCGACGGCATTGCTTACACTCATACAGATCGGCATAATCGCGGTAAAGTCGCCCTCGCTGTGCCCAGTCGTCTCGATAACATTGTGCCCGTTCGAATTCGTGCGTATCCCGTGGTTCGCCCGCAGAACGGGCCTAAGTGTGAATGAAATCGGCTATTTGACGCGACACTAAGCCGTTGTTACGGAAATCCGGGTCCCATGGGAGGCTGGCATGCAATCACGAAAAGAGCGAGCGGGCGGAGTCAAGGCCAAGACGTGGCAGGCTTTCTGGGCTCGCTTGGCTGGCGGGCTGATCCTGATTGGCTTCCCGCTCGTCGCGATCGGGGTCGGTCTCTTGCTACTGCCGACGGCCTGGGTGGGTTGGCCCTTGCCAGCGCTTCCCGCCGACACCATGATCTACTCCCAAGACGGCCATCTGATTAGTGTACTGTTCGCTCGTCAAAACCGGATGCCGATTGCATACCGCGACATTCCCCCCATGATGTCCAATGCCCTGGTCGCCATTGAGGACGATACCTTTTGGATTGAACCGGCGATCGACCCCGTGGGCATGTTCCGGGCGGCCGCGGTGGACATCGCCCATCGCCGCATTCTGCAAGGCGGCAGCACGATTACCCAACAACTGGCCAAGAACCTGTACCTGACACCGCGGCGCACTTTTATCCGGAAGATGCTGGAACTTCTGATCACCCTAAAACTGGCAACCACGTATTCACGTCGGCAAATCCTCAACATGTACTTGAACGATGTCTACTTCGGTCAAGGCGCGTGGGGCGTGCAGGCGGCAAGTCTCGTCTACTTCGGCCACGGTGCCCGCTCCTTGACTCTGCCCGAATCTGCCCTGTTAGCCGGATCGGTCAGCGCTCCCAGCTACTTTGACCCGTATCGCCACCCTCATGCGGCGCTCCTGCGCAGAAACCTCGTCCTCCAACGCATGCGAACGCTGGGCTACATCACTCCCACCGCCGCGCGCCAGGCCATGCAGTCAGGCCTTCACCTCAGCGGGCCATATAGGTTGGCCGACCAGGCGCCCTACTTCACCCAGCTGGTAGCTCGCGAATTGGCGCTTCGCGCCCCGGCGGTCGCTCGCCGACTTGCGGGTGGTGGCTATCGTGTGCTCACCACTCTGAATTGGACCGACCAACGGGCGGCGAACGCCGCCGTGGCCTACTACCTGCCCCCGACGGCGCTCGTTCGCGGCGTCCCTCAGCCCGAGGCGGCCCTGGTCGCCCTCGACCCGCGAAACGGCTACGTAAGGGCTCTCGTCGGAGGCGACAATTATGCCCGCACCCAATTCAACCGAGCCCTGTTCTCGCGGCGGCAACCAGGGTCGACGATGAAATATTTTCTCTACACCACCGTCATCGATGATGGATATCCCACTTCCAGCACCCAGCTTTCCGCTCCTGTCCGCTTTGTCGGGGCGCACGGGGCGGCCTACGTCCCCCATAACTATGGCCTGGTCTACCACGGGCGCTTGACCATCCGTCGCGCTATCGCCCTATCTGACAACATCGTCGCCGTGAAGTGGATGCATGTGGTGGGGCCGCCAACGATGATTCGCACCGCCCAGGCGATGGGAATCATCAGTCCGCTGGCTGACAACTTGGCCACCGCACTGGGCGCTTCCGGCGTCACTCCGATGGAAATGGCGCGCGCGGTGGCTCCCTTAGCCAACGGGGGTCAGCGTGTGCGGCCCATCTCCGTGCTGCGGGTAACCGACGCCAACGGCCGCCCGGTGTTTGTACAACATCCGCACCGCACCCCGGTTCTTCAGCCCCAGGTAGCCTACGTAGTTTCTCAGCTATTCCGCGCTCCCCTAGACGAATCGGCAGGCACCGCACATAACTTGCAGTCCATCATCAACCGCCCGGCCGCAGCCAAAACCGGCACCTCGAACTCGCAGCGGGACGCGTGGCTGGTGGGCTACACCCCTCAATTAACGACCGCGGTTTGGGTTGGCAACGATAACGATGCCCCGCTAGGTTTGACCGGAGACCGCGGGGCCGGACCAATTTGGGCCCATTTTCTGCGCTGGGCGCTGGCGGGAAGACCGCGCCGCACCTTTGCCTCGCCACCCGGTGTGGTCTGGAAGAGCGTCTGCCGGACCGACGGCCTCTTGCCCAACGGGTGTTGCTCCACCTATCGTGAGGTTTATGTGGCCGGACACGTCCCCACCGCGGTCAGTCCCGGCTGTAGCGGCGGCAGCTGGGGGCGCTTGCCAGAGACGCGGCCGTCCGCTCCCATCCCGCCTCCCAGCGGTGACTGGAAAAGCTTCGTACACCGTCTGATTAAGTCCCTGTTTCCCTAGGGGCGATAAGCGGATGGCGGGCCAAAAACGCGGCAGTACCGTCTGCCATGCGCTCTGGGGGCACCGGAGCAGGCAGCCGGGCCGCTTCCGGACCGAATACGCGATCCCCTCGGTTCAGCAGGTCGGCCGCGTAGGCCTTAAGGGCCTCCTGGTAGAGCGCTTCCCAGGGGGTCATTGAAAGAGTCCTCGAAAAAGGTGCCCGGCGGCAATTCCCACCGCCACCGCGGCGGCGGTCACCAGGACGAACTGCAGACCGCTCCGCAACCAGTTGCCGCGGCCAATCCGCGCTTTCAGCACCCCCAAGGAAAACGCAGCCAGGCAGGCCAAAACGATGGCAACGGTCATCGCCGTGTGAGAATTGCTCAACAGCACGTAGGGGACCATGGGCGGCAGCGAGCCTAAAATCACCGCCACCGCCATTACCCACGCATTGTGCCAGGGACTGTCCATGGAATCGACCAAAATGCCGAGTTCCTCGCGCATCATGAAAGCAATCCAGCGCTTATGGTCGGCAGTCACGTGATCGGTCAGCCTCAGCGTGTCTTCTTTGGTAAAGCCCTGCGCGCGGTAAATCGCCTCCACTTCCCTGCGCTCTTCGTCGGGAACCGTCTCCACTTCCTGCTCTTCGCGGCGCAACTCGGCCAGAAAATATTCATTTTCGGCCACCGTTGACAAATATGCGCCCAGCCCCATCGACACCGTGGCTGCGGTAACCGCGGATAGGCCGGAAATCACGATGTCATGCGACGTCAAACGGGCGCCCGTTACCCCCATTACAATCGCCGTCACCGAGACTAAGCCGTCGTTCACCCCAAACACCAACTCACGAATGGATCGGGCGCTCGGGGTATGCAGCACCTCAGGGTGCTGTCCTTCCTGTTCCACCATCTTCAACCCCCCTATGCCGCCCTCCCTCTGGGCTCCGCCGATGGAAGGAAGGGGACTTGCCTGCTAACCGATCGGCGTGACCGCCGCTGGCGCCCATTGCAAATCAAGCCCCAGCACCTCGCCCAGGTGGCGCGTCAAGCTCGGTTTCACCTCATCGGGGGTAATCGGGCGACCGAGGCAGCGCTCCATCGACGTCACCCCCTTGTCCGGGATGCCGCAAGGGACAATTCCTTGAAAATGATCCAGATTGGGACAGACATTCAATGCCAGCCCGTGCTGGCTTACCCAGTGCGACGCTTTGACCCCAATCGCGGCCACCTTGTCCACGCCCACCCATACTCCGGTATGGGGAGGAGTCCGTGTCCCCTCAATGTTCCACTCCGCCAAGGCGCGGATCACAGCTTCTTCCAGATTCCGCAAGTAGCGATGGAGGTCCCGCTGCTGGTAGTTCAAGTCAATGATGGGATAGGCGACGACTTGCCCGGGTCCGTGATAGGTGATATCTCCACCGCGGTCGACTTCGTACAGTTCAATTCCGCGAACCAGCAGTTCCGCCGAGTCGACCAGCAGGTTCTGCTTGGAGCCATGGGCTGCCCGCCCAATGGTATAGACGGGCGGGTGTTCGACCAAGGCCACGATGTCGGGCCATTGTCCTCGTCGGACGGCATCGGCCGCACCGCGCTGCCATGCCCACGCCTCGCCGTAGGACGACAGTCCCAAGTCCACCAGCCACGCTTTCCTAGCTGCCATATGACAGCGCGGTGGCCCGCCCCAGACGTCGGGTTCCACCGCTCCCTCCCTTCGCTGGCATTGCCGACCAACTCGTGCCCGGGGGTCGGAGTGGCGGCCACCCCGATACCCGTGCAGGCCCGTTCTGTTTCTTCTTGCCAAGCAGTCTAGGCGTGTTCCGCGGGTTGGGGAACCTGAGACGCGGCGTGATACGAACTTCGCACCAACGGTCCTGACTCCGCGTGCAAAAAGCCGAGCTCCAAGGCTTCCTGTCGAATGGAACCAAACTCGTCCGGCTGGTAATAGCGCACTACCGGCAGATGACGGATATCGGGGCGAAGATATTGTCCAACCGTCAGCACATCGACGTGGTGGGCTGAAAGGTCCACCAATACCTGATGAATCTCTTCTCGGCTCTCCCCCAAGCCTACCATAATGCCCGATTTGGTCACTATGCCCGGATCCTGGTCCTTCACTCGCGCGAGCATTTCCAGCGTCTTTTCGTAACGCGCCTTGGGCCGTACCCGAGGATACAGCCGCGGCACCGTTTCCGTATTGTGATTGTAAATATCCGGCCGGGCCCGCACGATGGTGGCCAGAGCCTCCCAATTCCCC
>JAJZXC010000014.1 GCA_021846365.1 Bacillota bacterium | reverse complement strand
GTGCCGCGTTCACGCCGCCTCTATGTCGGCCACCATCGGGACAGTAAACAGGTGTCTTCCAGACTTATCCCGGGGTAAGGACGCCCCCCTCCGGTGTTGATGACGTCCCTACGCTTTCGACACTTCTGCAGCGGCTCACGTTTGTTCGTCTCCATCGGCACGCACTTGCCGCGCCTTTTCCCGTAACGCTCACCACCATGGCTTTTGACCACAGCAGCTTACGGTGGTTTGGAGCCTCCGCCTGTACAGCGGCTCCGAGAGGCCTTCCCTCATCTCACGGTTTTTTTGTACGGTATCAGTCGCTGGGCAAGAACCCGTTTCTGCCCGACCACGCTGTCGATCCAGCTTGCCGTCATCGGCTTGTCTTGCAGGCGATGTCCGGTGGGGGTGCGCTGGATATTGAATTATTTTTGCGAGTTCCCATCGTCGCCAGATCTTCGGCATGACCCGAACCTTACGTTAGATCGCAGTTAGCCCGCCGATGTCGGCATTTCTACGGAATTTTGGTGATTTCCCCGATAAACGACCGACATACGCAATTACCTCCCGTGAATAGTCCATTTTTAGACAATTGCTTTCGACATCTTTCCTTTTCTTGGTTGACAAACCAACACACAACCCCATAAACTGAACAGGAAATATCTTAGCCGAATCCCCGTCGATGTGGCGGGGTACGGGGGATGCTGACTCAGTCAGTAGGTGAATCCGGCTCAGCCGGTAGGGGGTCCCTTTCCCCCCGAATCACGGGTAAAATCCGTTACTAACCTCGGAGGCGATGCAAAGAAAGGAAGATACTAACCACATTGCTAAACAGAAAAGTTCAGACAATGTTGTCGTTAGGCGTCGTTACTGCGTTGCTATCGACCGCGATGTGGACCGCTTCAGCGTTTGCAGCTACCGACACACCTTTAGTATATGGGGACGAAGGGCCAGCGGTGGCTGTCCTGGAAAGAGATTTGGCGGATCTGGGTTACTATCACGGCAATATCGACGGGATCTTCGGTGCCGGCGTATACAGGGGTGTGGCCGATTTTCAACGAGTTCATGGGCTTGCTGTCACCGGAAAGGTGGGACCCAGGCTGTGGGTGCTTTTGAACGCGGCAATCCGACCGAAACCAACTACGCCGACGGCGGTACCATCCGGGACTTCACCCGGATATTTATTTTTGGGCTCCAAGGGTCCCGAGGTCTTAGCCGTGCAAAAGGACCTTTCCGCCTTGGGATATTACACTGGACACGCCGATGGGGTCTACGGAGCAGCCCTATTGCGGGCGGTGGAATCCTTCCAGGGTTCCAATGACTTGCCCGACCAGGGCTATGTTGGGCCGCAAACCATAGCCGCGCTCAACCAAGCGCTGCCGGGCCGGGTGAAGGCGGCCGCCACCATTTCGCCCCATCGTCCATCCTCGACCGTGTTTGGCGTTGTTCAACTGGCCCTACGATACCGTGGCGCGCCTTATGCCTGGGGCGGCAATTCACCGCAGAACGGCTTTGACTGTTCGGGCTTCGTGCAGTGGATATTTGGACGCTTCAATATCTCTCTGCCGCGCACATCGTTTGCTCAATGGAGTGCTGGCGTGCACGTCCCCCGCAGCCAGTTGGAGCCGGGAGACTTGGTCTTCTTCACCACCCAAGGAGTGTTTGCCAATCACGTCGGGTTATACTTAGGGAGTGGCAAGTTCATCTCAGACACCGCTCCGGGGCAAGGAGTCGTGGTGCAGAACCTAGACAGCCCGTATTGGGCGTCGAGTTTCGATGGCGGGGTGCACGTGATCCCCAACTCGTAATACGCAAAATGGCGCTTCAGGTCAGCCCGACCCGGATGGTCCTCGGATTGTCCGGGCCGTTATTGTTGGTGGGTGGCGACGCGAGCGGGGGGATAGCGTGCGGGAAATCGGTCAGTTGTTTTCAGTTGGATTTGAAGGCTTCGAGCCACCGCCGCATGTCCTCGAAACGATCCGCCGAGGCCAGGCGGGGGGCATCATTCTCTTTCGCCGCAACGTCAGAACGGCCCAGCAGGTGGGTGAGCTCACCCGAACGCTGCAAGCCACCGCCGAGGCGGCGGGGGTTGCGCCCCTTTTAATCGCCGTCGACCAAGAGGGCGGGACCGTCCGCCGCCTGACCGGTCCCGACTTCATCCCCCTGCCCAGCCAGATGGCAATGGCCGCCGCCAACCGTCCCGACCTGGTCGAGCGCCTGGTGTATTTGGCGGCTTTGGAGATGGCGGTATTGGGGATAAACCAAAACTACGCCCCGGTCCTCGACGTCAACGTGAATCCCTTGAATCCGGTCATTGGCGTCCGTTCCTTCGGCGAGGACGCGGGCGCGGTGGCCAGACTGGGGCAAACGGTCGTCCGCGCCCTGCAAAGCGGAGGCATCCTGGCGACCGGCAAGCATTTTCCCGGCCATGGCGACACCCGCCAGGATTCCCATCTGACCCTGCCCAGCGTACACCACTCCCGCTCGCACCTGGAATCCGTCGAACTGGTTCCCTTCCGAGCCGCGGTGGCCTCCGGCATTGGGGCACTGATGACCGCTCACGTCACCTTTTCCGCCTTCGAACCGTCGGGACTGCCGGCTACGCTCTCTTCCCGCGTGCTCACCGAACTGGCCCGCGACGAACTGAATTTTTCCGGACTGATGGTGACCGACAGCATGGGCATGCAAGCCATTGCCGAAGGCTGGGGCGTCGTCAAGGGTGCGGAGCTGGCGGTGGCGGCCGGCGCCGACCAGATCCTGCTTTCCCATCACAGCGACCATTCGGCACAAACCTATCGTGCGCTGAAGGAGGCCTTTCGCAGCGGGCGCATTCCCATGACCCGGTTTCGGGAGGCGCTTGACCGGGTGCGCGAAACCAAAGCTCGCATCGGGGGGCCGGCCGGGTCGTTAAGCGACCGGGAACGCGCCGAAGCCGCCGATCTCGCCCGAGACCTCAGGCGCAGCGCGGTGGCCGGGGTAGGCGCGGTGGAGAGACTGCCGATTGCCGACTCGGTGATCCTGGTGAGCTTCGGTGCCCACCTCGACGTGACCGAAGCTGAAGACACCGCCGAGACCACCCGCCACCCTTTGACGCTCGCCCTGGGCGACCAATTGGCACACCACTTTTCGCTGCCTCGCGATCCTTCGCCGACCGCGGTTGCGGATGTTCACCGCGCCAGCCGGGGTTTCCCGCTGGTGGTGGCGCTCGACCGGGGACTGGCCCATCCCGGCCAGTTGACGGTCCTCAACCGGACCTGGACGGACGGCCCCACCATCGCCTTAGCGTTAAGTTCTCCCTACGATTTGCGCCGTTTGCCGGTGGGAACGGTCGGCCTCACCGGATTTGACCCCAGTCCCGACGCGATGGAGGCGTTGGCGGCGGTGCTTCGCGGCGATGCGCCGCCCGCGGGAGTCTGGCCGATTACCTTGGATCCCCGGCCCCCGCAAGCGTAAAGCAGGTGCCGCTCACCGATCGCCAAGACCTACTCCACGGTCAGGATGACGCACTTCAGGTAGCGGGTTTCCGGAGAGCCGGGCAACATGGGATGGTCTGGGCCTTGGCCGCGGATCTCCATAATGCGCACGTAGCGCCGGATGTCCCGTGCCGCAGAGGCGATGACGGAGATAAAGTCGGCCTCGCTCAGATGATACGAGCAGGAAGCGGTCACCAAGACGCCGCCGGGGCGGATCAATTTCATCGCGCGCAGATTGATTTCCTTATAGCCCTTGACCGCCGCCGCCACCCGGTCCTTGGATTTGGTAAAGGCGGGCGGATCAAGAATTCCCAAGTCATACTGAGCGCCCCGGTCACTGTGCTCGCGCAGCCAGTCGAACGCGTTGGCGGCTACCCACGCTACCCGCTGGTCTAGGCCGTTGGCGGCGGCGTTGTGCGCTGCGCGCCGGAGTGCCTCCTTGTCCTGATCAACCCCGACCACGTGAGACGCCCCGTTGGCGGCGGCAATCAGGCCGAAGCCGCCGGTATGACAGAACACGTCGAATACTTCCTTGCCCCCCGCCAGTTCGCCCACGCGACCGCGGTTATCATGTTGGTCAAGAAAATGTCCCGTCTTTTGGCCGCGGACGATATCCACCGACATGCGCACCCCGTGCTCCGTGATCTCGACCGGGTCGACCAGGCTTCCATAGACCAACCGGTCGCGGCGGGGCAGCCCCTCGTGCTCGCGGGTAGAAAGGTCGCCGCGCTCGTAGATCCCCTGGGGATGCATTTCCTCAACCAGCATCTCGACAATGGCCGGCGTGTAGGGCACCAGACCTAGCGAAAGAATCTCCATCACCAGCATGGGGCCGTAGCGGTCCACCACCAACCCGGGAATGCCGTCAGACTCGGCGTAAAACACCCGGTACGCATCGCGCTGCCCCATCCATTGGCGGCGAAGACGAACGGCGGCGCGCACGCGCTCTTGAAACCAGTGGGGCGTAATGCTCTCCCGCCGGGACCGGGTCAATAGGCGGACGGCGATAATCGAGCGCGGGTTAAAAAATCCCTTGCCGACTTCACGGCCGGAGCCATCAAGCACGGTGACCACCGATCCGGGGGTAGCCGTGCTGCGGTATAGTTCCCCGCGGTAGATCCAGGGACTGCCCAAAAACACCCGCGCCTGGTCGTCCTTGATGCGTACCGTCTCTGTCGACAATGTATTCGCCCCTCATCTGGATTGTCCTTGAATCATTACATCGATCATTATATCGGTGCTGCCTGCACGGTTCAATTTCGGCCCGCCTCAAGTCCGGTTGTCATTCGCGATGTTGGTTTGGCGCCCAATCTGCGCGCCATGGGGATATTGTGGTGGTCGTACGCGGTGCCCAGCCAGGAACGATCTGGCGGCCTAGGGGATTGGCCAAGCCAGCAGGCAAGCTCTACGGCCGGGCAATGTATCAATAGCGGGAAGGCTGCACTGGCCACGGTGTATGCTTGCCCGCGGATCCATGGCCCGCAGCGAGCACCCGACCCGACTTGTGGGCAGATAGAGGGTTCCTGGCTCCTCGAGATGCTCTCGGCAATCTGGCCAGCTGGGCGGCAATTGCCGGAGGTCGCCTCCAACATAGCGCGTCCAGCTCCATATTTTCATTCCTGGCGGTGCCCCGAACCCGGGGTGGACGTCTCCTCACAAAGGCCACGATTCTTGGGTCCCTCGCCAAAGGGAAGGCCGTGATGGAAAAAGCGATGACAGTGCTCGATTCTGAGTCAAGACGCCCAAATGCGACTCCCCAATGAAGCGCGCCAAAAAGGCATCCGCGACCATAATCCGGCCATATCCAAGGCGACCGGAGAAGGTCTGAGCCAAGGCCGGACGGAAGAGATAGCCCGGGTCGCACGCCATATGCTGGCATCAGGTGATCCGAGCAAGAAGATCATGCGATTCACTGCTCTCGGCCAGGAAGTGGCAAAGCTTGCGCTTGCGGGGTAAAGGTCGCTCACCGCGCCGGCGGTGGCTGGAACAGCGGGTGGCTCAGCATTGCCGCCGAGGGCGTCGGCAGCCAAATCGGTCGCTTGGCCACCCGCGCCGAACAACCCTCAGGGCGGGGAACCATCACCCGGCTACCACCCCGTCTCTTGCACTGATTGCCAAAACTGAGGATTTTCATCCCCCAACCGCCACAGAGCTACCCCGCCCAGGTGGTCGCGGCGAGCCAACTGTAATCGAAAACGGTCGCTGTATCCGTTCTCGAACCATACCACGTGGCCAACGCCATTTTGTACATAACGGAAGGTGAACTCCTTGTTGACCGCATTCCAGCGCACCGGCACTCCTTCCCGCCGCGCCAAAGCCTCAACCGCGAGATCGTGGTATTCCGTGGTCCGACCCCTCGACGACCAATCATATCCGTAGCTGGCCAGGCCCAAAACGATCTTGTGGGCGGGGATGCGGCTAAGCGCGTAGCGCACGCTAGCCACCATCCAGGGATATGGCGCCACCGGTCCGGGGGGCGTCCCCACCGAATGATAGTCGTAGGTCATCAAGATGATCTGGTTGGCGTAACGGCCCAAGACGCCAAAATCATAGGGCTGAGCGTATTGATTGTTGGGCGTAGTCTTGGGCGGTACATCCACCGCGATGGAGCGGCCGATGGGGTCAAGCGCTCGCGCCAGGGCGATCACAAATGCATTCATTCCCTGGCGTGACGACGGCCTTAGGCCTTCGAAATCGATATTGTAGCCGGCATACCCATCTTTGAGCGCCAGTACCCGCAGCTCGTCCACCACCCGCTGGCGGATCGCCGGGCTGTCTACCACCTCTTGGTTGGAAAAACCATTTATCACCATCGGGTAGACAGCCACATGATGTGCCGCTGCGTACCGGCGCACGCGCTGGTAATGATACCCCATCTGGTGCAGACTGCCGTCGGCGCGAAAACTGTACCACAGCGGCGAGATGGCCGAGATCTGATTGACGTGGGCTGCCAAACTGTTCTGGGAGGTGGTTGAGGCTGGCGAGTACTGGGTGTAAAACCCCAAGACCAAGCGGGGGTTGGTGGAGGCCGCGATGTGGCGGAGGGCGCCGCGAATGGCCGTCACGGTGACCTTTCCGGCCTGCCCGGTGAGGTTAAGGTGTGCCCTTTTTTGAAAGCTCAGCACCGCCCGTTCGGTCGAGAGATTAAACACGCCGTCGATTCCGCCCACCCGATAGCCCAGGGTGCGTAAATCCTTTTGCAGTATCGCCACCGGCTTGCCGTACTCGCCGGCCCGAACCATAACTTTGCCCAGTTGCCCCGACGCCGGGCGATAGCGTGCCGCGAGAGCGTCGGCCAGCAGAAGTTCGGTACGTGAGCCAACTCCGCCGTGGCCCGCCGGGTGGTGCGTCAGTTGAAACGCCGCCACCGCCTGGCGGGTCCGCTGGGTGAATCTGCCGGTTATTGGTCCCGGATGATACCCCAAGTCGACCAGCTGTTGTTGGATGCGGGCCACCCCGCTTCCTTTGGCCCCGACCGTGACCACCGTGGCTGCGGTAGCCAGCGGCGCAACCAGCAAAAAGGCCGCCGTCAGTCCCCAAAGCAGTAGCTTCGGCATCAACACGGTTCCTTCCCTGTATATTTTGCCTTCGGAGTTAGCTGACGGGTTGGAAAGACAGGACGACTCTCTGGACCCTGAGGCCCTTCACCCCAACAAATGGTTCCTCCGTACTCGCGACGCGAGATTCGGCATTAGGCAGCACCATTTCTCATTCAGGCGCGCCAAGCCCAGCGTAGGCGAAAAGCCATGTCTTGTCAGCCCGCGCCATAGCGGCTCAGCGCGCGTGTGGTCAAATTGGGGCCATCGTTTGGCAATTCCTCGCCACATCGGCAAATTCGTGGAGGTTTGGGAATTTCATCCGCCGCATCCACCAAACCGCTCGCGGTGGGGTCGGATGGGGGAGCGGCCGTCGCAGTCAGTCGGCGGCGGCCGATACGCTAATCCCCTCGCCACTCTCGAGCAGACGGGCTACCCGCTCTAGCTGGCGAATGGTCTTTTCCGGCCCCAGGGCGGCCAACATTTCAAATAATCCGGGACCGACGGTTTTTCCGGTAACCGCCATCCGGACGGGATGGATGATTAGCGCGCGCTTTACCCCGAGCTCGGCGGCCACCTTATCGAAGGCTAGCGACAAGTGGTCGTGATCCCAGGGCGCCACCGATTTCAGCGCGCGGGCAACAACCCCGAGACGCGCGCCGGCTTCCGGCTCACTCAGATACTTTTGTACCCCCTTGGGGTCGAAGGCCGCCGGAGCTTGGTACAAAAAGCGCATATTATCTACGAGTTCGCGGAGCGTTCGGGAACGCTCGCGCACCAGCTCGACCGCACAGGTTAAGGCTGGGCCCTGGGCGAGATCCATCCCCGACCCCCGCACGAACGGCAGTGCCGCCTGCGCCACCTTGGCCGCCGGCAGCATGCGAAGATATTGGCCATTCATCCATTCCAGTTTCTTTTGGTCATAGATGGCAGCTGTGCGCTGGACGCGGTCCAAATCGAAACGCTGCCCCGCCTCGGCGATGCTCATGAATTCGCGGCCTTCGGGGCTGGACCAGCCCAAGAGGAGCAAATAGTTGGCCAGGGCCTGGGCGAGGATGCCCTGCTCACGGTACTCATCCACCGAGGTCGCCCCGTGCCGTTTCGACATCTTGGAACGATCCGGGGCCAAGATCATCGGCAAGTGGGCAAACTCCGGCACCTTCAACCCCAGCGCCTCGGCCACCAACATCTGCTTGGGGGTGTTGGACAGGTGCTCTTCCCCGCGAATGACATGGGTTATCGCCATTTGCGCGTCGTCGACGACCACGGCGAAATTGTAGACCGGGGTTCCGTCGGGTTTGGTGAGCACAAAATCATCGATTTGCGCGTTTTCAAATTCCACCTTGCCCCGGATGAGATCGTCAACCACCGTCGATCCGCTTGGGGGCACGGCTAGGCGCAGCACATAGGGCTGGTCTGCGGCCCGACCGGCGGCGACCTCGGGCAAGAGCGCCCGGCAGCGCCCGCTGTAGCGGGGCGGCAGCCCTTGCCGCCGCCGCCGCTCACGCTCGTCGGCCAACTCCTGGGCGGTGCAAAAGCACCGGTAGGCCCGCCCCTGCTCCAGCAGTTGATTCGCCGCCCGGCGGTAATACTCCCCTCGCTCCGATTGCCGATACGGGCCGTAGGCGCCGCCGACATCGGGCCCTTCATCCCAAATCAGGCCAAGGCTGGCCAGCCCTCGCATCATGGCCGCTTCCGAGCCCTCCACCTGGCGAGCGCGATCGGTATCTTCCAACCGCAAAACAAACCGCCCGCCCTGATGGAGGGCAAAAAGATAATTGAACAAAGCCGTGCGTGCCCCTCCGATGTGCAACGTGCCTGTCGGACTAGGAGCATAGCGAACTCTAACCACCTGCCGTCCCCTCCGGTCACCCATCAAGTTCTTCCAGTGTAATCGACCGCCTTCTGCGGGGTCAAGCCGGATGGCGGCGCCGTCCCGGTTACAAGCCAAGCCGGCGAACGGCCAGAATGAGGCCAAAGCCCCACCCTCCCAGCGCTCCCGTGGTCAAAGCGGTCACCGGATTGAGGCCGATATTCCATCCGTACGGAGTGGCTATCAGGTTCCACAAAAAAATGGCCACGACCGCCACCAGCGAATTGGAAAACCACGTGGCCAGCCAGCGCAGCGGACGGGGCAACGCCCTCAAGAGGATCCATCCCGCCACCGCCGCAGCCACCATGGCGAGACCGCGCACTAAGGTCATTGCTATTCCCCCCATCCAGTCTATATGACGGAGGAGACAACCCTATTCCGGCCAGGCTATGCGACTCGCGGTCAGCGCCCGAACTGCGGGCGGACCTTGAGCCCCGACGGGTCCCTCAACTCTGTGCACCAGCGGCCGAAATCGCGCGCGATTTCGCTGCCATGGTCCGAGCACAGGCCGTGCAACGAATTGGGAATGACGCGGATGGTGCTGGGAGGCGGCAAGCGGCTGAGCATGGCCCGAGCGACGTCGGTATCGACAACAAAATCGTTTGAAGCCAATATGCTCATCACCGGAACGTCTGGGGTCGGCATGCGGGCCACTTCGGCCTCTACCGACAGCAGATTGACAAAAAAGCCGACCGTATAGCGTCGGCACAGCAGGGGGTCCCGGGCCACCAAGTCTTCAATATCGGGATGCTTTGAAACACCTGCCAGGCCCATGGCCACGGGCGAACGAAAGCGGGGCCAGACGCGCGCCAAATGTTGAAGCCCCCGCCGCTGCCAAGCTTTCAAGTCGACTCGGAGCCGAAACGCCGGCGACACTAGCAAGAGTCCCTCTGGCCGACCGGTATCGGGAATCTGGGGAAAAGCCGCCCACGCCACGAGCGCGCCGTAACTCTCGCCGCCCAAGAAGATCGCGCCGTTGGCGGACGACATGCTGTCGACCACCCGCCAGATGTCTTCGACATGGCGACGAAAATCCCCGATGTGGCCACGAATGCCGTCCGAGCGGCCGTGGCCGGTAAAGTCAAAGAGCACCGAAGAGATGCCGTATTCGGCCAAATTCAGCGCGAACGGGACGTAGTATTCGGAGTGCACCATGGAACCATGGGCGAATATCATAGTCGCCCATGCATCCTCGGCTTGCACATAACGCGCGAACAGAGACGGCCCGCCGCTCCTCAAAAACCGTACGTGCATTCGCATAAGCCGGTTCACCTCATTTTGCAGTATGCCCGCGCTACCGCAAACCACTATAGCAATCCGCTCAACCACGAGGCCAGCGCTTGGGGGGTGTCGATCATCCAGGTCGGTTCCATCCTGAGCAAGTCTTGCCGTGAATGGATGCCTCCGTACGTCACCGCCGCCACCCGGATCCCCGCCCGTTGAGCCGCCTGCACGTCGGTCGGGGAATCTCCGATATACACGGCCGACCGGGGCTCGGTAGCCAGCCAGTCGAGCACCGCCTGGATACCGTCCGGGTCCGGCTTGGGTCGGTCCACGTCGTCGCCAGTGACCACGGCCGACAGAACGTTCTGCAAGTGCTGGGTTTTGAGTGCGATGGCCGTGGTCATCCGGCCCTTGTTGGTCACCAGCGCATGGCGCACCTTCTGTGCGGTCGCTTCCAGCAGTGCCACCGGCACGAACAGTGACGCCTCGGCCTGCAACAGCCGGTATTGCTCATAAAATATTCTCAGGGCACCCGCCAACCGTTCCGTCGGCACGCGCCGACGAATTACTTCTTCGTCGGTAGGACCGAACCAGCTAACAATCTCCTGTGAGGAGACCGGGTGACCCAAGCCGTACTCGAAGGCGGCTTGAAAACTGGAAATGATCTGGTCCAAACTGGAAGCTAGAGTGCCGTCGTAATCCCAAATCAATAGGGTCGGCCGGTTTGAGCGCACGCTTTCCACCCCTACAGCTCTTGCCTTCCTTCAAATGCCTTGAGCAACGTCACCTCATCGGTATAGTCCAAATCGCCCCCCATGGGCAACCCGCGGGCAATTCGCGTGATTCGAATCCCAAGTGGTTTGATCAGTCGACCTAAGTAGAGCGCGGTGGCCTCCCCTTCGAGCGATGAGCCCGTCGCTACCACCAATTCGCGCACGGTTCCGGTCTTGATGCGCGCTAACAGTTCGCGGGTCTTGATCTCGTCGGGTCCGATCCCGTCCATCGGCGAGATGGTCCCGTGCAGGACGTGATAGCGGCCCCTAAACTCGTGAGTCTTCTCCATGGCAACTACGTCCTTCGGGTATTCCACCACCATGATTAGCCCCGAATCTCGGTTGGGGTTCTTACAAATAACGCAGGGATCTTGGTCCGTGAAGTTAAAGCAGGTTGCGCAATAACGGATGCGACGACGCGCATTGACAATCGCGCTGGCCAGCAGTTCGGCCTCCCCTTGCGGGCGGTTGAGCAAGAAAAATGCCAGCCGTTGAGCGGTTTTGGGTCCTACTCCCGGTAACTTGGCCAACTCATTGACTAAATCCTGAATGGGAGCGGGATACAACATGTCTACAACCCAGGCAGTCCGGGCACGTTTAACTGGCCGGCGATGCGGCCCAAACGTTCCTCGGCCAAGGCCTGCGCCTTGGTTTGCCCCTCGCGCACCGCGCTCACGATCAGATCTTGCAGCATTTCGACGTCACTAGGGTCTACCGCCTCCGGCGCGATCTCAATCGACTGAATGTCTCCCTGTCCATTGAACACCGCCGTCACCACGCCCCCGGCCCGAGCCTCCACCACTTCTGTCTTGAGTGCCTCCTGGGCCTGGGCCATATCGGCTTGCACCTGTTGCATCTGCTTCATCATCTTTTGCATATCCTTCATGTTGAACCCCACTTGGACATCGCTCCTTTTGTCGGCTGGGCCGGTGTGCATGTACCCCGGCCTATTCCGTCAGTTCGGCCTCCACCCTTACGTCTACGGCCACTCCGAATACTTCCTCCAGCCGCCGCCCTATCGCCTCCAGCCGAGGCGGCAGAGGCGCCGAGGCCGCTTCCGGCCCCGCTTCACCTGCCGGCTCTGCCCTTTCCGGGAGTCTCGGCCGTTGTTCCTCGCCTGCCGTTAGATCATAACCGATCTCCGACCCATAGACGCGTCGAAACGCATTCTCCAAGAGATCGCGGTTGGCACCGCTTAAAAAGTGATCGCGATGGGCCGGGAACTGAAACCAGATCGTTACCCTATCCGTCAGTTCGACAATCTCTGCATACAACAAGAGGGCATGGGTGGCCGGCCGCTCACGCCGAATCTCGTCCAGCACCCGCTGAAACCGCATCGAAGCCGCCCGATGGTCCTGGGCAGGCGGTGCCGTCGCCGCTTTCACGGGGACGTCGGCGTTCACGGCGGGTTCGTTGCCGGTCGACGTTTCCCCGCCATCCGAAACCGGTCTGCCGCCTTCCTCGCTTGACCGGTAAGTGCTGGTGGCGTGCGTCATCTCCGCCTGAACCTTGAATAGGGTGATTTCGGCTATCAAACGGGCAGACAAGCCTCCCTTGAGTTGGCCTTCGGCCACGGTTAGTGCCTCCAAGGCGCGAAACCAGTCAGCTGGTTCGACCGCTGGCGCCAGCTTGCCATTGACTTGGTCACACAGGGTGCGCAAATATGCCGGCACCGCCGACGGGCCGAGACTGCGGTATAACACGACGTCGCGCAGGCCGCGGGCCACATCGCGGAGCATTTGGCGAACATCGCGCCCCTGGTCCCACGCCTGTTGAATGACTTCCATCAACCGACCCACGTCGGCTTCGACCAGCACCAGCATTAGCCGTTCCAAAAGGACACGGTCGAGGCCGCCCAACAGCCCCTGAACCGCAGATTCGGTAACTCCCTCCCCGTCTTCGGCCATCGCCAGCACCTGATCCGTCATACTGAGCGCATCGCGCAACGCCCCTTCCGCATAGTCCGCGATTAACTCCAGGGCCTGTGCCTGGTACGGCTCGCCCTCGGCCTCCAGCACGCGGGCCAACTGGCCGGCGATCGCCTCGGTGGTCAGACGCTCAAATTGATAGCGCTGGCAACGGGAGAGGACCGTTAACGGAACCTTATGCGCCTCGGTGGTGGCCAAAATAAACATGACGTGGGGCGGCGGCTCTTCCAGCGTCTTCAACAGGGCATTGAATGCGTCATTGGTGAGCATATGCACTTCGTCTATAATGTAGACTTTCATTCGGCCCATGACGGGAAGATGGGCCACGCGTTCTTTGATGTCTCGAATTTCGTCGATCCCGCGGTTGGAGGCGGCGTCAATTTCGATGACATCGAGGTGGGCACCCCGCTCTATCGCCTGACAGGACGCACATTGCCGACAGGGTTCACCATCCGCGCCGCGTTGCTCGCAATTGACGGCTTTGGCCAGCACCCTCGCCACACTAGTCTTGCCCGTGCCCCGGGGACCCGAAAAACAGTAAGCGTGGGTCCAGCGCTCCTGGCGCACCGCGGCCCGCAACACCGCCACCGACCGTGGCTGACCCACCACTTCACCGAACGACTGCGGCCGATACACCCGGTATAAGGCTTGGTGCGCCATATTGCCCCCTTTTCCCCGATTCCCAGGCCATAGGGCCGCACCGACCAGGCTATCCGCGGCGCCACAACGGGCCTGCTTACCGCTGCTCCCTTCCGGGCCTAACGGGGTTCACAGGTGTCATCCGCGCGGGACCCAGTCGATGCGGCTCCATGGCCTCGACAATGGCGGAGGAGGAGGGATTCGAACCCTCGAGGCAGGTTTTGGCCCACCAACACGCTTTCCAGGCGTGCGCCTTAAACCGCTCGGCCACCCCTCCGGTGTAACATCCGGCTTTCGCTTGACCACGGCTGCCATGGGCAAAGGGACAAAAATGGCGGAGAGGGTGGGATTCGAACCCACGAGACAGGTTTTGGCCCGCCTACCCGATTTCGAGTCGGGCTCCTTCGACCAACTCAGACACCTCTCCATATGGCTTGCCCGGACCTTCGGCGGTCGCGAAAAAAGCTCTGCAACATGCCCTGCGAGGCCGCCTCCATCACACCGCCCCGCACCGCTACGCGGTGATTCAGCCGTTGGTCGCCAAGTGCCTGATACAGGCTAACCGCCGCGCCCGCTTTGGGATCTTCGCAAGCGTACACCAATCGGTCGATGCGCGCCAGAATCATCGCTCCCGCGCACATCAAACAGGGTTCTAGGGTAACCACTAAAACGGTTCCTGTCAACCGCCACCCCTTTAGGATCCGAGCAGCCTCACGGATGACCAGGATCTCGGCGTGCGCGGTCGGATCGCCGCTTTCCTCCCGGCGGTTATGGTTGCGCGCCAGCACGGTCCCGTCTAGGCGTGCCAATATCGCCCCCACCGGCACTTCGCCGATGCGAGCGGCCGCCTCCGCCTCTTCCAAAGCCAACGCCATCAACTGGTTCTCGTCCATCAAGCAGTCTGGTGCGCCCGGGAGGACTCGAACCACCGACACAAGGTTTAGGAAACCTCTGCTCTATCCCCTGAGCTACGGGCGCACATCCTTTCCGCTGCTCGGCATCGCTTCTGATTCGCACACGTATCACGATACTACGAAGCCGAATCGGCGTCAAGAAACGGGCGCCTCCTTTCAGGGAAGGATTTCATGGTCAGCGGTTCGCCGCCATTCACGCCGGCCGGATTGGATTGATCACGACGGCTGGGGCTTATCGCCCGCCTCAGAGTTGCCTCCTCAGCTAACTTGGCAAAAACAGCCTCACTTGCCTGGAGAATTTCCTTGGTCATGTGAACGGCTTCAAGCGCATTGTCTTGACTGAACCTCCCTACGGCTAAAGCCGGGGGGTTGTATTTGCGAATTCCGGCAGCCTCTTCTTGGCTGTAAATTCCCGCATCGGGTTGGTTCCGGTAGAAACGTTGATATAACGCGTATTCGCTTCTGTGGAAGAACGGCTCCGTCAGCAACACCGCGGCGAGTCGCCGACGACCGTGCTGCAAGCCCTCGCCTCGGTGCAGATGAATCGGTCGCGGATCCAATCCACTGGGCAAACTCGGTTGACTTGACCGGACCGTCGGACCTTCAACGCACGTACGTCACCGCGGTCGATTGTGCGGCGGTCTTGGACGATTCCACCGTCAGACCGGTGGCGATCCCGGAATCCCTGGTGGCCCAATGGATTGAAAAATATGGCGCCAAATGTGGGTTACAGGTGCGACCGCCCGTTTTGGGCTCGGCCGAGACGTACGTGGTGCAACCTCCCCTCTCCTTTTCGGTGAGCAAGACGTCGCACCACGCCCAATTGGTCGCCGATTTGACCATGGCCTTTCTGACCGTAAAGAGGAGCTCTTGCCCAGCAACTGATACGGCAAAAAGAGAAGGCCGTGGGCTTGAAGTGTCGGGATGGATGGTGTGCGCAACCCGTCCCACAACCTCACATCGCCGCGCAGTCTCTGATTTGAAAAGCAGCATGAGCATCCGCCTATCGGAGGTTCTTTAACAGCCTTTGTGCAAGAGCCGTAAAGGCCCAGCTCGCTTTTCATACGGCGACGAGCCGAGCCGTGGGGCCCATCACCAAACCGGCCATTCACCAACTCTGAAGCATGACCGTAGAATTCCAACGTGGTAATCGGAATCCACCGAAGGGCAAAAACTGTCACAAACGGCATTGTAAAGCCATTTGTTGAGCGCTCATCACGCACCCAATGGGTGATCCCCGCTCAAGTCGAGCCTCTTAAGATGACTTCAGATTTTGGTGGACAATGCCCGCTCGGTCTGGCATGACGGAAGGACAATGGAGCACTCATCCATCACACCCAGGAGGCCGATATCGACGGAAACACCCGCGTTCAACTTTGAACCCACCAAGCAAACCCTAACCGGTCGCGCCGGGTTGAGTATTGCCGGCCGGATTCTCCAGCGCCTGCCTCTGGTCCGTCGCCTCTTGCCGGCACGCCCGCCGTCCGACCCTCGGGAGATTGGCGATGCAGACGTTGCCCTATCCTACCTGGGCTTGCTGGTTCAGGGGGAAAACGACTATGACCACATTGCGCCGTTGCGCCAAGGTCCATTTTTTCAGCAAGCCTTGGGCATCGATCAGGTGCCCTCATCGGCAACCTTGCGACAGCGGTTGGACCGGGGGGCCAGCGACCCTTGCCGGCGGTGGCAAGCAGCGATGCGGGAGAGTTCCGACGCGCTGTTGGAGCAGTATGTGTGCCCACTTCGAGCCAGTGGCCATTGGACAGCGGCAGTATATTGTCCTGGATGTCGACGTGTCGCCAATGGATAACAGTCGGACCAAACCAATGGATAACAGTCGGACCAAAAAAGAAGGCTTAGTCCGATACCGGACCAATTCCCGCAGTTCATGCTGCGGACGGGGCGGAATATAACTGGCTTTCAACGCCCCCAGGACGCAGCAGTCCGGCGATCCACCGAGAATCCTGCACATCGGTCTTCCGATCTCGCATACCCTTTATGTGCTCAGAATTCACGACCATGACCGCGTCTAAGGGGTACGCTTCCAACCGATTCACGATGGGCTTCCAGTACACTCCGGTCACTTCTATGGCCACACGGGTCACTCCGTCGGCCTGCAGCCAATCCGCAAGCTCCAGCAAGTCGGGGTGTGGGTGCCAAAACTCCGCGTCTCGGTAACCGTCGGGGTCAACACGGTAGCCACGATCACCTTCTTATGGCGTTGTGCACATCGCGCAAAATCTCAGCGACACCGACCTTACCGAACGTTTGCGCTGATATTTTGTGAATCAAGCAGACTGGATGGGATTATCTGCGGTATAAGGCGTTGGGGTTGCCCATCGGATCGGGGTCGCCGAAGGCGGGTGCAAGACGTCGGTCAAACAGCGGTTGGATGCGGGCGGGATGTGGTGGAACCCGGGCGGTATCCAAAACATCGGCACGTTGCGAGCGCTGTACCGATCGGGCCGGGCAGCCTTATGCTGCGGAACGCGGTCGCGCGCGGCACACCGAACGTGCCACCGCGGAGGTGGCCCAGCGGGCGTCGAGTCGTGGAGAAGAGGTCTCCGCAAGCGGTATGAATAATTGCAAACAACTTATCCGATCATCCGGGTTAGCGTCAGCATGTCCTTCCGACATTTTGTCCTTAGGGGTGATTCCGCCGACATCCTGCTGCATCTGCCCAATTCAAGAAGCGAGCAATTTTATACCTTCCCGGTGGGGGCAGCCGAATCGGCGGAAACCATAGCCTAAACGCGCCGGGCCGTTGGAGGTGCAGCCGCTGGCTTGGTCGGCGATAGTCTCTCCTTGGGGCGGATTTCCCTCGCTTTAGCCCTGTGGGCGAAGTTCGGCGAGCCCGGCTCGGTTTTTCAGTTGGGCGGCCTGACCGGTCGGCCAGAGCAGGGCCGCAGCGCGCAATGCGACTTCGGCCGCCCAATCGGCGGGCGCTTGCTCGGCGATGGCTTCCCAGCGCTTGCCCCCGATGAGCGTTGCTAGTGGCGGCGAGGACGGGTCGGAGGGATCAGCAGGCGACAAAACTCCGGATGAGGTCCCGGAGGCCAAAGCTTTGGAAAGCTTAAGAACCGGGAGCCGATGAACGCCGACGGCGATGACGCGGAGCCCGTCGCATTCGACCAGGGTACGAATCCATGCGATGAGTTGGGTCTGGCAATACACTCGATGAAAGGCTCCGTACGCCGGGTGGCTGTCATATCCCTGGTTGCGGAGCTTTCGGGCGGTGCTTCCCGCGAGCAAGGCGGCCAAAGTGGTTACCCCCATGGCCCGGGGATGATCGTTGAGGACCCGTACAATGGCTTGAAAGACCGGGACGGGCGGTAGCCTGCGACTGATCGTGGTCATTTGGGTCACCAGGGCTTGAGCTTGATCGCAAAAACGCGAAACAACGTCGGAAAGCGTTGGCAACGCCGGGGTGTTTGCGTTAAGTCGAATGCCTTCTCGGCTGCTCTGCAGGTTCGGGTGTTGCCAGGCTTTGGCCAGATCGCTCAGGGCTTCAAACGATTGATGAACCGCGGGGACATGTTGTACGACAGGGGGGGCGGCCTGCCATTGGGCCTGCATAGCCTCCCACCGGGGTCGACCGTCGGTCTCCCAAAGCTGGTGGAGGGTCGCCTCCGCCGCCGCCACCGACAGCCGTGGATCGCTGGCAATGGTCTGTTGCGCGGAGGCCAAACGGGTTTGCCATTTGGAAGGTTTGGGCGTATCGGGCGGTGTGACTAATGTCCACTGCCCCTGGGTGTAACCCAGAGCCTCGGCGGCGTATTGGGTGGATTGCTCGCTCAGGGTTTGCACGATGGCAAAGGCTTGCAAGGTGTTGGGTTGCCAGAGCACGTCAGGCGTGGTGGCGATGTCAGCGGTGGCGGATAACGCGGCGCGCAGAGCTTGCCACGCCGGCGTATTGCGGGCAGCTTCGGCGACACGGCGCCAGGCCGCGGTGAGAGATTGCGCGATGGAACCGGGTCGAGTGAAGACGGCAGGCCCGGCCGCGGATAGGTCGGCGAGGGCATAGGATTGAGTTAGCGAACATTCTGGGCAGGCTACGTAGAGTCTCTGCGACCAGGTGGCCGAAAGAGTGGGAGGGGGCGCCGTGCACACCGTGGAGGCCTCCAGCTCGCCTCCCCAACCTCCGGCAAAAGCTTGAACGGCATCCCACGCGGTGTCATGGGCGATGGCTAAGTCGGCGCGGAGCTTGGTGATGATTTCGGGATCGATAAATGGGTCGGGCATGGTGAATGCTTCGGCGGTCCATGGGGTAAAGGCTGCGAGCTGTTTGTCGGGACGTTGGAGCCAAGCAATAAGACGGCGGCCAGCGTCTTCGGTCAGTTGGTCGATGGTGGCGATCAGGGTTTCGAGCGTTTTGACCTGAAGGGTTTCTAAGACGCTCCAGGCGATCATCATGGTTCCCGCGATCAGAATGTTGTCGCGTTTGGACACCCGGACGATTTGGGTCTTCCAGGGTGGCAAGGCGGGATCGATGAGTCGCAGGCGATGATAGAGCGCTTGTTGAATCTGGGGCGCATCGCTTTTTTTAAGCCATGGCAGGGACATCAGGCAATCACCATCCCCGGAAGCTGATAGAGAAAACGGACCAACTGGTCGAAGGTATGAATTTCAATAAAGCGTGCCGCGGTGCGATAGGCCAACACGGCGGAATCACCGGTGCTCCATTGGCTTTCGGATTCCGGATTCAGCCAATACAACGCCCGGGCCCGTCGTGCAATCGCGGTCAGCAACGCGGTTTGTGGATCATAGCGATTGGTGCGAGCATCCCCCAGGACGAGCACGATCGGGTTGCCTTCGAAGGCCCCAGCATACTCGGCCGTCATTTGCGTCCAAAGGGCCCCGTAGTCCGAGTAACCTCTATAGTCGATGGCAGAGTGGTGGAGGACGGCGTCAATGCATTCTGCATAGCTCGGAGCGGAAAAATGGGCCGTAATCTCGTCGACCGCAGAGACAAACGCGAAATGTTGGGCGCGTCCGCCGAAGGCTTGGTGGAGTCCGTAGACAAAGGCAAGAAAGAGCGCAGTGACCGATTTCACGGAGCCGGAGAGATCACAAACGGTGACCAACCGCCGGAGACGGATGCGCCGCGCACTGGTAACCAGGGTAAACGGTTCGCCAAAGGTGCCCAGGCTGCGGTGCAACGTCCTGCGAAAATCGAACGCGCGGGCACGGTGGGCATGCCGGGGCTCTGCGGAGAAATCCGGTCGGAGTTGCGCGGCCATGGCGTGAATCGCGGTTAGCAAAATCTCGCGATCGGCGTCGCGGAGAGGATCCAAGGACGCGGACCACTGCTGCGGGGAAAGGTCTAGGGTCCAAGCGGCGGCTCCGCGCCAGACATGGGACATCGCGTGTCGGCGATGGACGGCGGAGTTGGATGTCGGTTGGGCAGGTCGCGGGACCGAGGGTCCGGCAGTGGATAATGCGTCGACGGTATGAACCAGGTGAAGATAGCGGGTCAGGGTCTGCTCGATGTATGGCCAATTTTGGGGGGTGATGACACCATCGCCGGCAAGCTCTGCCAAAGCCTGGGCGACGCGGGTCTTGTCGTGATGAGCCCATGGATGGCGGATCAGCAGGGCGGCACTGCGTTCGGGATGTCCTTGCAAGAAGGCTTTCCAGGCCGCGAGTCCGGAGGTTATTGCATCTTCCGGGATTTGGCCGATCAGGGCTTGGGCCCAGGCGGGAAGCGAGGGTTGGGATGAACCGCCGGTGGTCTCTGAGCGAGACTCCGAGTTGGGGTTCAACGACTCGCCAGCCGGGTCCGACTCAGCCAGAGCATCGTTAGCTTCGGATGGGCCAGTTTGGCTGCTCGCCAGAGCCGTCGCCCATAACGCCAAACCCTCGCCACCGTCGGCGGTCAGGTGTTGGAAATAGGACCAGAACGCGGAGCGAAAGATGGAATCGTCGGTGAAGGTTTTGACGAGACATGGGTACAAAACGGCATAGAGATGGTTGAGCGATCGAGGTTGGAGAAGCGCACACGCCTGCAAGGCCGTCGCCAGGTCGTCTGGGGTGACGGTAAGACCTTCTGTGCGCAAGCGTCGGGCCAATCCGGTCAAGGACTGGGTAATCTGCACCGCACCAAACGGAGGATCAACTGACGTCATGGGACAAGGCCTCCACAGTTTTGTGGCCGATGGCGAGATCTTGGGGGTGCTTGGCAAAGATCGGCAGGACAGCGTCAATCAGGTCGGGGCTGAGCGTGACCGGAGGATCGCTGGTCCTGCAGAGCGCGGTCGCTAGTTCGACCGCCTCGGCGATCGAAGGCACGTGGTGTGGGCGAGCTTGACGATAGCGGCCAAGAAAATCGGCCAACTGGCCGGCGAAGGCCTGAGACGCGTCGGCGACTTGGGCCTGGATAATGGCAGCTTCTCGGGCCCGATCCGGCAGATCAATCCACAGATACAGGCAACGGCGGCGTAGGGCATCGGAAAGGTCTCGGGTGCGGTTCGACGTCAAAATCACCAAAGGTTTTTGCGTGGCCATAACGGTTCCATATTCGGGAATGGACAGAGACCAATCCGACAAAGGTTCGAGTAACAAGGCTTCGAACTCACGATCGGCGCGATCGACTTCGTCAACCAGCAAGACCCGGGGAAGCTGATCCTCGGGAGCTAGGGCTTCGAAGACTGGTCGGCGCAGGAGAAAGGCCGGCCCCCAAAGGGGGAGGGCGGTGTCGAGTTGATCGATGGCCTGTTCCAAATCCGCGCTGGAATCGATAAGGCTGGTGACGCGCTCGCGCAAGACGTTAAGGTAAAGCAATTGTTTGCCATAGTGGTATTCGTATAATGCCTTGGAGGCGTCGATGCCTTCATAGCACTGAAGTCGAATGAGTGCCGCGTCAAGAATTTGGGATGCAATATGGGCTAAATACGTCTTGCCGGCGCCAGGCGGGCCTTCGACGAGCAACGGTTTTTCCAAGGCCTGGGCCAAGGCAAGTGCGGTCGTGATGTTCGTGGTCGGAATGTAATGCTGGCGGGTTAGCGCATCGTGCCAGGATTGGGGAGAAAGAGGCATGGCAGATCGCTCCTTCGTTTTTTTTGTGGCTGGTTGCTTGCCGCTATAACGCGCTTAAGCATATCTATCTCTACTCAGAAACCCTACAGAGCTACGCATTCCCAAGCACGTCTGGAATTGTTCGCTCTTCCCAGGCCGCAATGTAATCCCGTGACCGTCTCCCGCCACATACTCCTCCGCAGGAAGCCCCGCTCGCGCTATTGCGCCCGCGAGGAGGGGGAATGAGATCGAACCAGGTTCAAACCCCCGGCGGGGAAGGGACAGGGAATCGTGTGGTTGGAAATAAGCTGTGAGTTGGGCCCACGGCCAATTTCGCCGACGACAGCAGGACGAGACCTGGATCAGGCGGGTCCAAAGCTCGCCGAGATGTCGTCGAGCGCCTGAGGCTTCAGCCCAGTCCGTCGTAGACACAGACGCCACATGGCTGAACCCGGTAGTCGCTTCCATGATACCCTCTTTCCCCGACGAACTATTGTTTCTATTATACATTTAGTCGACGGCTGGTGCAAGCGATTACGCAACGGTTTTTTGCCCGGGCGTTTTTGGAGTTGGTGGGGCAACGTAGTCCCGTCGCCATCAAACGGTCCTCGTTATCCCAAACCAGAAAACCGGGACCTCATGAGGGCTCTTGCACAAAGGCCGTTGCTGCGACAGGCAGACGCTCGTGACTCCTTTCAAATCCGACTTCACAACGACGCGAGACGCTACGGTCGGTTGCATCCCATCCGACCAGCACTTCATGTGTTGGGTTTTGGGTTCTCGGCCTTTAGGGTGGCAAGGTTTAAAATGAAGTTATGAGACACTGCAGCACAACCTTGCGCCAACTCGCTGGATGGCTGACCGCCTTCGCCGCCTTCGCCGGGCTGGCTCACTGGGGTCAATGGGTCAGTTGGCAATACGAAATATCGGCCGCCCTGCGGGGATTTGGCGAGAGCCAGCCGCAGTTGCAGTGGGTATGGATTGTGGGCGGCATTCCCATCACGGGCTTGGCCCTGGTCTTCATCGGAGTACTGGGACGGCGGAGAATGCCGCGCGTATGGGCCGTCTTGATCGCCGGCTCGGTGCTAGAAGTGGTGGTCAAGCATGTGCTGCCCACTCCCCTCCCCCGACCGGTGGCCATAGCGCCGGCCTGGGCACGGCTGGAGGCCACGTGGGATATCGGCCCTGCCGCCGTCGGCCACGCGCTGCACAAAATCCTGCCGGCGCTTTCCCCGACTTCAACATCCGCCTTCTTGCGAGGCAGCTATCCCTCCGGCCACACCTACCGCCTGAGTTATGTGGCCGGCATCGCCCTGGGCCGGTGCCGGTGGCCGTGGATGGCTCTCTGGGCAGCGGCGGTGGCCTTTTGCGTGACCGCGACCGGCGGGCACTGGTTGGGCGATGCGGTCGGCGGATTCGCGCTGGCCATGGCCGGTCTCGCGGCAGCCGGAAAGCCGCGCCCTAAATGACGGTGGGCGGCGACCGCCGTGCCACCCCGTCGGCTTCGGCGGCACGCATCACGTGTGCGGCCACCGTTTCCGCCACCATGCGATTGAAGACGCCAGGGATAATATACTCCGGGCCCAACTCATCCGACCGCACCACGGAAGCCAAGGCTTCGGCGGCCGCCACCTTCATGCCGTCGGTGATGATGCGGGCCCGGCAGTTGAGCACTCCGCGAAATAGCCCCGGAAAACACAGGACATTATTTATCTGGTTGGGATAATCCGACCGCCCGGTGGCTACCACCGCGGCATATGTCTCCGCGATTTCGGGCGAAATCTCCGGCACCGGATTGGCCATGAGAAAGGTAATCGCCCGCGGCGCCATCACCGCCAGATCCTCCCGGATTAACAGATTGCCGGAAGAAACGCCAATAAATACGTCGGCCCCGGTCAAGACCTCGCGCAAGCTGCCGGAACGATTGTCCGGATTGGTGACGCGGGCGTATTGTTCCCAACCCGGGCGGTTGGGATACCGCCTACCGCGTACAATCGCGCCTTCCCGGTCGTAGCCGATAATGTGGGTGATACCCCGGTGGAGCAACAGATTGGTGGTCGCCGTTCCCGCCGCGCCCACCCCGGCGATGACGACCCGCAGCGACTCCAGAGGCTTGTCGACGACCTTAGCGGCGTTAATCAAGCCGGCTAGAATGACCACCGCCGTCCCGTGCTGATCGTCATGGAAGACTGGAATCTCCAGGCGCTGGCTAAGTCTCTGTTCGATTTCGAAGCACCGCGGGGCCGCGATGTCTTCCAGGTTGATTCCCCCAAACGCGGGCGCTATCCGCTCCACCGTTTCTACGATGGCGTCAAGGTCCTGGGTGTCGAGGCAAATCGGAAAGGCGTCGACGTCGGCTAGCGCTTTAAAGAGCACGGCCTTGCCTTCCATCACCGGCAACGCCGCCTTGGCCCCCAAATTGCCCAGTCCCAAAATCGCCGACCCATCGCTGACGATGGCAACCGTATTGCGTTTGACGGTCAATTGAAACGCCTTGTTGGGGTCGGCGGCAATGGCTTCTACCACCCGGGCCACCCCCGGAGTGTAGATCTGGGCCAGATCGGTGCGCGTCTTAATCTGCACCTTGGGCTGAATTTCGATCTTCCCTCCCAGATGCATCAAAAACGTGCGGTCGGACACGTTTTCGATGTGCACGCCATCGATCACTTCTAACGCCGCTTGCAGTTCACCAGCTCGCTCAGCCCTGGCCAGCTCGACGGTTAGGTCACGCACCGTGCTGTCGCCTTCGGTCCGCACCAGGTCGAGTGCGATCACGTCACCCCCCAACTGGTCGACGATCTTGGCCAATTGGCTAAACGAAACCATGTCCCGTTTCAACGTTAGCCGCAATATGTACTGGATCCCGGAACGTAAAGCGCCCATGGGAAGCCTCCTCGCGCCGTCCGCCTGTGAACCCGCGAACGTGACGCTCTATCCCGCTACCTTCATTGTACACATTTTGTGGGCTGGCAAATGCAGGAAGGAGAGATTTCCCTGCTCCGGGAGAAGCCAGGGGCGGCCGGGGAAAGCGGCCGCCCTCGACAGCCTCAGAGCACGACGAGTTCCGGATCGCGGTGGGCAAGAAACCAGGGTCGGGGCTCTGCCCCCGAAAAGGGGGGCACCAACTGATTTTCCACGCTGTTATACACGAAAAAGACGTTTCGTCGGGCCAGCGGGGTGATGTTGCTGTTGGAACCATGCATGATATTGCAGTCGAACAGCAAGGCCGCCCCCGCCTTGGCCTCCGGCATCAGGATGCCGTCGCGCTCCACCAACCAGCGCAAGCTGTCTTGGTCGGGCACCCCATATTCCTGCCGGCGCAGCGATTGCTTATAATGCTCTTTGGGGGTTTGGCCCATACAGGCAACGAAGTACTGATGCGAATGGGGAATCACCATCAGCGAACCGTTGTAGGGAAAATTGTCGTCGAGCCAAATCGAACAGCTCAAAGCCCGCATGCGCGGCATACCGTCCTCGACGTGCCAGGTCTCGAAGTCCGAGTGCCAGTAGAATTCCTGGCCGGTGAAGCCCGGCTTAAAGTTAATGCGCGACTGATGCACGTAGACATCGCTATCTAGCACCTGGCGAGCGGCGTTCAACAGCCTCGGATCCCGTGACCAGCGATTGAAGGCCTGGTCGCTTTCATGGACGGCGAATACCGAACGCACGACATCGCTGCCTGGTTCGCAAATCACCTCCGGTGCCTGCGAACCTTGGCTATGCTGCCAAATCCGGCCCAGGTCCTCGCGCATCTGAGCAACTTCCGCCGCGGCAAACAGGTTTTCCAACAGCAAAAAGCCGTTGTCCCGATAATGGTTAAGGTCCGCGCTCGACAAGGGCCCCGCGTTCTTCCCATAGATGGCGGGATCGCGTCGTTCGAGGATCGCCGGCCGATCTCCCATCCTAGAAGGATATACGTCTTCGGCAGTCAGCAATGACATCACCACAGCACTCCCTTCCGTCTCTCAGCACGTATCTTTCGCCTAACCCTGGCCTGCCCGCCGGACTGGTCACTTCATCAAAGGATAGGCGCCGTCTTGGTCGTGCACCTCGCGCCCGGTGCAGGCAGGATTGAACACACAGATCATGCGCAAGTCCGTTCGCGGCCGCACCCGATGGCGGTCATGGTCATTCAGCAGATACAAGCTCCCCGGTTGTAGGAGATGGACCACGCCGGTACCGAGATCCTCGATCTCGCCCTCACCCTCGATGCAGTACACCGCCTCAATGTGGTGCTTGTACCACATCGTGGTCTCCGTGCCTGCCCGCATTATGGTGTCGTGCAATGAAAACCCCACGGCGTCGTCGGCCAGGATCATCCGACGACTCGACCACGTTGGTGCGCTGACCTCCCGCTCGGTGCCAACGATGTCCTCCAAGGTTCTGACAATCACCAAATCTCTCCTTTCAGCGCCGATCCGTCTCCGCGCTATGCCAACACGCTGACCACGCTCTCGCGCAAGATTTGCAGTCCTTGGTCAAGGGTGGCCAGGTCGATGGTCAACGGGGGCAACAGCTTCAACACCTGACCTTCCGGGCCTGAGGTTTCCGCCATCAGTCCGCGCTGAAACGCGGCCTGAGAGATCTTGGCCCCCATGCCCGCCCGGCCCAAGGCCAAGCCCTGGATCAACCCGCGACCGCGCACCGTGGCCTCTAGAGAGGGATAGGCGTCGGCAATGTCCTGCAGCACCGTACGCACGCGTTCAGCGTTGTCCAGGGTGCCCTGGGTAAGCGCGTCCGTCCGCCAGTAGGCGAGCGCCTCGGTGGCGGTAAGGAAGGCCAGATCTTGGCCGCGAAAAGTTCCGTTGTGCTCGCCGGGATCCCAGATGTCCATTTCCGGCCGGATCAGGGTCACTGAGAGCGGGAGGCCGTAGCCACTCAAGGACTTGGACAAGCACACCAGGTCGGGATTCAGTCCGTACGGTTCAAAGCTGAAAAACGGGCCGGTGCGGCCGCATCCGACCTGGATGTCGTCGACGATGAGAACGATCTCCCTCCGCCTGCAAAGTTTCTCGATCTTCTTCAGCCACATCCCGCGGGCGACATTTACGCCGCCTTCGCCTTGCACCGTCTCGAGAATGATTGCAGCCGGAAGGGGTATGCCGCTGCCCTCGTCGTCCAGGACCTGTTCCAGATAGTCGGCGGTGTCCATTTCGCCGTCCACGTACTGGTCGTAGGGCATGATAACCGTGTTGGTCAACGGCAAGCCCGCGCCCCCGCGTTTGAAGCGGTTGCCGGTCGCCGCCAACGATCCCAGGGTCATCCCATGAAAGGCATTGGTAAACGCCATCACTGTCGTCCGTCCGGTTACCTTGCGGGCCAGTTTCAAGGCGCTTTCCACCGCGTTAGTGCCCGCCGGCCCGGGGAACATTACCTTGTACGACATCCCGCGCGGCTTCAAAATCACGTCCTGAAACGCTTCCAGAAACCCGGCCTTGGCGGAGGTAGCCAAGTCGAGGCTATGCGTGATGCCATCCTCCTGGATGTAGGCGACCAGCCTTTCCTTCAGTCGCGGATTATTGTGTCCGTAATTCAAGGCTCCCGCGCCGGCAATAAAATCGATGTACTCGCGTCCGTCAACATCCCACACCCGGGAACCTTGGGCGCGGCTAAACACGGCCGGAAAGCTTCGGATATAACTTCTCACCGAGGACTCCAGGTCTTCGAATACTTTGAGCGGCGACAGGGTCTTGTCTCCGATTCCGTTCACCAAATCGTCCACGCCTCCTTCTTGGGTGTACTGAGTTACTGGTCCGCCGGGCGTCGGCACTCCCCCAGGGGACCGATGCGATACAGATATTCCGGCTCGTGGTCCAATCCGGGAAAGGACTGCAATGGAAAGCACGGTTCGACTGCGCATTTCGCACCCCGGGCTTTCGCAAAACGGCGAAAGAGTGCGGCTGAAGCGGCGTTGTTTGGTGTCACCGTAGCCGCCAGATAGCTAACTGGCCGACGGTCGCTGGCCGCTGTCCACAGCGCATTCAAAAGCCTTGTCCCCAGTCGATTTCCCCGCTGGCTTGGCTGCACGGCAATCTGCCATATAAATAGGGTATCGGCGGATTCGGGGAGGAAAAACCCCGACACGAATCCCGCGATCTGGTCATCCCGTTCGGCGATCATACAGGTCTGCGCGAAGAACTTGCCGAGCATGAGGTAGGTGTAGGGAGAATTGAGGTCGAGGGTTTCCGCGTCCCGAATGAGCTTCCATACCTTGGGGCCATCGTCGACACTCAGCGCACGCACCGTCCAATCCAATGATGCCATCTGCTCGGTTCGCCGACGAGTGAGCCTGCACTGCGCCCTTCGGTTAATCGGGGGCAACCCCTGCAGGGTAAAATCGTCCTGACGCGAACGTCTCACCTCCCTTTTTTGTCCAGCCAGAACAATTGCGGGACGTAGCCTATTGTCCCAAAAGCGCATCGGAGTTTCAAACCGCGAGAATCGGACTCAGATGCCGGCTCGGCTCCCAACGTCGTGCAATCATACGATATTCGGAGGCCTACGGCTAAATCCTCCCGATGTCGGTAAAATCGGTCCATACAGGCATGCCAGTCAATGTTGCCTTATATCTCACATTTCGCGCCCGCGGCCTGGGTAGCCTTTAACGCTGCCAGGAGTTCGTCCATAAGCAGAAATCTCGGTCATTCGTTGCCCGTATATATGGCTACAGTTGGATCGATTGCATGTATATGGTATGTCCCGATTCTGAGGCTGGAATAAATGGACAAGCTCCTTGTGGCCTATAGCACCCGGGCCAATCCTCCGAA
>JAJZXC010000198.1 GCA_021846365.1 Bacillota bacterium | reverse complement strand
TCTTTCTCCATGTTCCCAGGATAGCGTGGCCGGCACCAATGGTCAAGCAGATTCCGTCATTACTATCAGATTTCTCGACCACGGACGGAGGCTGCAGGCTTAAGACGAGGTTTTTCGTAAATAGATGCCATCATTTCCTTGACACTCGGATTTCTCATGCCATCATTTCCTTGACAGTTTGGCGCGTTTCCGCTGAAGCCCGCCGCCGAGCCAAAGCTCGGCGGCGCAAGGTATATGGCGAGTCACGGAGATCGTGGTGGACTACGCCACGGAAAATAATAGTGTTTGCGATAATCCCATTTCGTTCTGGCCTTGACCCTTATACTCCTGCAGGGCTTGTTGCGCATGGGTAAGATTGCTCGTCAGCAAAATAAAAGTGGAGCGCCGTTCTCGTTCTGCTTGGATGGCCTCCGGCACGGGATCGGTCACCCGCAGCGTCACCGTGTACTCCGTCCGAGTGGCTGGTGGAACCCCTGCCTTCGGCCGCCCTCGTCGTTTCACCGGCACCTCTTGTTCGACGATGATCGGCGTCACCTGGTGCCAACGCAGGGGGGACTCCTGCTGCAGGATGTCCGCCGCTTGGCGAGCATCTTCCGCTGAAGAAAAGGCTTTCCCGGCCAATTTCTTGGTGACCTTGGTGATCCGGGTACGTTCGCGCTCGATTTCCCGTTGTAGGGTATGCGCTTTTTTCCTGTCTAGGGCCGGGGAGTAATACACAAACGCCCGGGCAGGCTCATCGTAGAAGGTCACGTCAAACGTTTGGTATCGAGAGAGCCCAATTTCTGGTTTTTAGAGTATTTTCGGCTCTTGCCCATCGGTTGACATGAAAGCCAGCACTTACGTGCCTTGGCTTTGGATTACGCTGTTGGCTTACAAGAGCATTGAGAGGGCGAACCGATTTCAGGCATGGGCTACCCAAGTAACCAGCCGTCGGCATCGATAGCAGTCGCTGTGCAAGAGCCGTATTTTCGGCGAACAGCCCGGATTTACCGAACGTGTACGCCTAAGATTGTCCAGGAAAAGTTTCAGCCGGGTACTTAGATGGGAATGAACCACACGGTGTTTGATTCGTACCGAAGGCCAATCTCCTCGCCGACCGTAACCGCCGCAGGATGGTAGGCCGTCACCGAAGGTCCGTTGGCGATGGCTGCCTGAAGCTGCCAGTGGGCTCCCAAGTAGGTGGCTTGGGTAACGTGTGCCTGCCATGTTTCTGGTTTTGGGCAGGCTTTGACGACGTGCAAGTGTTCAGGGCGAATCAAAGCCGCTCCCCGGGTTCCCGGCCCGACTCCCACGGGAACCCGGGCCTTTAAGAGCGTTGTGCCCTGAATACTAACCGTGCCCGTGAGAAAGGCGCCAGGTGATGCGTTGACGTTGACCACTTCGGCCTCGAACCAATTCGCGGGTCCCATGAATTCAGCCGTGAAGCAATCCGAGGGCTGTTCGTAGAGTTCGCTTGGCGTTCCCGCCTGGATGAGTTGACCGCTGCGGAGAAGGAGGACGCGATCGGCCACCGCCATCGCCTCCAGCCGGTCGTGGGTGACGTAAAGCGCGGTGGCCCGCTCTTGACGCAGGATGCGAGCCAAGTCCGCCCGCATGGTTTCCCTGAGGCGGGCGTCTAAGCTCGACATCGGCTCGTCGAGCAAAATGAGGGCGGGACGGGTGGCGAGCGCACGGGCAATCGCCACCCGCTGTCGCTGTCCGCCCGAGAGTTCGTGGGGATAGCGGTCACCCAGGCTGCCGAGGTGGACCAAGGCCAAAAGTTCGCTCACGCGTTGGAACTGCTCGCGCCGTGGCGTGCGCAGGGTTTCGAGGGGGAAGCGGATGGTGTCGACGACGGTCATATGCGGCCACAAGGCAAAGTCTTGAAACACCATCCCAATCCCGCGCCGTTCGGGAGCGACACTCAAACCAGGACGGGCGAGAGTACGGCCTTCCAAACGGACCTCACCGCGAGACGGATTTTGGATCCCGGCCAGGACCTGTAACAAAGTGGTCTTACCGCTCCCCGACGGCCCCAGCACGGCGACGATTTCGCCGCTACCAACCGCCAGGGAAACGCCCGACAAGGCGGTGACGGCCCCATAACGCACGCTGAGGTTGAGGATTTCAAGACTCACAGGCTAAATTTCCCTTCTTTGCGAGGTGCCGAGAGGCGGGGGGCGGAAGGCGGATCGTTGGCCATCCGATTACCCGCCCAATGGGTGCGGCTATGCTTGTGTTCATCTCGGCGACTGCATCGGTTTTGGAGGAATTGAGCCGCTCCCACCATCACTCCCATCAAAACGGTGGATATGACGGTCAACGCCGCTCCAGTGCCAAAACGCATGGAATGGATCTGGTGAATAATGCCCACCGCCAGCGTGGGCGCGCCAGCTGGATATAAGAGTTCGGACACCGGCAGTTCAAAGATTACCCCGGCAAAACTGATCAGCCAGACCCTAAACCAGGTATCGCGGAGCATCGGTATGAAGATCCGAACAATGACCCTGGTCAGTCCGGCCCCCGCCGTACGTGCGGCGAAGATGGCATTCGGAGGGATTTGGACCATTGAGCCGCTCGCCACCCTGACCGAATAGGGGAGGGTGCCAGCCACGTAGGCCAAGAGCAAGGCGGCCGGGGTGCCGTACAGCGCAAGGCCGATCCGACCCAAGATGGGTTGATTCCAGAAGAAAATGTAACCAGCGCCCAACACAATGCCGGGAATGGCGATGGTGGTGGTGGTAAGCGCCTTTAGGGCCGCGATCAGCCATCCCCCTCGCCGCCACCAAGCGATAGAGACCACGATGCCGACAACAAGGCCCAAGCCGCCGGCCGCCACGGCATAACCGAGAGAGCGAACAAAGGTATCCAACCCGTAGGTTCGTCCCCATAGGCTCAGATAGTTGGCCAGCGTCCAATGGCCAAAGGAACCCCCGGGGGACTCAAAGCTTACTGCCACTATCCCCCAGGCGGGCAGCACAAAGGCGACCACAAACAAGGCACTGATTGCCGCCAGCCAAATCCATGGTCGGGCCAGCGGTTGCCGACCCAGATTTTGGCTTCCACCCCATCGGGTGGCATATCCCCGGCGCCCCATGATCCACCGTTCCACCCATTGCGCAAGCGACACCAGCACCACCAAGATGACCGCCAGGGCGGCCGCCTCCGAGAAGTTGACCGGGAAGGTCTCCATGGCGGCGTAAATGGCGTACGTCAGCAAAGGAAAATTGGCGGTTTGGGCCAAGGTGGAGGCCACGCCAAAATCGCTCAAGACCTCGGCCAGAACGATCAGCGCCCCCGCCAATGCCGCCGGGAGCAACAGCGGAACCAGGATCCGCCGCCAGGTAGTCCATAAAGAGGCCCCAGAAAGACGGGCGGCGTGTACTACATCCTGCCCGATTCCGCGTAAAGCCCCGCTGATGGCGAGAGTAGAGAACGGAAATAACTTCAAGGAAAGGACCAAAGCGACCCCGACCGGAGAGAGCAAAATGCCGACCAATGGACCTTTGGCCCAGATTCCCCCCGGCCCGAACAGAAACTGCCATCCCTGCCCAATCAGAAATGACGGTGCCAACAGCACCAACCAGGTCATGGCGGTGAAAAAGCCCCGGGCCGGCAATTCGACGGCCTCCAAGAGATAGGCTACGGCACCCCCTAAGACGGTGGCGATGACGGCGGTGGAAACAGCCAGGCCGGCAGAGTCGACGATGGATCGGATACCGTAGGGGTCTTGGAAAAGGGCGTTGAACCCGGCCCCAGATATCCTAAGGCTGGGAGGTAGGGAGAAGAGGTCCGGCCAGATCGATTGCAGGAGAAGTGCCAACAAGGGCAGTGCGATAAGGATGACCACCACTGCCGCAGCCATCCCGTTAAGGGTGCGAAAGCCCACCCCACCGAGCCTGGAACCGAGACGGGACACACGCTGGCGCGGATCCCGTCTCGGTTCCTGTGATGTCGGACCTGGGTTAACGAACAACATTATTGGTAAACCAGTTTACCCACGGCGTTTCATGTTCGCCGGCCCAGATCGGGTTGACGTTAATCCAGTGGACGCCAGTTCGCCGCAACAGGGGCTTTATTTGGTTGGTCACGGGCTGGAACAACGAGTCGGAACCGGCGGCCCTAATGTCTTGCATGACATGCTGGCCTCGTTTGGAGAGTACCCAGGTCACGAAGCGTTTGGCGGCCGCCATGTCCGGCGCGTGGGCGCTAATCGCGATATCGCTGGGCAGCATGGTCACCCCGCCCCGGGGATAGATGACGTTCACCGGATCGCCGGAACGCTTGGCGTACAGTTCCGCCGAATCCTGGAACATGGCGACTTTGATGCGACCGCTGGCCAGTGCCTGCAGGGTGTTGCCGTTGGTAGGATAGATCTTAAGACCGTTAGCCTTGAGTTTGGTAAAAAAGGTCTCGCCTTTGGCCACCCCCATTTGTTTAAAAAGGCCAGCCAGCAAGGGATAGGTGGGTCCAGAAATGGCGGGATTGTTCATGCCCACTGCATTTCGGAATTCGGGTTTGAGGAGCTCCTGCCAGGTCCTAGGGGCGTTTTTGGCGGAGACCAATTTGGTGTTGTAAGCCAAGGCGCCGGCCGAGGTGACGCCGGTGGGGAAGTAAGCATGATCTTTGGGCAGTAACGAGCGTCCCAGGCGGTTGTAATTTTTGGCTGTGGACGGAGTCCATCCGCGAAGAAGTTGACCCTGTTGGTTGAGCGCGGCCATGGCCCCATTGCCGTCAAACCAAATGACATCCCATTTCGGGTTCTGAGCTTCTGCGCTCACTTTGGCCAAAAGCGGTCCGGTCGACATGTCGCTCAAGTGCACCCGGATGCCGGTGGCCTTTTGGAAGGCGGCGGCTTCCGCGGCATCGTAGCCCTGAGCGGAATAAAAGATCAGATGTAAATGCGGGCGTTGAGCCGCCTCGGTCATGGCGGGAGTCACCAGGCCCGCCCCCAATCCCAGGGTGGCGAGGGCAGTGAGCGAACTCGCCAGTTTGAGCAGACTTCGCATTCGAAAATCCTCCTTCAGGTATATGTCAAAGGTCTAAGCGAATCTTGATGGAATTTCTTCATCGACTGTGGCGCCACCGTCGTAACGATGGCTTAAGCTTACGCCCCTCCCTTTAGCAAGCGATGATGAACGTATTAACCCTGAGTTAAGATTTGGTTAATGGCGACAACCTGGTGACCGCGGTCGGCTTAGCCGCGCCATATATAGTCTCGCGGCCGTGATCGATGTCGGCCGTTTCGCTTCGGAAGCCACCGATAGTCAACATGCGAAACCCGTGACAGGTCTGATGGGGCAGCACAAACGCTTGGGGGCGGATCTTCTGCCGGGCCGTTCCTTGGCGGCCTCGCGAAGCTCCGGCTGATCCCAGAAGTCAAATATCGCCTGGGAGCCTCCCCGGAAACGATACCGTTCGAAATGTGTTCATAATTCTTGCGGGCCGTGCTGGCGATGCCTGGTACCGAGAGGAAGGGCAACGATTGCACGAGCCCAGCGAAGTGCAGTTAGATTGCAGCAACCATTACCGAGATCGGGCGTAAAGCCCCCGCCTTTAGGCGTGGGTATACATGCGACGCTAGGAGTGGGACAGGTTCAGACATATGTATGCCAACATTCTCAAGCCGACGGTATTGGCAACCGCCTTGGTGTATGAACTCTCCCACCGCCTGGCTACGCCGAGGCGGGGGTTGTGCGACTGGCAGGTCGCAGTGCTTGTCAGTGGAAGTCTGACCCCTGCTCGTTTCTCGTTCTAGTGGGGTAGGCAACAGTGGTAGGGTGTCCGCCGTAAGGCGGAATCTGGTGGACCTGCGCCGAATCTCGGGGC
>JAJZXC010000197.1 GCA_021846365.1 Bacillota bacterium | reverse complement strand
GGTCGTGGCCAAAACGTCCTGCGGACGTTTGCCACGGATACTCCCGCGCTCCTCGCGCTGGTCGATTGGCTCACGCAGGAAGGCGTCACCCACGCTGCCATGGAGGCCACCGGATCCTACTGGAAGCCGGTCTACAATCTCCTGGAAGACGCGTTCACCACGTGGGTGATCAACCCGGCGCATTACAAGAATGTGCCCGGGCACAAGACCGATGTCAAGGATGCCCAATGGATCGCCGATCTCTTACGCCATGGGCTCGTCCGCCCCAGTTTCATTCCGGACCGCCCCCAGCGAGAACTGCGCGAACTGACGCGCCAACGCACTCGTTGGGTGGAGGAGCGGTCGCGAGAAATCAACCGGATCCAAAAGGTGCTGGAAGGCGCGAACATTAAGCTCGACTCGGTGGTCAGTGACGTGCTGGGCGTCTCTGGGCGTGCCATGCTGGAAGCGCTCATTACTGGCGAGCAGGATCCTGCCGCCATGGCGGCGTTGGCTCGGGGGACGCTGAAAAAGAAACATGCCGCGTTAGTCCCCGCCCTGACGGGTGCCATGGGCGATCACCAACGGTTTCTGCTCCGCCAACTCCTGGACCACGTCGATGAGTTGAACCGCCATCTGGCTCGCATTGACACCGAGATTGCCCGTCGTCTAGAGGCCGACGAGGCGCGCCTGGCCCTGTTGATCAGTATTCCCGGGGTCGACCGGCGGACCGCCGAGGCCGTCCTGGCAGAATTCGGCCCCAATCTCGACCGGTTTCCGACGGCGAAACACTTCGCCGCCTGGTCCGGGTTGGCTCCTGGGCAGAATGAAAGCGCCGGGAAACGCCGGAATAGTCGGACCCGGAAAGGGAATAAGGCCTTGCGCGTGGCCCTGGTGCTGGCTGCCTGGGTGGCCAGCCACACGAAGGGCACCTTTCTCAGCGCCCTGTTCCATCGGTGGGTGCGCCGGATGCCGAAGAAAAAAGCGCTGGTCGCATTGGCGCACCGCCTGCTGATCATCATGTACCATGTGCTGACCACGGGGAAACCGTACCGCGAACTCGGCGCCACCTATAATGACACGCGCGACCGGGAGCAAATGGCCCACCGGATGGTGCAGCGGCTCCAGGCGCTGGGGTACCAAGTCACGATTACGCGGGAGGACGTCTTACTCGACTCGAGTGGGTCGGTAGCTCCAGCCACGGGGTAAGCGTCGTTTTGCATTAGTCATTGCCACCAATACCGACAAATCTGTCACTATTGAGCGTGGCTTAGGTTGGTTTGCCCTGCGGGGGTCTTAACAATTTTCAGGGCAGACCCCGGTGTATCACGACATACCTCGTTGGTGCTTCAGAGCTGGTCCGGCACGGGCCTCCAGGAAAAGAAACTCGCCGGCGCGCCTGGCCCGACGGCTTTGCGTGCCCGATCCCAGGGAGGAGTCAGAGGCAATTTAAACGCACCGAGGCCGCACTGTCTCGCCTGGTCGGGAGCGAGGTGCTTGATAGGCGCATCTAACACGTGAGCTGTCCTCTGCGGGAACAAACCTGCCCCGAAACCGCTTGAGCGCCTAATGCACACTCGCCCCCGTTTGCAGATCATGAGCCCCATAGAGTGCTTCCCCACCACGAGAACATCGGCGGGTCGCGCTCTTCGTTACTCGAGGCGCGTGCGTCTCGTGCCGAGCGTAAATGTGCCAAATACCCCTATGCCTGCCCGAGCGGGGAGATTTGCGAACTCTGCCGCGTCATGGCCGCGGTTTCGCCGCTTTCGTTTCCCGCAGCTTGATGGGAAAGGTCCACGGACCACGAATGTACACGTCCGGCTCCCACATGTTCAGTGTCAGTGATCGTTGGCTTGCCGTAATCGATACCGTGATCGACTGAAATGCACCCGTCGTGGGGTCGAGTTTTGCTGCAAAACTTTGATGGAACGAAAAACTATGCAAAGTGCCACAATCTGGCTTATGACGGAACATTAACGAATCGTTGTCATACCCCATATGCACTGGGGGCAAAATTGGTGTCGGTCACAGCATATGGAGGAATCCGCGGCGTCAACAATTCGCCCCGGGGGAAATTATCTCGCTTGTATGCCGCTCGCGGTGCCGGCTATCCTCCGGCCCCCGAAGTCATCGGCTGAGGGTAACCCGCTCTAAGGGATAGGGCGGCCGAGATCTGCGGTAACTGGTCGAGGTCAAATATAGGCGAATACTTTGCTCATACCCGGAGAACTTTGGCTCATGCGGAGTTCCGGGCGCAAAAAGTTTGTCGTCAAACCCGTGAACGTGGGCACAGTCAGTACTGCTCAGTCGATCATTGGTGGGGTCGCTTTGCAGGGACGTTTGTTTCGCTGGGTCGGGCGCCGCCGATCAAACTTGTATCCTCGTGCCTATATACGCGGCAAAAAAGATTTTTAATTTAGCCGACGGCATATAAGGACACAACTTCGAGTATATCCGGCCTCCCGACCATTTGGTCAGAAATCCTAAATGCAAGTTCTTTTTTGCCGAATATATAGCTTGCGATACCGGGAAACAGGGAGGAAACCACCGACCGGCCCCGTGCTCTTTTGGACACTGCCGGGGAGTGTAGTGCTGGCGTCGCCCCGACATCACAGGGGAGCCTCATAAGGCTCTCAACACGGCGGCCAGCATGCGTCATAATAATAGCCTGCTTAGGCCGCCGCCCAGCTATTAGTGGAAGAGTGTTCATTCCCGGGGAAGTCACTCGGCCGTGGTCGGTAACAGCGTGAGGGAGGGATACCGATCCTGGAGATTGGTGTTGCCGACTCCCGGGGCGAGTGCGATCCAACCCACCCGGTTTTTGCCGCGGACGACGTTGAGCAGTGCGTCAAATCCGAAATAGGTGCCGGCTGCCGGAGTGATCCCGAGCGTTGACCACGGCAGCGACACCTGGTACCACCAAGTGTTGTGATGGATCCGAGTTACGGTAAGCGGTGCGGACGTGACCAAGCCCGGGGTGGGGCCGTGCCATTCCCAGACCTGGGGGCCTTGCGGCGTAGCGGCCAGACCGACACTGGCGGTGCTTCCTCCGATCCAGCCGCCGGAAGCTTGGGGCGTGCGGACTTCGAAAAACAGCTGGACGCTGGAACCCTGCCAGATGTTGGCCTTAGTGAACCCTTGGGAGAATTCCTGGGCATGCACTAGCACACCGACTTGGAGCGCGGTCGGAGACCACGTGGTATAGACTTTGGCGCTGGCGACCGACGGCGTCCAACCAGGCACTCCGACCAGCTGGCCTGCCCGATCGAGCGGTGCGGGCAAGAGGTTGACGGTGGTCGCCAGCGAGGCGGCAGGTGGACTAGCTAAAATGGACAGGATTTCGGTGCGCGACTGCGAAATGCCACTGGTCGTTGTCGCAGCAATGGTGACCGGATAGGCGTTCGACCGGTCCGTGGCAATGTGGGTAATGGGGATGGTAACTGTGGCGCTGGTTCCTGAAGCCAGGGGGCCAAATGTGCTGTCGAAGGTACCCGCCGACCAGCCGGCCGGCAAGTTCACGGCAAGTGTGCCGGAAGTTGGCGTATTGTTTTGATTGGTGACGGTGAGTGCCAGCGGCAAGACGGTTGACCCGCTGGGCGTCAGCCAATGCGAAAAGGCTACCGATATTGGCGGAATGCCGGATAGCAGGCCACTTTGCAAGTCCTGGGCAAGGGCCTGGGGAGATAGCCCATGACCTATTACGTAGACTGGGGTAGTGCCCATGGTGAGGATTAGGTGGCTGGTATGAGGCGGAGACCACAGGATTGTCCATCCAGTTAACCGCTGTAATCGCGCCATTTAGGGAGAAAACCGTGAGTTGGCCGGGGGTTTGGCCAAGGTTCCACAGCGTGGCCATGGCGTTGGTTCCATTCTGCCACAACCAGCCCCGGACCGCACTGCCGAGTTCAATCGACCCCGCGGGTTGGTAGCCGGCGAGATTTTGGGTTAGGGCAGCTACGGCCGGAACCGTGATTTTGGGCTCCGACTGCCCGGTTAGCTCCCCGTATCCGGAACCCGGGTAGGATTCTGTGAAAAAGAACACCTTGTGGGTCCCTTCCGCCAAGGCGTCCAGGGCCGCCCGCACCCAGTAGGCGGCTTGTTGGTGGGGCGTTACCCATTGGGTGGACCATCCCGTTTCCGTCAGCCATAGCGGCAAGGACTCGACGGGCGGGAGTGTGGTGCTCTCTGCGGCAACTATGGGAGCTATAGCGGAATAGACCGACGCTACCGGACTGTCGGGGCTACTGGCTCCAGGATAATAGTGCCAGGCCAGCGCGGTAAAGGCAGGAGGGGAATCCGCCGTCAACAGCGTTTTTGGTGCGTCCGTGTACGCCAACACCGTGGCAGAAGGGTCTATCTTGCGAATAGCCTGGGCTGCCGCTTGCACCAGTTGGGCGTACTGAGCGGGTGTCCCTTGCCAATACGCTGCCGTGGTGGGCTCATTCCACAGTTCCCACGCAGTGATGCCGTAGTGCGCCCAGCCTTGGGATTGCGCCAGCAATCCGCCCGGCATATAACGGGATACCGCGGCTTCAGCAAACTGAGCGTATCGAGACACGGCTTGGGCAAAACTTAGCTTGGCATGGACGACAAAGGGATTGTCGCCCCCGGGCCACGCGGTCAAAAGGCCCAACACCTTCAAATGGGTTTGGTGAGCGGATTTCACCAAAGTATCGATGGCGCTCCAGTTCTCGTCCGATGAAGAAGTCGCAATGCGGAGGGCGTTGAACTCCAGCCGGTACCACCCAAGGCCTTCTGCCCGCATGGTGGTCATACCGACCGCCAACCCTTGGGGATTGGACACCACCGGAGCGAGATTGGCGTTGAGTCCGAAGCGGTGGCCGGCTCCGGGCTTGGGAGCGGGAACCAGCGCCCAGGTTTCGGTGGCCATGCTCAGCAGGGTGGCGTGGCCGAAAGCGTCGTGTATCAGTTTGGTCGAGAGCGTATAGAGATCGAAGCGGGGCGGCCGGGGTAGCAAGACGGAGGCCGACCAAGATTGGCCGGCGGCCAAGAACACCGGCCTCCTGCCTCGCCCGGCCACCCCGCCGTCCGACCCGATAATCGTATATTCCAGCAGATCGTTGGAGCTTTGGCTCCCCGCATTCATAATGCGCACCGAATAGCGGATCGGATGGCCTGCGCTAAAGACGCTGTTGGCGCTCTCTGGTGTGATGGTCATGCGAGGGAAAGGGTTCGACAACACGAAGTGGCTAAATACGGCATCGGCACCTGCGCAATATAAGCCCACACCCGTTTGCCGAGCCACCGCGTTGGGGTAAAACCTCCCGCTAATCGTCCATCGGGACGGTTCGGGTTTGCCGGCGAGCCAAACCTTGCCCTCGACGGTGGTGCCCACTTTGCCATCGCGATGTGGTAGGTGGAAGATGGGTCTACCTTAAACGGTACGGTGGCCACAAAGCGGGTGTTTTCGTTCAGCAAAGATACCGCGCCGGGGGTGAGAAGGAGTGCCCATTTGTCGACGTGGCCAGATGCCACACTGGCGCGGGCAATCAGGCCCACCCGAAAACTTCCATGCCGGGGCAACGCCTGCAAGGTCACGGTGCTCCGCTCGACGAGGGATTGCAAGGTGTTCGGCATGACCGTAAACTGGTCGGCGAACTTGGTGCTCGCCCCAAGGTTGGTGGCTTTAAGTTGGCCATCGCGGACCTGCCAGTGTCCGCCTTGCACGCTCAAAGGCGCGAGCGTCTTAAACGAATCCGACCAGACCGCGGTGGAGTGCTGGGGAGACGCGGCCAACACCCCAGCATAGCCGAAAGGATTACCGATCACGAAGAGACCAAAGATCATACTTAAAACCCAGGTTCCGCATGTCAAATTATGGTAGGCGTTCGATTTTCCTGGACTAATAATCAGAATTTTGGATCAAAGGATATTCCCGATTGACGTCGAACTGGTAGAATAT